>NZ_JAPPRG010000002.1:922612-1227650 GCF_026672515.1 Novosphingobium sp. SL115 | reverse complement strand
ATTTTCCGGCGCAGATGGACTGGCAGCATAACGCCGAAGGGCTTTCCACCTTCAACGTGATGGGCCTGAGTGCGCCTGATGATCCGCGCCTTGCCCTGCGCACCCGCATGTTTGCCGATCTCTATACCGGGCGCGACCGTTCGGTGGGTAATTATGACCCGAAGGCGCGGGTGATTCGCAGCCTGATGAACGGCAGTCGCGGCCCGTTGCTGCGCACGGCAACGCCGCTCGACTGGGCAGGCGATCCGTTCGACGCCAGCCGCTTCCACCTTGAACATGGTGAGGACGATTACGCGCAGTTTCTTGCCCATTATGCCGAATATACCGACGTCGTGGGCGACAACCCGCTGAACCTTCAGGCAACCACGCTGGGGCTGAATGCCTATGCGCTGGGGCTGGGGGACAGGTTCCGGCAATGGGCGCTGGACTACTTCGATGCATGGGCCAGTCGCGCCCGCGCCAATGGCGATATCCTGCCCAGCAAGGTCGGGCTGGACGGCAAGGCCGCGCCCGATTGGTGGGGCGGCACTTATGGCTGGAATTTTTCCCCCGTGGTCCCGCAAACCGGAGCGCGCGAACACCGCAACCGCGTGCCGCGTTCGATCACCGCGTTCTACAACGCCCTGCTGCTCAGTGGTGATATGGAATACATGCACCTGTGGCGGCGGCAGACCCAGCGCATTAACAATGCCGCCTGCATGGTCGATGGTGCGCTGTCTGCGCCCACAATGTATGGCCCGGATGGCTGGCACGGCTGGAAGGCCGGGCCATACCGCACCAGTGCCTTTGAAATCTGGTATGCCACGCAAGACCCGCAAGACCGCGAGATTGCCGGTGACGATCCGTGGATCGCATTTATCGAAGGCCGCAATCCCGGCTATGCCGAAGAGGTGTTGAGCGCCGACCGCCAACGGCTGAACGCGCGCGTTGCGGCCTATCGCGCCGATACTTCAACGCCCGAAACCCGGCTGGCCGACTGGACGCTGGACTTCAACCCCGCCAGCGCCAAGGCTTTGGTCCAGACCATGACCGGCGGCCTGCATATCGCCCGTCCAACATGGTCGCGCACCAGCCCGCCGCAAGGTGGCGTGCCGCTGCATTGCCGCTTGCGCTATTTCGATCCTGCCCGCCGCCGCGCCGGAATACCCGAAGATGTGGCCGCGCTGGTCCACGGCATGACCGACCGGGAAACCCGCGTCACGCTGG
The DNA here is from genome assembly GCF_026672515.1 of Novosphingobium sp. SL115. Taxonomy (GTDB): domain Bacteria; phylum Pseudomonadota; class Alphaproteobacteria; order Sphingomonadales; family Sphingomonadaceae; genus Novosphingobium. The sequence goes on along the minus strand of NZ_JAPPRG010000002.1, from coordinate 1,226,444 downwards.
TCAATCTGGGCACCGCCCCGCGCGACGTGGTGGTGCAAGGCGGCGCCTTTGGCGAACATCGGATCGATGCGGTGATGCAGGGCAGCGTGCGGCGTGATGTGGCTGCGCGCAGCTTTGCCGTCACCCTTTCCCCCGGTTGCGGCGCGGACCTGACGCTGGCGATGACCCGCTATGCCAACCGGCCCTGCCTGTCGCTGCCGTGGAAGCGGTGAATATCACCCACCCGGTTTGATATAAGGAATCGGCGCGAGCAGCTTGCGCTCCGACCCGCGCGGATCGCGCTCCACCCGCACTTGGAGGTCAAAGATCATCGTGTCGCGCCGATCCAGCGTGAAACGCGGCCAGTGCGGCAAGTCGCCGCCATTGGGATCACCATCGCGCGCCAGCCGGATAAAGGCATCGGCCATCTGCCCGGCCAGCCGCGCCGCTTCCAGCGTATTGCCAGTGCGGGCCTGTGGCAGATGCGTGTTGGCAAAGACCAGCCCGATATCCAGCGTGTGAAACGCACCCAGCACCCCGCCTGCTTCGGGTGAGGGGAAATCAAGCTGATACATCCATGTCGGCCCCGGCGCGTCTGCCGTGCCCAGCGCCGCGCGCGCTTCCGCCTGCACCAGATGCCCCGGCCATGAGCGCGCGGCAGTTGAAATCGCCAGCAGAAGCTGGCCCGGCGTGCGTTCAGGGTAAAGTTCGCGGTAGCGCGCCACCAGCCATTGCGGATCGGCATCCTTGACGATCTGCTGGCCCACGCGCGCTTCCAGATTGTCCCATGTGGTGTCGTCCGCCTTCAGCGTGGACGCCAGCCAGTATCCGGTTTCGTCGTGGGTATTGCCGATAATCAGCGGAATATCCGCCGCCCCTGCCGGGGCATCGGGGAAGAACGGATGGCGTTTCAGCACCCGATGATCCAGCGTCGAGGCAAAGCTGATTGCGCCCTTCGCCTCAATCGGGTCACGCGCGGCCATCGCTTCGACCAGCCGTTCCATCGGCAATGCGCGGAAGGTGGCAAAATCATCTGCCCCCGCCGCCTTCATCCACGCAGCAGCGCGGCGGGTGGCGTTCATCGGACCGATGGCGGTGACGTGCTGCCCGCTCATCGTTGCGGCGGAATGGAATAGAGGTCGCGCCGCTTCCATCGCCATGAGCGTCACCACTTTGGCCCCGCCGCCCGACTGGCCAAAGATCATTACCCGACGTGGATCACCCCCGAACCCGGCAATGTTGTCGCGCACCCATTCCAGGCCCGCGCAAATATCGAGGTTGCCGACATTGCCGGATTCCTCAGGCCCGCCCAGATTGGCGAAATAGCCATAACCGAAGCCCGCCAGCCGGTGGTTCAGCGTGACCACCACCACATCGCCCCGCCGCACCAGATTGCCGCCATCATACAGCGGATCGGAACCAGACCCATGGGCGTGTGCGCCGCCGTGCAGATAGACCATCACAGGCCTTGCCCCGGCATCCAGCGCCGGGGTCCATACGTTCAGGAACAGGCAGTCTTCGCTGATCGGTTCTTCCGCATGGGTCTGCGGCGCTGCGGCGGCATAATCATGCGCAGGCGCGATGTCGGCCCAGGCCTGCGGCACATTTGCGCGGGCAAAGCGCGTGGCGCGCGTATCCGCACCATAGCGCACCCCGCGAAACACCAGAACGCCGCTTTCCCGATACCCCCGCACCCGCCCATGGCGCGTCCGGGCAACAGGATCGGCGCCTTGCGTCACCCGCCCAGCACCTGAAGGCACAGCTTGCGCACCGCATCCAACGCAGGATTGGCGTTTTCGCGCTTCCACGCCATGAACAGTTCCACCGGCTTTTCAGGCTTTGTCGCCAGCCGCCGGAACTGCACGGCATCAGGATGCAGGTCAGCCGCAGATTCTGGCACGATGGCCGCCGCCACGCCTGCCCGCACCAATCCCAGCATCGAATGAATTTGCGTGACGTGTTGCAAGACCTGCGGGCTGATCGCTGCGTCATCGAAAAAGCGCATCAGCATATCATGGAAATAGCCCGCTCCCTGCCGCGAATACATCACCATCGGATGCCCTTCGAGATCGGCCATCGAAAGCTCGTCCTTGGCCTCGCGCGGGTCGCCTTCGGGCAGGGCGACGACCAGCGGTTCACTGCGCACCAGCGCGGTGTCAAATTCGCTGCGCACGATGGGTGGGCGCATGAAGGCAAGGTCCACCATCCCCGTCAGCAGGGCCTCCGTCTGGTCGCTCGACACCATTTCATGCAGTTCAAGTTCGATGTTCGGCAACGCGGTGCGGGCAGTTGCCACGATGCGTGGCACCAGCGAATACCCTGAAACCGCGGTAAACCCGACCGACACCTTGCCTGCATCGCCCTTGGCCACGCGCCGGGCGGAAAGCGCGGCATTTTCAGCCAGCCGGACGATGCGCCGCGCCTCGATAAGGAACACCCGCCCCGCAGGCGTCAGCGCCACATTGCGGCTGGTGCGTTCCAGCAAGGTCACGTCCAGAATCCGCTCAAGCAATTGAATTTGCCGGCTCAGCGGGGATTGCGTCATGTTCAGACGCCGGGCAGCGCGGCCGAAGTGGAGTTCTTCGGCCGCGGCCACGAAACAGCGAAGCTGGCTCAGTTCAAACATGGCGCAGAGCCTAGGCCAATCAGGCCGCTCCGACGAGGGCCTTGCTGTCCACCTTGGCGATCAGCACGCGCAGTTCGTCCTGCTCGGCAGCGCTCAGATCGGTCAGGGGCGAGCGCACCGGCCCCGGATCGCGCCCGATCACCCGGCATCCGGCCTTGACGATCGACACCGCATAGCCGCGCCCGCGATTGCGCAGGGCGATATAGGGCAGCACGAAATCGCGCAGCTGTGCCTGCACATGGGCATGATCGCCCGCGCGCACAGCTTTGTAGAACGCCAGCGCCCATTCCGGCATGAAGTTGAAGATGGCCGATGAATACGTCGTCACACCCATGGTCAGATACGGCGTGGCATATGTTTCCGCCGTGGGCAGGCCGCCGATATAAGTCAGCCGGTCACCCATGCGGGTATAGATGCGCTGCATCAGCTCAATGTCGCCCACGCCGTCCTTGAAGCCGACAAGATTGGCATTGCGATCACACAGGCGGGCCAGCGTTTCGTCGTCCAGAATGGCGTTGTCGCGGTTATAGACAATCACGCCAAGGCCGGTGGACTGGCACACCGCGTCGATATGCGCGGCAAGGCCTTCCTGCTTAGATCCCACCAGATAAGGCGGCAGCAGCAGCACGCCATCCGCGCCCGCCTTTTCAGCGCCGCGCGCAATGCCAGTGGCAATGGCCGTGCCATACCCGCAACCTGCGATCACCGGCACACCATCCTTGCGCACTTCCACCGCAGCGCGCACCACATCCACCACTTCATCGGGCGTCAGCGAAAAGAATTCGCCGGTGCCGCCTGCGGCGAACAGGCCGGTCAGTTCATGGTTCAGCATCCATGTGCAGTGATCCTGAAAGGCCCCAAGATCGATGCTCCCATCGGCAGAAAACGGGGTGACGGGAAATGACAGCAGCCCTTCGCCGAGCCGGCGTGCCATTGCTACGGGGTCCATTGCAAGCTCCTCTCAAACTGCGCCGATGCGCAGGTTTTGCTTGCTCCGGACTTAGTTGTTCGGCCCCGCGCGGTCCAAACCAAACCCGCGATGGACTGATGCAGGGATTGGCTAGATCAACCGCAAAGTGCCGCGCAAATGCCATCAATTCCCCAGTTCCCTGTTGCATCCGGCAATGTTGCAGCGCACAAGCGCGCCATGCGCATCGCCATTGTCGATGAAAGTGCCAGCCGCGCCGCCGTGATCCATGAAGGGCTTGCGGCGATGGACGACTGCGATATCTTTGTGGTGACCGAACGCCGGGGTCTGGTGGCCCGAATTGGCGAGATTGAGCCAGACATCGTGCTGATGGACCTTGGCAACCCTTCGCGCGACGTTCTGGAAGAATACTTCGCCGTCAGCCGGGTTCTGGCTCGCCCCATCGCCATGTTCGTGGATGAAAGCGATGAAGACGCCATCGCCGCATCCATCGATGCCGGCGTTTCATCCTATGTGGTCGATGGCCTTGCCCCGCACCGCATCCGCCCCATCCTTGATCTTGCGGTCAAGCGCTTCAACGCCTTTTCCCGGCTGCAATCCGATCTGGCTGAAGCCAAAGGCAAGCTGGCTGAACGTGATACCATCGACAAGGCCAAGCGCATCCTGATGGACAGCCGGGGCTTGACCGAACCACAGGCTTATACAGAACTGCGCAAGGCGGCAATGAATCAGGGCAAGCGCATTGGCGACATTGCCGAAGCTGTCGTCACCGCGCACAAGCTGATGGGAGGAAGCTGATCTCGATGGAACTGACTGTCGGCTTCCTGCCTCTGGTCGATGCCTGCCTGCCAATCCTGGCGCGCGAACACGGCTTTGCCGAAGAAGAAGGCATTTCGCTGCGGCTGGTCCGCGACATGAGCTGGGCGACGGTGCTCGACCGGCTGCTCTATGGCCACAGCGACGCCGCCCACATGGTTGCCCCGCTGGCCATCGCGACCACGCTGGGCCGGGGGCGGCCTGCGGTGCCGCTGTCGGTGCCCTTCGTGCTGGGGCTGAACGGCAACGCCATTACTCTTCGCCGTGATCTGGCCGATCAGGTCTGTCCCTCAGGCGCACTGGGCGATCCGGTGCAGGTTGGCGCGGCACTGGCCCGCGTTGCGGCACAACGTAAAGCTGCCGGAAACCCGCTGCGTTTTGGCGTGGTGCACCGCTTTTCCAGCCACAACTACATGCTGCGCTACTGGCTGGCCGGTTGCGGCATCCGGCCTGACCGCGACGTTGAAATCACCACCGTCCCGCCGCCGTTCTGCGCCGATGCATTGGACGCAGGTGAGGTTGACGGCATCTGCGTTGGCGAACCATGGAACAGCGTGGCCGTGGAACGTGGCGCGGGCCGTATCGTGCTGGTTACCGCGCAGGTCTGGCGGCGCGGCGTGGAAAAGGTGCTGGCCATGCGCCAGTCCGTGCTGGAAGATCGGCGCGAGCAGATGGAAGGCCTGATCCGCGCACTGGTCAAGGCGGGCCGCCACTTTGTCGATCCCGAAAACTGGGAAGTGAACGCCGCCATTCTTGCCCGGCCTGAATATATTGACGGGTCGGCCCGGCTGATTCACCATGCCATTTCTGACCGGCTGCTGTTGGTTCGGGGCGGCGATACGGTGAAATATCCCGACTTCATGTTCCAGTACCGCGAAGCGGCCAACTTCCCCTGGGTCAGTCAGGCTGAATGGCTCTATTCGCAGATGGTCCGATGGGATGGTGTGGGCTTTGACCCATCCGAAGCGGCCCATGCCGCCCGCGTTTTCCGCCCGGATGTATACCGCAGCGCATTGCTGGGCACTGCAGAACCGCTTCCCGGTGCCAGTTCAAAGGTCGAAGGCAGCCTTGCCGGGCCAACCTCCGTCAGCATGCAGCAGGGCATTATAACGCTGGAAAACAACAGTTTCTTTGACGGTGCCACGTTCGATCCTGTTCACCTGTCGGACTACATCCAAAGCCAGGCCAACGAATAAAATTCTGCTGCACCGCAAAAATCGCTTGCCGAATCCGCCCCGAATCACATAGCTTGCGTCTTGTCGATGAAGCGCTGCCCAAGGTCGGGCGGACAAACCGCTTCCCGACGCAGCAGTTTCATTGCGTGGCAACGTCGCCGCCCAGACCTCCCTTTTCGGGATGCGTTCGGGCGGCTTTTTCGTGTTGTTCGCGCACCGCTTGAGGGGTGGTAAGATGGACGGATTTCGGGGTTTCGCATTCAACCGGCGCGGTATGATCGCAGCGTTTCTGGCAGGCATTGCAGTGGCAGGTTGCGGCCAAAGCGCTGATGCGCCGGAAAAGCCTGCAGCTTCTGCCAATGGCCTCGAAAAGCCGGTCCTCAAGCTTGGCTTCATCAAGCTGACCGACATGGCACCACTGGCCATCGCGCAGGAAAAGGGCTTTTTCCGCGAAGAAGGTCTGACTGTCACACTCGAACCGCAGGCCAACTGGAAAGTGCTGCTCGATGGCGTGGTTGGCGGCCAGCTTGATGGCGCGCACATGCTGGCAGGCCAGCCCATCGCCGCAGCAGCCGGCATCGGTGCAAAGGCCAAACTGATTGCCCCCATCAGCCTCGATCTCAACGGCAATGCTATTACCGTATCGAACAAGGTCTGGGGCGAAATCGCGCCCGGCCTGCCCAAGGGCGCCGATGGCAAAGTGCAGCACCCGGTTTCGGCTGCCGCGCTGCAGGGCAAGTCGCTGAAGTTCGGCATGGTTTTCCCGTTCAGCCCGCACAACTACGAATTGCGCTACTGGTTGGCCGCAGGCGGCATCAACCCCGGCTTCTATCTGCCCGGCGATACCGCAGGCACCACGTCGGCGCAGGTGCAGATTTCGGTCACCCCGCCGCCGCAGATGCCCTCAACCCTCGAAGCTGGCACGATCGACGGCTATTCCGTGGGTGAACCGTGGAACCAGGCCGCCGTTAAAAAGAAGATCGGCGTGCCGATCATCACCGACGAGGAAATCTTCAAGGGCAATCCCGAAAAGGTTCTGGGCCTGACCGAAGAATTTGCCACCAAGAATCCGAAGACGGTCAAGGCGCTGCTGCGCGCGATCATCAAGGCCCAGCAATGGCTTGATGCCGACGGTGGCAAGAACCGCGCCGAAGCGGTCAAGATTCTGTCGATGTCGCAATATGTCGGTGCCGACGCCGATGTGCTTGCCGCCAGCATGACCGGCAAGTTCACCTTTGCAGCAGGCGACACTCGCGACGCTCCGGATTTCAACGTGTTCTTCAACCAGCACGCGGGCTATCCGTTCTATTCCGATGCGGTGTGGACGCTCACCCAGATGCGTCGCTGGGGCCAAATCCCGGCAGACAAGCCCGACCAGTGGTATTTCGACACCGCCAAGGCCGTCTATCGCCCCGACCTCTATCTTGCCGCTGCCACCGAGCTGGCCGAAAAGGGTGTTATTCCGAAGGATGTGATCCCGCAGACCGATGGCTACAAACCTGAACAGTCGGGCTTCATCGACGGCCTTACCTTCAATGGCAAGCAGCCCAACGCCTATCTCGCCAAGTTCACAATCGGCCTCAAGCAAGGCCAGACCGTGACCCCGGCCGGCGTCAAGTAAGCCAAGGACATAACCCATGAACGCCGTTCCGCTCCGCAAGGATGAATTCCTGGCCGTCAAACCAAAGGACAAGGAGGAGAGCGCGCCTCTCCTCCCCATCGCCAAGGAAACATCTTCCGTGCCAACCGCTCCCAAATTGCCTTTTGGCCTGAAGCTGCCGGACATGCGCTCCGCTGCCGAGGCCGCTTGGCCTCCACTTGTCGGCATCGGCGCATTCCTTGGCCTTTGGGCGCTGCTGGCGCCTCTGGTGCAAACCTCGCTGGGGGCGCTGCCGGGACCGGGCGATGTGTGGGCGGCGTTCACCGGCCTGATGGAAGAAAACGCTGCGGCCCGCGTTTCTGCGGCTGAGGCGGTTGCGGCGGGCTATTCCTACAGCGGCCCGCCCACTTTCATCGATCAGATCGGCACATCGCTGTTCACGGTGGCGGCGGGCTTCCTTCTCGCCACGCTGTTCGCCGTGCCGCTGGGCCTTGTCGCGGGCATGTCCAAGCGGGTGAACGCGGCTATCAACCCGCTGGTGCAGGTGATGCGCCCGATCAGCCCGTTGGCATGGCTCCCCATTGTCACCATGGTTGTCTCGGCTTCGATGACCAGCGATGATCCCACGCTGGCGAAAAGCTTTGTCGTGTCAGCCGTGGTCGTCATGCTCTGTTCGCTGTGGCCCACGCTTATCAACACCGCCATCGGCACCGCCAGCATCGACAAGGATCTGATCGCGGTGGGACGCGTGCTGCGCCTTGGCTGGTTTGCCAAGCTGACCCGGCTCGTCCTGCCTTCGTCGTTACCCTACATCTTTACGGGCATGCGCCTGTCGCTGGGCACCGGCTGGATGGTGCTGATTGCCGCCGAAATGCTCGCGCAGAACCCCGGCCTTGGCAAATTCGTGTGGGATGAATTCCAGAACGGTTCGGAAAAGTCACTGGCCCGCATCATGGTTGCCGTGGTGGTGATCGGCCTGATCGGCTTCGGTCTGGACCGTGTGATGATGGCCATGCAGGCCTTCGTCAGCCGCAACCGCACCGTCTGAACCAAACGAACCGTCTGAGAAAGGCGCGAAAAATGGCCACGATCCTTTCGCTCAAGAACGTCCAGAAAAGCTATACCGGCAAGGCTGGCGGCGTGACGCAGGTGCTGGGCGGCATCGACCTTGACGTTGAAGAAGGTGAATTTATCGCCATCCTCGGCTTTTCCGGCGCGGGCAAAACCACGCTGATTTCGTCCATTGCCGGGCTGGTTGAGCCTGACGCCGGCGAAATCCTGCTGCGCGGCAAGGCGATTGACGGGCCGGACAAGGATCGTGGTCTGGTGTTCCAGTCCTATTCGCTGTTTCCGTGGCTGACGGTGGAACAGAACGTGGCGCTGGCGGTGGATTCTGTCCACAAGGACCGCAGCCGCGAAGATCGCGCCGCGCTGGTGCGCCAGAAGGTGCAGTTGGTCGGTCTTGGCCATGCGATGGACCGCAAGCCGGGTCAGCTTTCGGGCGGTATGCGCCAACGTGTTTCGGTGGCCCGTGCGCTGGCCATGGAGCCGGAAATTCTCCTTCTGGATGAACCACTTTCGGCACTGGATGCGCTGACCCGCGCCAAACTTCAGGATGAGATTGACCGCATCCGCGAAGAGGAAAAGCGCACGATCATCCTTGTCACCAACGACGTGGACGAAGCGCTGCTGCTGGCGGACCGTATTGCGGTGCTGACCCCTGCACCGTCGGCAAAGATCGGCCAGATCTTCCCGGTAACCCTGCCCCGCCCGCGTGACCGTGAAGCGGTGAATGACAGCCCGGAATTTCAGGCGCTGCGCACCCGCATCGTCAATTACCTTGGCAGTCTGGCCGGTGAAAAAGCGGCAAAGGGTAGCGATTTCGGGCACTTGCCCAATGTCACGCCGCTAGACCTTGCCCCTCCACCCAAGGCTTATACCGATGCAGCCAAGGGCGGTGTGACGCGGCGCTACATGGAATTCTTCAAGCTGCACAAGGTCTATCCCACCCCCAAGGGTCCGCTGACCGTGGTGGAAGACTTCAACCTGTTGATGGACAAGGGCGAATTCATCTCGCTGATCGGCCATTCCGGCTGCGGCAAGTCCACCGTGCTGACCATGGCGGCGGGGCTGAACGCGATCAGCAAGGGTGGCATAATCCTGGATAACCGCGAAATCGACATTGCCGGGCCGGACAAGGCGGTGGTGTTTCAGGCCCCCAGCCTGATGCCCTGGCTGACCGCGCGACAGAATGTGGCACTGGGCGTTGAGCGTGTTTACCCGCACGCAACCCGTTCGGAACGCAGGGAAATTGTCGATTACTATCTTGAGCGTGTGGGCCTTGCCGATGCGCGCGACAAGATGGCGGCGGAAATGTCCAACGGCATGCGTCAGCGCGTCGGCATCGCCCGCGCCTTTGCCCTCAGCCCACGCTTGCTGCTGCTGGACGAACCTTTCGGCATGCTGGACAGCCTGACGCGCTGGGATTTGCAGGACGTGCTGGTCGAAGTGTGGAACCGGACCAAGGTGACCGCGATCATGGTGACGCATGATGTGGACGAGGCGATCCTGCTGGCCGACCGGGTGGTGATGATGACCAACGGGCCGAATGCGACCATCGGCAAAGTGCTGAAAGTGGATCTGCCACGCCCGCGTGACCGCAAGGAATTGCTAAATCATCCAAGCTTTTACGCTTACCGACAGGAAGTTCTGCACTTTCTGGCTGAGTACGATCACGGGCCAAAATCGCAAGCGGCCTGAACGACACCTAAACATACCTGAACAACACAAAACGGCATCGGGGGATGCCTGATCGGCCTTACGGGGATCAGGAGGGAAACATGAAAAATCGCATTCTGGCGGCGGCGCTGCTCGCGTCGCCGATCGCTCTCGCACACCCTGCGCAGGCCGCAGGAAAAACCTTTGGCGATCCGGTTGCGGTAGCCGACGGTGTGACTATCGACCCTATCATCGACGCGCGTCTGCGCTATGAGGGCGTGGACCAGCCGACGACCGACGCCGATGCCCTGACCGCGCGACTGCGCGCCGGGATCGAGGTGAAGCACGCACCGTCGCACCTTTCGTTTCTGGTGGAAGCCGAAGGCACGCTGGGTATTTCCAAGCAGTACAACGCCTTCCCCTTCGCGCTGGCAGGCAGCCCCCAGCGCCGCACCCAATTTGCGGTGGTGCCCGATGCCGAAAGCATCGACCTGAACCGCTTGCAGGTGCAGTACAAAACCAAGGCCTTCGCGCTGACGCTGGGTCGCCAGCGGATTAACCTTGACGATCAACGCTTTGTCGGATCGGTGAGCTGGCGTCAGAACGAACAGACGTTCGATGCGGTGCGCGCCGAAGCGACGCTTGGCCCGGTCAGCCTTGATGGCACTTACGCGATCCAGCAGGATTCGATCTTCGGGTCCGAAGCCGGTCCGCGCCGGTCGATGGATGGCGATTTCGTGTTTCTGGGCGCGTCCGCCAAGTTTGGCCCGGTAACAGCCAAGGCGTTTTCATATATCCTTGATTATGACGAGGCTTTTGCTTTCGCTAATTCATCACAAACCTACGGCGCGCGGCTTGGCGGCAGCTATCCGCTGTCAAAGAGCGTGAAGCTGAATGTGCTAGCCAGCTATGCCCGCCAAAAGGACATGGGGCAGAACCCGACCACTTATGAAGCCGACTACGTTCTGGGCGAACTGGGTCTTGGATATCAAGGCTTTACCCTGACCGGCGGTTACGAAAAGCTGGGCGCGGACAAGGCGGCTGGCAAATCGTTCCAGACGCCGCTGGCCACGCTGCACAAGTTCAATGGCTGGGCCGACCTGTTCCTGACGACGCCTGCGGGCGGGCTTGAAGATTATTACGTCACGCTGGCCAAGGCCCTGCCCAAAGTGAAGGCGCTGCCGGGGCTGAACGCCAATGTCACCTATCACGAGTTTCACAGCGATGTGACCGGCGCGAAATATGGCACCGAATGGGATGCCAGCCTTGGCTTCAAGACCGGCAAGGTCGGCTGGGTGGCAAAGTATGCGAATTACAACGCAAAAACCTTTGGCGTGGACAGGCAGATGCTGTGGCTGCAGGCCGAAGTGGCTTTCTGAGACAGACAAAGGGGGTTGCTGCACTGCAAAATAATACTTGCGGTGCAGCCCTCGAATCGGTTAGCCAAGTGAACGAAGGCCATTGCGCCGCCCAAAGCAGGGTGGAGAGTCGCAAGGCCGGACAGATCAACATCGCGTGGCAACGTCGCCGCCCAGACCTTCCCAACAGGGATGCGTTCGGGCGGCTTTTTTGTGTTGCGCGTCTGGCAAGGAAGACGTGAGTGAACGCCCCTTCGACAGTTCTCGACAAAGACCGGACCGTTTCCGTGAAGGAACGACTGGTGGTGATCGGCAACGGCATGGCCGGGTGCCGCGCGGTAGAGGAAATCCTTGCCCGCGATCCTGCACGCTTCGACGTGACGATCTTTGGTGCCGAACCCCGCGTGAACTACAACCGCATCATGCTGTCGCCAGTGCTGGCGGGCGAGAAGGCGTTCGAAGACATCATCATCAACGGTGACGACTGGTATGCCGACAACGCCATCACACTGGTTTCGGGCGATCCGGTGGTGTCCATCGATCGCGCGACGCAGACCGTGATTGCGAAGTCGGGCCGGGTGGAACCCTATGACCGGCTGCTGATTGCCACGGGTTCCGACCCGTTCATCATCCCCGTTCCGGGCAAGGATCTGGCGGGCGTGGTGACGTTCCGCGATCTGGACGATGTGGATAAAATGCTGACCGCAGCCGAAAAGGGTGGGTCAGCCGTGGTGATCGGCGGTGGCCTGCTGGGGCTGGAGGCAGCGCATGGCCTTTCGCTTCGTGGCATGCAGGTCACCGTCGTTCACCTTATGCCCACGCTGATGGAGCGCCAGTTGGACGAAGCGGCCGGTTACCTGCTGAAGACCGAACTGGAACGCCGGGGCCAGACCATTGTGACCGGTGGTGATACCGCCGAGATCATCGGACGCGACGGCCATGTTGCGGGCGTGAAGCTGAAGGACGGGCGCGAATTTCCGGCCGACATCGTGGTCATGGCGGTGGGCATCCGCCCCGGCACCACGCTGGCAAAATCCGCCGGACTGGACGTGGAACGCGGCATCGTGGTGGACGACCACATGGTAACCAGCGACCCCGCAATCATGGCGGTGGGCGAATGCGTGCAGCACCGCGGGCTTTGCTATGGCCTTGTCGCCCCGCTGTGGGACATGTGCCGCGCGCTGGCAGATCATGCCTGCCAGCAGCCCACCGGCTATGAAGGTTCGGTCACGTCGACCAAGCTGAAGGTTTCGGGAATCGACCTGTTTTCCGCAGGTGACTTTTCGGGCGGGGACGGTGCCGAAGACATCGTGATGCGCGATGCCTCGCGCGGCATCTACAAGCGCGTGGTGGTGAAGGACAACCGCCTGATCGGCGCGGTGCTGTATGGCGATACCGCCGATGGCAGTTGGTATTTCGACCTGCTGAAGAAGGGCGAGGATGTTTCCGATATCCGCGAAGCGCTGATCTTTGGCCAAGCCTTTGCGTCAGGGGGTGCGCTGCTGGACCCTAATGCTGCCGTTGCCGCCCTTTCGGACGATGCCGAAGTGTGTGGTTGCAACGGCGTTTCCAAAGGCAAAGTGGTTGAAACGATCAAGGCCGGCGCATGCAGCCTTGATGCGGTGCGCGGGGCCTGCAAGGCATCGGCCAGCTGCGGTTCGTGCACCGGGCTGGTTGAAAGCCTGCTGTCGCTGACGCTGGGCGGCGAAGTGCAATCCGGGCCGAAGACACTGTGCAAATGCACCAGCTTCAACCATGACGACGTGCGCCGCCTGATTGCGGAAAAGACCCTGAAGGCCATGCCGCAGGTGATGCAGGAACTGCACTGGACCACGCCCGATGGCTGTTCTTCGTGCCGCCCCGCGCTGAATTACTACCTGCTGTGTGCATGGCCGGGCGAATACGAAGACGACCAGAAGAGCCGTTTCGTTAACGAGCGGATGCACGCCAATATCCAGAAGGACGGCACCTATTCGGTGGTGCCGCGCATGTGGGGTGGGCTGACCAACCCACGCGAACTGCGCGCGATTGCCGATGTGGTCGAGAAATACAACGCGCCGATGGTGAAAGTGACCGGCGGCCAGCGTCTGGATATCTTTGGCATCAAGAAAGAAGACCTGCCCGCCGTCTGGGCCGATCTGAACGCGGCGGGCATGGTTTCGGGCCACGCCTATGGCAAGAGCCTGCGCACGGTGAAAACCTGCGTCGGGTCCGAATGGTGCCGCTTTGGCACGCAGGATTCGACCGGCCTTGGCGTGAAGCTGGAGCGGATGACGTGGGGATCGTGGATGCCCCACAAGTTCAAGATCGCCGTTTCGGGCTGCCCGCGCAATTGCGCCGAAGCCACGATCAAGGACTTTGGCGTGGTCTGTGTCGACAGCGGTTACGAACTGCACGTTGGCGGCAATGGCGGGATCAAGGTTCGCGCCACCGACCTGTTGTGCAAGGTGGCGACCGAGGCCGAGGCGATGGACGTGTGTGCGGCCTTCATCCAGCTTTACCGCGAACAGGCGCATTATCTGGAACGCACCGCGCCGTGGATCGAGCGCGTGGGGCTGGATCATGTGAAAGCCGGGCTGTTCGACGATACCGACAGCGTGAAGCGGCTGGCCGCGCGGTTCCGCTATTCCCAGACCTTCTGTCAGGACGATCCCTGGGCAGAGCGCGTGGCCGGCAAGGACGCCGACCTGCACCAGCACCTTGCCGAGGTGCGCCCCCTTTCGATCACGGAGTATGCATAATGATCGGCGATTGGCTGGATATCGGTCCTGTTGACCAGATCGCACCGGGCACGGCGCGCACTCTGCCGGTGGTGGGGGCCGAGGAACTGGCCGTGTTCCGCACGCAGGCCAACGAGTTCTATGCGTTGGTCAACAAGTGCCCGCACAAGCAGGGGCCGCTTTCGCAAGGAATCATCCACGGCAACCTGGTGGCCTGCCCGCTGCATAACTGGAACATCTCGCTGAAGACCGGGCAGGCGCTGGGCGATGATGAAGGCTGCGTGCCGACCATTCCGCTGAAGGTGGACGCGGGCCGCATCTATCTGCTGCGCAGCGCCGTGGTGGGCGCGAAGGCGGCCTGAGCGTGGTGCTCGCCCCCGCCTCTGACCTTGGCACCGTTCGCACCACTTGCGCCTATTGCGGCGTCGGGTGCGGCATTCGTGCCGAGGTGACGGGCGAACGATCCGTCACCATCAAGGGTGATCCCGAACATCCCGCCAATTTTGGGCGGCTGTGCTCAAAGGGCACCCATCTGGGCGAGACGGTGGCGCTGGACGGGCGGCTGCTGACGCCGATGATCGGCCGGCGCCAGGCCGGATGGGACGAAGCGCTGGACATAGTGGCGGGGAAGATGCGCGATTGCATCGCCACCCACGGGCCGGACAGCGTGGCGTTCTATGTTTCGGGGCAATTGCTGACCGAAGACTACTACGTGGCCAACAAGCTGATGAAGGGCTTTGTCGGCAGCGCCAATATCGACACCAACAGCCGGTTGTGCATGGCCAGCGCCGTGGCCGCACACAACCGCGCCTTTGGCGAAGACATTGTGCCGGTCACTTATGACGATCTGGACGAGGCTGACCTGATCGTGCTGGTGGGATCGAACACGGCATGGTGCCATCCGGTTATCTGGCAGCGGATCGAAGCCGCGCGCGAAGCGCGAGGCACGAAGATTGTGGTGATCGATCCGCGTCGCACTGAAACGGCGGAGCAGGCCGATCTGCATGTGGCCGTTTCGCCTGATGGCGATGTGGCGCTGTTCAATGCACTGCTGGCAGACATGGTGCAGCGCGGACTGGCCGAAGACGTTGCCGCCGCAGTGGACGGTAACGGCGGCGTGGACCCGACGGTCTTTGCCGCGCTGGCCGATATGGTGGCGGCGCGCCCGCGCATGGTCACCGTGTTTTCGATGGGGGCCAACCAGTCGGTTGCGGGAACCGACAAGGGCAATGCCATCATCAACCTGCACATCGCCACAGGCCGCATCAATGCGCCGGGCGCGGGGCCGTTTTCGATGACCGGACAGCCCAACGCCATGGGCGGGCGTGAAGTGGGCGGGCTTGCCAATATGCTGGCCTGCCATCTGGGCTTTTCCGAAGCTGAACGCGCCGATGTGGCGGGCTTCTGGCAGACCGACCGGCTGTGTGCCGAGCCGGGCCTGAAAGCGGTGGACCTGTTCCGCGCGGTCCACGATGGCCGGGTGAAGTTCCTGTGGGTGATGGCGACCAATCCCGCCGTATCCATGCCCGATGCGGGCTTTGTGCGCGAGGCGCTGGCCCAGTGCGAAACGGTGGTGGTATCCGACGTGATCGCCGATACCGACACCGCGAAATTCGCCCATGTGCGCCTGCCCGCGCTGGGCTGGGGCGAAAAGGACGGCACCGTTACCAATTCCGAGCGCCGCGTCAGCCGCCAGCGCGCGCTGTTTGCAGCGCCGGGGCAAGCGCGCGCCGACTGGGCGATCATCGCCGATGTGGCTGACCGCATGGGTTTTGGCCAAGCGTTTGGCTGGACCAATGCGGCGGGCGTATTCCGCGAATATGCGGCGATGACTGCGCTTTCCGTAAAGCACGGCAAAGTGCTGGACCTGACCGACAAGGCCGGGATTTCGGACGCAGACTATGAAACGATGGCACCGTTCCTGTGGGGCGGGCGGCATCCGATGCACGGCCGGGTAGCGAAGGTGGTGCCGGTCGAGCCGCGCACCCGCGCCGCTGACCCTGCCTTTCCGCTGCGGCTGAACACCGGACGCTATCGCGACCAGTGGCACACGATGACCCGCACCGGCCTTTCGCCCACGCTGGCGCAGCACCGGCGCGAACCACTGCTGGAAGTGCATCCGTGCGATGCAGCGGTGGCGGGCGTGACCGATGGCGGACTGGCGCGGGTGGTTTCGGCCAGCGGCGCTTCGGTGTTCCGCGTGGCAGTGACCGATGGGCAGGCGCGCGGGCAGGTGTTCGTGCCGATGCACTGGACCGATGCCATGGCCAGTGGCGGGCGCGGCAACCTGATGCCCGATCAATCGGTCGATCCGGTATCGGGCCAGCCGGGCTTCAAGAATAACGCCTGCCGGGTTGAAGCCGTGGCGAGCGACTGGCGCGCGTTTCTGGTGCGCGGCGATGCGATTGCACCTGATGGGCTGGTGTGGTGGAGCCGGTCGCGCGTTGCAGGCGGGTGGCTGCATGAACTGGCGGGCGATGGCATGGTGGATGCCGATGCGCTGCTGCCCGAAGGCGAACGGATCGAAGCGGTCGATCTGGCGCGGGGCATGCGCCGTGTGGCGGTGCTGGACGCCGATGGAGCGCTGGTGGCAGGGCTTTATGTCACCCGCAGCGGCCAATTGCCCGCACGCGAATGGATTGCCGACCAGCTTGGGCAGAGCGGGGCGCAGTTGAGCGAACTGCTGGCCGCGCGGCCCAGCGCGCCTGCGTCCGACCGGGGACCGATCATATGCGTGTGCCACGGCATTGGCGCCAAGCAGATCATCGCAGCGGCACAGGCCGGAGCTGAAACGGTGGCCAATGTGGGCGTGGCCTGCGCGGCGGGGACCAATTGCGGATCGTGCCGCCCGGCCATTGCCCGGCTGCTGCGCGAATGGAACGATGAACTGGCGGAGGCGGCGGAATGACCGATTTTCCCGATGGTATGGTGTGGCTGGTGGGCGCGGGACCGGGTGACCCGGAACTGCTGACACGCAAGGCCGAACGCCTGATCCGCAGCGCCAGCGTGGTGTTCTATGACGCCCTGGTGGGAGCAGACGTGCTGGACCTTGCCGCGCCGGGTGTGCGCATGGTGCATGTGGGCAAGCGGTCTGGCCGCCATTCCAAGGATCAGGGCACGATCGACAAGCTGATCGTTGCAGCCGCATTGGCGGGCGAGCGGGTGGTGCGGCTGAAAGGCGGCGACCCTTCGATCTTTGGCCGCGCGACCGAAGAACTGGACGCCTGCCGCGACGCGGGCATCATCGCCCGCGTGTGTCCCGGCGTGACGGCGGCGAGCGCAGCGGCGGCGGGGCTGGGGCAGTCACTTACCTTGCGCGGGCTGGCGCGCAAGCTGGTGCTGGTGACCGCCCATGCCCGCGCGGGCGAGGAACTGAACCTTGACTGGCAGGCGCTGGCAGACCCCGACGCCACGCTGGCAATTTATATGGGCAAGGCGGCGGCAACGGCTGTTTCGCGCAACCTGATCCTTGCCGGAATGCCGCCCGAAACCCCGGTGGCGCTGGTGGAATCGGCCAGCCTGTCCAACGAACGGCACTTCCACACCCGGCTGGACCTGCTGCCGCTGGCCGCCAAAGCCGCGCTGGGCGATGGGCCTGCGCTGCTGATGGTGGGGAAAGCGATGGCGGAACGGGCTGGCAACAGCCACGCGATGCAACACGCCATGAAAGTTTAGGCGGGGCGGACGCTCAACACTTCCAGCGCTTCTGCCTTGCCGCCGAAGTCGACCTTTTCGCCGGGTTCAGCTTCCATCATCGCGCGGCATAATGGCGCAGAAAATGACAGCAGACCTGCCGCCGGATCGGCCTCGTCATCGCCAACGATAGTGATTTCGCGCGTCTTTCCGTTCAGCCGGAACGATACCGTGGTGCCGAAGGCCACGCATGATCCATCGGGCGTGTCGACCAGTTGGGCCGTCGCCGCGCGGGTGATCCAGTAGCGCAGTTCACGCCTGGTGGCCTTGATATCGGCCTCATCATTCAAATCAGCGAGGCGGGCTTCGATTTCGGCACCCTTGGCCCGGATCAGGCCAAGCCCGCGCGGGGTGACCAGATTTGGCCCCGGCGGAATGGGCAGTTCGAACTTGGGTTCAAGATGTTCCTCATCGCCTTCTCGGCGGAAGGCAACGCTCATGCCTTGGGCTCCTCTGCGGCGATCCAGTCGGCAAGGTCGGGGGCCTGCCCGATCAGCGCAAGGCCATGAGCGATAGAGGTCAATTCATCGCCGCTGGCAATGCGCGCATCACCAAAACGCTGTTCAAACAGGCGGCGCACCACCGGAATCAGCGATGATCCGCCGGTCAGGAAAACGTGGTCGATCTGTTGGGGAGCAAGCCCAGCGCCTGTCAACGCGGCATCGACCGTTTCGGCAATGCGCGCCAGATCGGGCGCGATCCAGCTTTCGAAATCGGTGCGGGTGACATCGGCGGTGATGGTCAGGTCATCGCTTTCAAAGCGGAACTCGGCCTGATCCTGCGTGGAAAGCTGGCGCTTCAACCGACCCACCGCTTCATACAAGCCATGGCCCAGTTCGTGTTCCACCACGGCAATCATCCGCGCGATGGCCGCAGGGTCGGTGGCGGCGCGGTGCAGACGCGTCAGTTCGTCCATGGTGCGCCGGTTGCGCATCATCGCCAGCCGTGACCAGTCCCCGAAATTGGCAAAGTGGCCGGGCGAAATCTCCAGCACCTTGTCGAACGAACGATAGGTGCCGCCCTTGCCCAGCATCGGCAGGACAAGGTGATCCATAATGCGATAGTCGAAGCGGTCACCGGCAATGCCAATGCCGGACGATCCGAGCGGGGTGCAACGCGCCTGCCCTGCCCCGCTTTCGCCCGGCGCTTCGATACGCACGATGGAAAAATCGCTGGTGCCGCCGCCGAAATCGGCCACCAGCAGCGTGGCCGCTTCGGTCAACCGCGTGGCAAAGCTGTAGGCCGCACCCAGCGGTTCATAGACATAGTGGACTGGCCGCCCCAGCATGGCGAACATCGCATCGTACCGTGCGCGCGCCAGCGCCGCATCCGGCCGCGACCCGACATAGCGTACCGGGCGGCCCACCACGATACGTTCGGGCAGATGGCGCAGGGCATCGCCCGCATGGTCGATCAGGTGGCGCAGGAAAGTCTGCCCCAAGTCTTCAAACCGCAGGCGCTTTTCAAACAGGTTGGCCTGATCGAACGTCGGATTGGCCGCCACCGATTTGAACGACTGGATGAACCGCGATCCTTGCGGAAAGTCGAGGAATTCGGCGATGGCCCACGGCCCGGCTTCATGGCCCAGCCCGCCGCGCACCGCGCTGTCTTCCCAGAAACACAGAGCAGACCGGAACACGCTGGAAATGCCGCCGGGCGCGGCAAAATCCACCAGGTCGGCATTGCCCGCCGCACCTGACAGCGCGACGACCGAATTGGTGGTGCCAAAATCAATCCCGACAGAACCGGACGATAAAGCCTGCATTGCGGAAAACGCCTTTCATCCCCGGACGGCGCGCGGCTATGGCAGCGCGTGCCGGTTCCCGCAACCTGCTTCAACCCCACCGGAAAGGCCAGATGGCACAAGCAACCCGCGCGACAAAGATGCTGGAAGAGGCAGGCGTTGCCTTCACCCTGCACAGCTATGCCTATGATGCCGATGCCGACAGCATTGGCCGCGCCGCCGCCGATGCGCTGGGCGTGGAACCGGCACAGGTGTTCAAGACGCTGATGATTCTGGCCGATGGCAAACCGGCCTGCGTGATTGCCCCCAGTGACGGCGAAGTGGCAATGAAGCGCGCAGCGGCGGCACTGGGGGCCAAGGCCGCCATGATGATGAAACCCGCCGAGGCCGAACGGCTGGCCGGTTACAAGGTGGGCGGGATCAGCCCGTTCGGTCAGATGCGCAAGGTGCCGGTGGTGATCGACGAAACCGCGCTGTTGTGGGACACGATCTTCATCAACGGCGGGCAGCGCGGGTTGCAGGTGTGCCTTGCGGGCGAAGATGCCGCGCGCGTGCTTGACGCGGTGGTGGCGGACGTTAGCGCCGCTTGATTTGCGGGACTACTGCCCGCCTTCCGTCGGGATCATCCTGACGATCAGCAGTTCCAGATCGCGGTCGGGTTCAAAATCGGTCTTCACCACTTCAAACCGGGTGGGCGATATCTTGCGGATACCGTCCATGCACAGACTGAGCAGGGCATCGGGGCTGCCCTTGTCCACCGTCAACCGGAAGCGCTTGATCGGGCCTTTCCAGTTGGCCCCGGTGGACAGCGTGTAGTTCAGCCAGGTTTCCACCGGATAGACCAGATGGTTCCGCCCGCCATCGGGCTTGTAACGCTTGCGATCATAGCCGCGCAGGAACGCCTGATCGACGCAATAGGTGCTGGTATAGCCTCCACGTCCGGGCATGCTTTCTTCACGCGCATCACGGTCAAGAGCCGAGGCGACCGAACCGCCAAGGCGCGGGGTATAGCTGTGCTGCACGGTCACTGCCACGCCGGGCGGGAACGTCTGCGTGCGCACAAAGCTGGTCGAAACGCTCCACGCAGGGCGAACATCCTGACCTTCCATGCCTTCGCGTGTCAGCAGCCCTTCGGCCACCAGCGCGGACTTGTCATCGGCGGATAGTGCATTCAGCCGGGCATCAAGGCCAGCATCCTGCCAGAACCGGACCGGCCAGCCCTCTGCCTTCAGGCGGGCGGACACGTCCTTGCCCGCCACCTTGGGAATATCAATGCGCATCAGTTGCACTTCTTGGCCCTGGACGCGGGTGACCATGCCAATGTCGTCCCAATCGGGATAGCTCGCCTCCATCCAATCCCAATCCTGCCCTTCCAGCGGCACATCGGGCAGTGGAAAAGCCACAAGGATGGTCAGCGGGCGGGTGGAGGTATTGCGGTAGGTATAGCGGACATCGACCTTTTCAGCCGACAGGAACAGGTCTTCGCTTTCCATCGCGATCTGGGCGTTGTGTTCAAACAGCAGCCCGCCCAGCCCCAGCGCGGCTTCGGAATCGTTGGCCAGCGCCGGCGCGGACGTGAGCAACAATCCCGCCAGTACCACGTTGCGCACCATCATCAATCCAGCCGCCCTATCCGCGATTCATCCGGCAGGCGCGATACAGTCATCGGCGCAGCCATTTCCACAAGTGATACGTCCATCCCAAAGGGAAGACCCGGAGCGCACCATGGCGCGCTCCGGGAGCCTTTCACTGCCGGTCCGGGTCGCAATCGAACCGGCAGCGATCAGCAAACTTTTCAGCGCCCCCTCCGCAGTTTAGGGCCGCTTGGTGGAGCACCACACACGATAGACCTCGAAATAGCCATCGGCGCAGGTGTCCTTTTCCTTCTTGCCATAGATCTTTGGCGCAAGACTCCCCTGCGCTTCACACAGCGCGGTATCGCCATCTGGCGTCTTCCAGCCCGATGGACAGGCAACGGCGCGGTTGGGCTTTTCGACAATGCCCTTGTTCACGCCCTGCGCCTGTGCAGGCGTGACGAACGTGGAAAGTACCGCGGCTGCAACCAGCGCGAGATTCAGGCCACCAAGGCCGATGGCAATACGCGATTTCATGGGCATGCTCCCGTTGACTTCCGACCGGATCGGGCAACCATGCCCGGATCACTATGGACGGAGATGTACAGGGCGCAGCAGCGCAGCCCCATGCCATGAAGCCTGATGCCATATCATGGCAGGGGTTCAGAACACACGGACGCCTAAATCTGCAATGGCGGTGAGATAACGATGGCGGTTCGCTATGGGTAGCCGATCATCACCGGCAAAGGTGGTGAGCCCTGCTGGGTTCGAACCAGCGACCTACTGATTAAAAGTCAGTTGCTCTACCGACTGAGCTAAGGGCCCGCCTGTTGGTGGCGTGGCGCGTCACCTAGGGGGCGCGGGGCGGCGGGTCAAGCGGGTGGAGAGATGTTTCAGCGAAAGGTTGGTGACCGGATCGCGCCAATCGGCAGCAATTTGCGCGCCGGGATGGACCACAAAGCCCCGTGCCCGAAATTCGCGGTGGGGGATAATCAGCCGGTCATCGGCCCAAAACCCGCCGCTCCACAGCACGATATCAAGGTCCAGCGTGCGCGAGCGCCAGCGCTGGCCTTGTCGTTTGCGGCTGAACGCGGCCTCGACGTCTTGCAACAGGTCGAGCATGTCCAAAGGGGCAAGGTCGCTTTCCACCACTGCAGCACCATTGGCATATTCGCCCAGCGACGGCCCCAAGGGGCGGCTGCGGATGATGCGACTCGCAGCCTCAAGCGTTATGCCGCGCTCCGCGATGGCGGCCAGCGCCGCGCGCAGGATGGCAGCAGGCGGGCCGAAGCGCGGATGGCGCTGATTCGATCCCAGTGCGATGAGATAGCGGTTCACCGCGCCGCTGCGTCAGATGTCTTCGGCGAGGCGGCTGTAAAGCTGCGGGCGGCGGTCGCGGAAGAAGCCCATGCCGGCGCGGTGCGTGGCGGCGCGGGTCAGGTCGATCGTGGCGGACAGCACGCCGGTTTCGCCTGCGCCAAATTCGGTCAGGAAATCGCCCCATTCATCGGAAATGAAGCTGTGCCCGTAAAAGCGCTGGCCGTCTTCGGTGCCGATGCGGTTGGCGGCGATCACCGGCATGCAGTTCGACACCGCATGGCCGAGCATGGCGCGGCGCCACATACGGCTGGTGTCGAGGTCAGCGTCGTAGGGTTCCGACCCGATGGCCGTGGGGTAGAACAGCAGTTCCGCGCCCATCAGCGCCATGGCGCGCGCGCATTCGGGATACCACTGGTCCCAGCACACGCCCACACCGATGCGCGTGCCGAACACGTCCCACACCTTGAACCCGGTGTTGCCGGGGCGGAAATAATACTTTTCCTCATACCCCGGACCGTCCGGGATGTGGCTTTTGCGATAGATGCCCATCACATCGCCGTCCGGGCCGATCATCGCCAGCGTGTTATAGTAATGGTGGCCGTCGCGTTCGAAAAAGCTGGTGGGAATGGCAATGCCATGCGCCTTGGCCAGCTTGCGCATTTCACGCACCGACGGGTCCTGATCCAGCGGATAGGCCAGCGCGAACAGGGCCTCATCCTCAACCTTGCAGAAATAGGGTCCGGCAAACAGTTCGGGCGGCAGCACGATCTGCGCCCCGCCTTGCGCGGCCTGTTCCACCAGAGCGGCGGTGGCGGCGATATTCTCGGCTTCGCCTCCACCAAGGGGAAGCTGCAGGGCGGCGACGGAGATTTGGGTCATGCCGGTGGACCTAATTCCACTGGCCCCGCAATTCAACCGCCGCCTGCGCCTGTCACGTCATGGTTCAGGGCCGCTTGCGGAACAGCAGGGTCATGCGATCGCTTTCGCCAATCGCCTGCAGCTTTGCCTTGGTGGCATCATCGGTGGCACCGCGCAGCATCGGGGGCAGAGTCCACACACCTTCGACATGGTTGGCGGGATCGGCAGGATTGGCGTTCGCCTCGCTCTTGCCGACGAAGGTAAAGCCGTTCACTTCCATGAACTTGATGATGTCAGTTTCGCGCAGATAGCCCTTGGAACCATCGGTATAGGCATAGGGGGCATCCGCCTTGGCGCGGTGCTGTTCGATGCCGATCATGCCGTCAGGCTTCAGCAGATCGCGCATCTTCTTGATTTCACCGTCGGCAATGTTCCAGCGCAACAGGTTGTGCATCATGCGCATAATCAGAATGCGGTCGAACGTGCCCTTTTCGCCTTCGGGAACGTCACCCAGCGTATAGGATGAAAAGCGGTCTGCAGGCTGCCCCGACCAACCTGCGACCTCTGCCGGAAATTTGGGTGCCGCTTCGCGGATGCCTTTTTGCATCTGTTCGCTGAACGCGCTGGAATTGGGATCGAAATAGAGGCCCACCAGCTTGCCCTTTGGGCCCAGATACAGGCCCAACAGGCGTGAATACCAGCCGCCGCCGGGAGCATATTCGCCCACCTTCATAGTCGGCGTCACCTGAAAGAAGGCCAGCGTTTCATCGGGCTTGCGGTATTTGTCGCGCGCACGATCATCCTTGCGACGCGGATCGGCCACGGCGGCGGCCAGCGCCGGATCGATGGCGACTTTCGTGCTGGCAGCATGGCCTTCATGTTGTGCCATAACAGGCGTAGCAACGCCCAGTCCGGCGATCAGGGTAAACAGGGCAAGGCTGGCTTTACGCATCTGGCATTCTCCGCACCGGGTAAGATAAGCAAGGGGGACGATGACAAGCGGCCTGCGCCTGCCTATCTCCTCTCCATACAAGGAGAATAAGACGCATGAGCGAACAAGCAACGGCCATTATCGCGGGCGGATGCTTCTGGTGCACAGAAGCCGTGTTCCGCGATGTGATTGGCGTGAGCGCGGTGGAAAGCGGCTATATCGGCGGCACCGTGGAAAACCCTACCTACAAACAGGTCTGTTCGGGCCTGACCGGCCATGCCGAAGCGATCCGCGTGACGTTCGATCCGCACACGATCAGCCTTGGGCAGATCTTCGACATCTTTCTTGGCACGCATGACCCGACGCAGTTGAACCGTCAGGGCAACGACGTCGGCACGCAGTATCGCTCTGCCATTTTCCCGCTGGACGATGACCAGAAGGCCGAAGCCCAAGCCGCCATCGCACGCGCACAGCCCGATTGGCCTGCGCCCATCGTCACCACCATCGAAGACCTTGCGCCATGGTATCCGGCAGAGGATTACCATCAGGAATACTGGGACGGCGAAGGACAGCGGAACCCCTATTGCCTTGCGGTGATCCCGCCCAAGCTGATGAAGCTGCGCAAAAGCTTTGCGGCCAAGGTGAAGGGTTAGCCCTTCACCCAGCGCGCGGCGAAGAAGCCGTCGATGCCGCCAGCATGTGCCAACATGCCCGGATCGGTGCGGAACCAGCCGTCCGATCCGGAAAGGCCTTCGGGCAGTTCCGCATCGGTTACGGGCTGGGGCGCCAGGCCGGTGAAGGCGCGGGCCTGCGCCTCTCCCTCGTCCGGCTCCAGCGAACAGACCGCGTAAACCAGCCGCCCACCCGGCGCGAGCCAGCCTGCCGCGCGGACCAGCATGTCGCGCTGAAGATCGGCCAGCAGTTCAACCCCGGCGTTGCGGTGCAGCACGTCGGGATGGCGACGGCAGGTGCCGGTGGCGCTGCATGGCGCGTCCAGCAGGATCGCGTCGAACGGGGCGTCCGGCTGCCATTTCAACGCATCGGCCACCACCACATCGGCGGTCAGCCCGCTGCGTTTGAGATTTTCCTGCAACCGCTCCACCCGGCGCGCCGATTTATCCAGCGCGGTGACATTCCACCCGGCAGCGGCCAGTTGCAGCGTCTTGCCGCCCGGCGCAGCGCATAGATCAAGCGCGCGACGACCTTCCCCTGCGCCCAGCAAGCGCGCGGGAACGCTGGCGGCCAGATCCTGCACCCACCATGCACCATCAGCAAAGCCCGGCAGCGCTTCCACCGACCCGGCCCGCGCAATGCGCACATGGCCCGGTGCCAGCGATTGCCCGCCCAGCTTTTCCACCCACAGCGCGGTTTCGCCCGCATCGCGCAAGGTCAGGTCCAGCGGCGGCGGTTCGGCAAGGCCAGCGGCGATTGCATCGACCCGGCCAGGCCACGCAGCCTGCCAGCGGGTTGCCGCAGCTTCGGGAAGGGTAGGCGCGGCGGGCAGTTCCGGCGCGGCCTTGGTCACGGCGGAAAACACGCCATGAGCCAGCCTGCGCGGCCCGCCCATCAGCAGCGGCAGGCCGGTGGCGACCACGGCATGGCCGGGCAGACCCAGCCGCAGCGCCTGTGCCAGCATGATCCGCAGCACGTTGCGCGCCTTGGCGTCTTCGGGCAGCACATCGCGCGTCTTGTCATCGATCAGCGCGTCAAGATCGGCCATCCAGCGCAGCGCTTCCTGCGCGATCGCCATGGCCAGCGCGCGGTCGTCACCGCGTTCGATGGCGCGCAGGATGGGGGGCGCGGCCTGATCCAGCGGTTCACCCCGGCGCAGCACTGCATCAAGCAGGCGCAGCGCGGCGCGGCGGGCGGGAACGCCGGGAATCTCTTCGCCGGGTGCATCGTTTGAGGTTTTGGGACGGGCCATAGTTGCGGCCTATCGCCCCTGCTGCCCCAAATGGCAATTGCGCTTCGCCCCGCGAAGGCCCATCTGCGCATTTATGGACAAGCCCACTCCCCGCGCCACCTCGCGCCCGGCAAATTTCACCGTGCCCGCGCATTGGACCAACGACCCCGCGCCCACGCCCCAGCCGATCAAGCAGGGCGACGATCCTGACGGTATTGATCCCACCCGCTTTGGCGATTGGGAAAAGAACGGCATAGCCATCGATTTCTGACAGAACAGCCTTACCGTCAGGCCTACCCGTCGATCACCCGTGCCTGCGGGTGGTGTTTGTCCAGGTGCTTGCGCAGGATTTTCAGGTTGCGGGAGTTTGACCGGAAGAACAGGTCGAACGCATCGCCGACCAGCGGCACCGCGCCCAGTGCCGTATCCACCGCCACGTTCGCGCCCATGCGCCACAGCTTCCACTTGGGCAGGCCCAGATTGCGTGCTTCCCACACCACATAGGCGCCCATCGCAGCGGTCAGCAGGTCACCCAGCACCGGCACCAGCCCCGCCACCGCATCCAGCCCCACATCGCGGCGGATGACCGGAATGGTAAAGCTGCGCTCCAGCACCCGCTCCAGCATCTCCACCCGCTGGCGCACCGATGCCGCATCGTTGCCAAGGCCGGGGATTTCTACCTTCATCCTTTCTGGCCGCGCAGCGCCTGTGCTGCGCGAACCTGATCCGATGGGCGAAAGATCAATCACGGTGGGCTTGTCCATGCCCCTTATCTGGGGAGCCATGCCAGCGGCGGCAAGGGATGCCAGCCCCACGGGTTCTGGGCAAAACCGCTGGTGCCACCGCGCACCATCGACCAACGTAAGGGGCGGGCAATGGGGATGAAGCCGTTGGCCGCGGTAATTTCCGCCTCCGCTTCGGCCAGCAGGGCCGCCCGCGCCTGTGGATCGACCGCTCGGCGCGCTTCGGCTACCCGTTCATCGCCAATCGGGCTGCACACCGCCTTTTGCACCGCGCAGGAAAGCTGGTTCAGGAACCATGTCGCCCGGCCATAGCGCGCGGCCACATCGATCAGGCGCAAATCGGCGCGGTCATTTTCATGCACGCGGCGCACCGAAAGGCCGATTCGGGCAAAGTCGGCCTGCAATTGCTGGAACACCAGCCCCGAACCCGGTCCATCGGCCATGGCCACGTTCAGCGTGGGAAGCGCCCGCCCGGCGTTTTTCCATGCAGCCACTCGCGCGCGCGCCTGTGCCTGCCGGTCATCCAGCCCCATGCCCTGCCAACGCTCGCCAATGGTGCCCAGATCATCCTCGGCATCGGCAGAGACGATGCGTGTGGTGGGCTGCCAGCCGCCGATGTTGAACGATGCCAGTATGGTGTCACGGTCTATTGCCATGGCCAGCGCTTCGCGGTTGGCGGCATCGCCCAGGAAACCTTCGGTGCGGGCCACCATCAACCCGAACAGGCCGATCACCGGATCAAGCTGCACATTGCCGCGCGTAAGCCCGATTCGCCCAGCGAGCGGCACTGTATCCACCTTGCCGCCCAGCAGGACATCGGCATAGCCATCGTTGAAGCGCGCCACGGCCTTGGCCGGGCTGGCAAACGTGACCGCCAGCGGGCGCGCGCGGCGGGCAAAGTTCGCCTGTTTGGGCAGGCCCCGGTTTTCCGGCGGGATCAGGGTGAACACTTGCGCCCCATCCTCTCCCGCCGCACTGACCATCGGTCCCACGCCCTTGCCGCCATAAGGCAGGCCCAGTTCGGGTTGCGCCAGCAAGGTCAGCAGTTCGGGCACTGGCGCAGCCAGATCAATCTCGATCACGCGGTCGGCCATCACCCGCACGTCGTCAATCGCCGCCAAATCAAGCCCCAGCGCCGTGCCTTTCAGCCCGGCAATGGTCTTGCGCAGCGCAGCCACCGCTGTTTCGGCATTGATCCGCTTGCCATCGGGCCAGGTGCCATCGCGCAGGCGGAAAATATAGCTGCGGCCATTGTCGGTAACGATCCAGCGGTCGGCCAGCGCGGGGACCACGCGGCCCTTTTCGTCAAATCCCACCAGCCCTTCGGCCATGGCCGCACGCACCAGTTGCGCTGCGGGCGAAAGCCGCGTGCCGCGTTCCTTCAACGCGCCGTTATCGCCCATGACGGCAACGTCCAGCGCGCCATCACGCCCCTTGCCGCATGAGGCAAGCAACACGCAAAGCGCAACAGCAGTCGCAATTCGGGCAGCCATCGCCACAGCACTAGCACAGGCGAACGCGCAAATCAGCGCGAAGTTCGATCAAATTTTGCGCATCGGCCCGGTGGCATAGTGGGCAATCGGCGGCTTGACGAAGCGCGGTGTCGATTCGCCCTGCCCCACTGGCGCACGCGCCAGTTTGGGATCAATTTCGTTGATGAAGGCGATGCCGAAACGGTTGTCCTGAATCCACGCAACCGCGCCTTCGATCCAGCCGATATTACGCAGGTTTACTTCAACCTGGGTGCCGCGTGCCACCTTCATCGGACCTTCGGCCATCATGCCGCCAGCAGAAAGGTTGCGCACTTTCACGCGGTGTTCGCCGCTGACGTTATCGTCACCGCTACCGGCAAGACGCACTTCTGCCATCAGCAGAAGGCTGTCACGTCCCAGTTGCCGATGGTCGATACCAGTCACCGAAGGTTCCGCCGTTGCCATAAGTGTCCCACGCCAGGAGCGCATCCATGCTCCCGCACGCAGGAACATTACAGAAAATCCTGATCGCTTCCTAAACGGTCAAGGTAAACGACGCATTATCAGGTGCAGACGTTAACCAGCCTGCCATACGAAAAGGGCCACCTTCGCGGTGGCCCTTCGATCACATATCGCGGGAAATCTTTTCCCGCCGTTCGTGCGCTTCCTGCGCCTCGACCGTCATCGTGGCGATCGGGCGGGCGATCAACCGGCCCAGACCAATCGGTTCACCTGTCACTTCGCAGTAACCATATTCGCCTTCATCGATCCGGCGCATGGCAGAATCGATCTTGGCAATCAGCTTGCGCTGACGGTCGCGGGTGCGCAGCTCAATGCCCCAATCAGTTTCGCTCGACGCGCGATCGTTCAGATCAGGTTCGCGAATCGGGCCATCTTGCAATGCAGAAAGCGTTCCAGCCGCGGCGGACAGAATCGACCGCTTCCATTCCAGCAACAGCCGACGAAAATAATCCTGCTGCACTTCACCCATGTAAGGTTCGTCGTCGCTTGGCACATAATCGCCCGGCATTGCGCGGCGCGCTTTTGCCAGAACGTCAATCTCGTCACTCAAGACCCCAGCCATTCGGCCCTCCGCATAACAAGCTATCCGCCCCTCCCGGCTCGCATTCTTCCCTGGCGGGCGCGCAAGCTCCTGTGCTGGCGCGCCTATAGGATTGCCCCTCAATCCACACAAGCATTTAGCGTTGCCCCGCTACTTCGCTTTGATGAAAACGCGGTGACGATCCGGCCCATGCACTTGCGCCCATAATTGCCCAATACGCATATCCCGCATGAAGCGCGGCTGAAGCGTGCGGGCGATCACACAGAAACGCCTGAATTGCCGCCAGATCGACACCAATTATGACGTTAACCATTTATTGACCAAGATTGGTGACGATGTCCTCATCGGAGCCACAGGGATTTTCGCTCCGCCAAGGGGGAAATCGGTATGGGAAAAGCCTGGATCAAGCTGGTCGATGAAGCGGAAACACCTGCTGCGGAACATGATGCCGCCGACCTCATCGTCGCCACCTGCCTTGCCGCCGCCGCCAATGGCGACAGCAACGCGCTGTTCGATCTGGGCGTGGCCTATTCCACCGGCAGCCATGGCGTTGGCTGCGACATGATCGAAGCGCACAAGTGGTTCAACCTTGCCGCCGTGGGCGGGCACGAAGAAGCCGCGCAATGCCGCGCCGATGTGGCGGATGAAATGACCGCGCGCGAGATTGCCGAAGCACAGCGCCGCGCGCGTGAATGGTTGCGCAGTGGGCGGGCGGCGGCCTGAAGCCGCCGCATCAGCGTCTCAGACCCTCAATGGCTCAGACAGAGCCGCGACGGCCAAGAATGGGCGACATTTCGCCAGCCATCTGATCCTCGATGAAAGAGAGCAGCGTGCTTTGAACCGAGGAAACACCGATGACCTGAACGATCAGGTTGCCGGGAATATCTTTCGGCCAGTAATTCAGATGGAGCGCAAAAGTTGCGGGATGCGCCTCAGTCAGATGCTGGCGTATTCTTTCCGCAACCTTCTCTGACTTGCCAATATACAGGCAGCGGCTGTCCGCGCACCGCTTGCGCTTGTTGACGCGCGCAAATGCCCGGCGCTCGGCAACGGGAAGTGCCTTGTTGCGCACCTTATTGCCATCCACAAATTCATGCACGCGCTGCAACGGAACGTGCTCGTCAAAGCCAATGGCATAAACGGCCATCTGCTTGCGGCCCAGCCGCGCCACGATGGCATCACAATGCTCTTCCATTTTTGGGCTGCCAATGTCCGACATCGGGATGACCCATTCGACCGGCTCGATCAGCGTGCCATTGTCCAGCTCATCAGCCATCGTTCTTAGCGATGCGGCAGTCCGGGCAATCAGATCAGGAAGCGCGGGCGATTCCCCATCGGCGCCCGGTTCGACATTCAAAGAAGAAGCTTGGTTCATGGCGGGGCATTATGGCGTAACGGTCACTGCCGCAAGGTCCGCCGCCGCACGGCTCTCCCTCACCCCTTCCTGAACGGCGTCCGCTGCCCCAGCACCATCTGATCCTGCGCAATTCCGGCGCGCTCCCGCTCCAGAAAATCCGCCACCGCGCGGCGAAATCCGGGGTCAGTGATGTAGTGGGCGGACCACGTTTGCACCGGTTCATATCCGCGCGCCAATTTATGCCCGCCCTGTGCGCCCGCCTCCACGCGCGACAGACCCATGGCGATGGCAGCGTCTATCGCCTGATAATAGCAAAGTTCGAAATGCAGGAACGGCTTGTCCACCAGCGCGCCCCAGTATCGGCCATATAGCGCGTGGCCGCCGATAAAGTTGATCGCACCCGCCACAGCCTGCCCATCGATAAAGGCCAGAACCAGCAGCACCTTGTCGGCCATGCGCTGCCCGATCAGGTCAAACGCTTCGCGCGTCAGATAGGGGCGGCCCCATTTGCGCGCGCCGGTATCCTGATAGAACAGCCAGAAGGCATCCCAGTGTTCAGGCCGGATATCCGCCCCGGTAAGCTGGCGAATCTCCACCCCGTCCTGCGCCCGCGCGCGTTCCTTGCGCAGGTTCTTGCGCTTGTCGGATGACAGCACGGCGAGAAAATCGGCAAAGCTGGCATAGCCGCGATTTTCCCAGTGGAACTGGATATCGTTGCGCAACAACCAGCCCGCCGCTTCGAACAGCGGCACCTGTTCGGGCGCAATGAAGGTCGCGTGGGCAGATGAAAGCTCGTTCGCTTCGCACAACTGCTCGACCGTGCGCAGCAGCGGTGCAGCCAGCTCAGGCCGGTCACCCAGCAGCAGGCGCGGCCCGGTGGCAGGCGTGAACGGCGCGGCAATCTGTAACTTGGGGTAATAATCGCCACCCGCACGGCTCCACGCATCCGCCCAGGCATGGTCGAACACATATTCGCCCTGGCTGTGCCCTTTAAGATAGGCAGCCAGCGCGGCGGCGGCCTCGCCTGCTTCATCCTCGATCACGATGGGCAGGGGTGACCAGCCACTGCGCCCACCGACAGATCCCGATTCTTCCAGCAAAGCAAGGAAAGCGTGGGAAACGAACGGGTTGTCGTCGCCCGCCAGCCGGTCCCACGCCTCGGCAGGAATATCGGATACGGCCTGATGGATGCGCGCGGTCAAAGTCACGCCTGCGTTATGGCTCCACCCCGGCACCTTCGGCAATAGGTCCATCGGCACAGTCTGCCGCCCTTGCCGCAAGGTCAGGTGACCGCACCGTCCATGTCAGCACCGGGAAACCGCGCTTCCTTTGGCTGGCCACGAACTTGCTGGGCAAATCACGCACATCCCAAGCCAGAAACTGCGGCTTTGCCTGCCAGAACGCCAGTTGCAGCTTTAACCGCGCGGGCAAGGTGCGATTGCCATTCTCGGTCACCACCAGCCCACGCGCGATGCGCGGTGAATGGCGCGAAAACCAGCGGCTGACGCGCGGATCGAAGCTCATCACCGCCACCTGTCCGCGATAGCCTTCCAGCGCGCGCCGCACCGCAAGACACAGCGGCGCAGTGCGGATTTCACGCTTTGATTTCAGTTCGATCAGCAGCGGCGCGCGGCCTGCCACCTGCTCCAGAAACGCGCTCAGCGTGGGGATGCAATCGGTGCCGCCGGAAAGCTGGATCTTGGCCAGTTGTTCGGCGCGCAGGTCGATCACCTCGCCGGTATGCGCGGTCAGCCGGTGCAAATCCCAATCGTGGAACACCACCGCCTGCCCGTCTGCCGTGCGCTGCACATCGCATTCGATACCCAGCCCGCGATCGATCGCCAACGCAAACGCAGCGGGCGAGTTTTCAGGCACACCTGCCCCATGCAGGCCCCGGTGGGCATAAACCCTGCCTCGCAGCCAGCCGACCCGCGCCTCGTCCGGCGCAGGTGCCAGCCAGCGGTCAAGCAGGGCGAACAGCAACGACAGCATCGATTTCCACCGCAGCGCCCAGCGGCAGGGCCGGAACGCTTACCGCGCTACGCGCATGTTTGCCCGCATCGCCAAACACCGCCACCATCAGTTCGGACGCGCCATTGGCGACCTTGGGCTGGTCGGTGAAATCACCGGTGGAATTGACGAATGCGCCCAGCTTCACCACCCGTTCAACCCGATCAAGGGATCCCAGAGCGGCCTTGACCTGCGCCAGAATCATCAGGCCACAAGCCTGTGCAGCGGCGTTGCCCGCCTCAAGGCTGATATCTTCGCCAAGTCGCCCGGTTACCAGCTTGCCGTCAACGAACGGAAGCTGGCCCGAAACGTGCAGCAACCCGCCCACTTCAACCGTAGGCACATAGGCGGCCACCGGGGCGGCGGCCTGCGGCAGCGCCAGTCCCAGTTCGGCCAACTTTGCTTCAACACTATTCGTCACGCATCTTCTCCGTGAATTTGTTCGAGTATCCAGGGCAGCGCCGCTTCCCACTGGTCAATCCGGGCATGGGCATGGCCTGCCTGATGCGCGCAATCGATGTGCGGCGCTAGCAAAGGTTCGCCGCACAGGTGCAGGCGGATCACGTCCGGCGTCAGTTGCGAAACCGAATCGTGGTGCTGCGGCAAGTCATCGATGAACAGCGCCCGGCTGGGGTTGTATTCGTCCAGAATCGCTTTCAGCGCCGGGCCTTTCGGCCCCTGATTGGTGAACACGCGGGCGTTGATTCCCACATCGGCCAACTGGCGCGCGCGGGTTTCGCGGCGATGATCGTTCAGATTGGTCAGGATCACCACGTCGGCATGTTCGCCAATGGCGTTGACCCCCGCCACCGCGCCCGCAATCGCCTGCTGGCGGTGCATTTCGGTGTCGAAAAAGCGGTTCAGCAGGTTCCAGATCTGCTCTGGCGGGACAAGGCTGCCGTCCTTGGCAAAGCGCATGGCCTTGGAAAAATCGGCGCTGTCCATCTTGAACGACACGCCTTCCTTTTCAGCCAGCCAGTCGCGGAAAGGCGCGACCATGTGCAGCAGCACCTCGTCGCAATCGCTGACGATCAGGGGGCGGCTCATGCAAGATCCTTTCGCGCGGCGACAATCGCCTGCGGAGAGATGTCGAGCGCGAAAGCCGCGTTGACAAGGTCCGCCTCGTGATTGGCAAGAAAATCGAGGACTGCACCCAAAATGGAGCTATCTGCGAGGCCTGCACGCAATTCGTCAGGCGTAAGCCCGGTCAGGCCAAGGAATCTTTCCGCCCGGTCGCCGTCGGAAAGCACCCAGCCGAGCGCCTGCAGAGCAAGCGACGCCGCATCGGGTGTTGAGGATGGCTCTCGGATGATTGTCAGGGCCTTTCGGTGGGCATAAGGGACGCTAAGGTGCAGTTAGGTGCCGTTCGGGAACGGGTTAAAGGTCGGGCTGGTCAGTGGCAAAAAGAATTATGGTTGTCGAGGACAACGACCTCAACCGCAAGCTGTTCTGCGATCTGTTGCGCGCCAACGGGTTTGAGGTTGAACCGGTTGCTGACGGGCGCGAGGTGATTGAAAAAACGCGCCTTTTCATGCCGCATCTGGTCATCATGGACATCCAGTTGCCCGAAATTTCAGGGCTGGACCTGATCGTGGCGATCAAGGCCGATGACGAGTTGAAAAGCATCCCCATCCTTGCCGTCACCGCCTATGCCGGAAAGGGCGACGAGGAATCGATCCGCGACGCCGGGGCCGAGGGATATCTGGCCAAGCCGGTGTCGATCGGCCCCTTCATGGTGGCGGTGAACAAGCTGCTGTGATGGTCAGGCAAACTTGGCGGCATATTCCACTGCAAAGGTGATGGCCGTCAGACACAGCCCCGCCATGAAGCTGCGATAAGCATACGAAAGATAACGGTATTTCTTGCGCTGCAAGACCTGCCCGTTCTGGTAGATGTCATGCAGCATGGTGCGAAAAATAGTTTCGTCGGCGCGCAGATCGGTCAGGATGGATTCGGTCCATTCACCTTCGTCCATGTGGGTGAAATAGCCGAAAAACAGCTTGTTGGGCTTGCCATCGTTCAGCCGCGTGGCCTTTGGCCCGCTGATCGACGGCAGCACCGTGAACACCGCGCACATCGCTGAAACGAAAGCGAAAAACGCAAGAACGCCCAGCGACCACGGCATCGCCCCATTCTTGGCCTGCCCCACCGCGATGGTGAACACCACAAATGTCGCGCCCATCAGGATAGACGCCTTGGAATCCGCCATCTGGCTCAGTGACAGATTGATCTGCTGGCTGGTGCGGACAAGGTGGATGGCGTGGTTGGAAAAGCCCGATGGCGAAGGCACCGAAGGCGTGGCCCGGATAGCGTCCGGCGCTGGTTCAGGCTGCGTTCCGGTATCTGCCACGAGACTCCCCTCTCCCCGATTACGGCAATTCGCTGTAAACGGGGGATGACACAGGGCGGACGCGCTTGACAATGGCAGATAAAGGCCGCTTTTCCGCCGCAATCGTCTGGCAGGGGCCAAAATCGCCCCTGGCCTTGCATATTGGAGTTTGAGACATGGACCGCGCCGCCACCGCCGCAAAGATCGCCGAACTGGTCGAACCCTTCAACAAGAAGGGCATCGAAGTGACCGAGGCGACCACTTTTGCCGGCGACCTTGAGTGGGACAGCCTGACGGTGATGGATTTCGTGGCCGCGATCGAGGACGAATTCGACATCATCATCAGCATGAACCAGCAGGCCGAAATCGAAAACTATGGCCAGCTGATCGACGCGGTGACGAAGCTGCAGGGATAAGACAAAATGACTGATCTTTTCAGCAAGTTCGACCCGCTGATCGAACAGCGCCGCGCGCTTTTGGCAGGCGGTGTGGAAGACCCGTTCAATCTGGTGATGGAACGGGTGATTTCCCCCACGGTGGCCGTGTGCAACGGGCGCGAGACGATCCTGCTGGGCACCTACAACTACATGGGCATGACGTTTGACCCCGACGTGATTGCTGCGGGCAAACAGGCGCTGGACGATTTCGGTTCGGGCACAACCGGCAGCCGCGTGCTGAACGGCACTTATGCCGGGCACCGCGCCTGCGAAGATGCGCTGAAGGAATTCTATGGCATGGACCATGCCATGGTGTTTTCCACCGGGTATCAGGCCAATCTTGGCATCATCAGCACGATGGCCGGCAAGGGCGATTACATCGTTCTGGACATCGACAGCCACGCATCCATCTGGGACGGCTGCAAGATGGGCGATGCCGAAGTGGTGCCGTTCAAGCACAACGACATCGAAGCCATGGAAAAGCGCCTGAAGCGCATTCCCGAAGGCGCGGGCAAGCTGGTCGTGCTGGAAGGCGTCTATTCGATGCTGGGAGACATTGCCCCGCTGAAGGAAATGATCCGCGTCGCCAAGGAAAACGGCGCGATGGTGCTGGTGGACGAAGCCCATTCGATGGGCTTCATCGGTCCCAACGGGCGCGGCGTGGCCGAAGATCAGGGCTGCCTTGAAGACGTCGATTTCGTGATCGGCACATTCTCGAAATCGGTCGGCACGGTCGGCGGTTTCTGCGTGTCCAACCACCCGAAGTTCGAAATTCTGCGGCTGGTCTGCCGCCCCTATGTGTTCACCGCCAGCCTGCCGCCCAGCGTGATGCACACCGCCGCAACCAGCATCCGCAAGCTGATGCACGGGCAGGCCAAGCGCGATCACTTGTGGGAAAATTCCAAGACGCTGCACAAGGGCCTGCGCGACAAGGGTTTCACGCTGGGCACGGACGAGCCGCAGAGCGCGATCATCGCGGTTATCATGCCCGATCTGGAACGTGGTGCGGCGATGTGGGAAGCGCTGCTGCACGAAGGGCTTTACGTCAATCTGGCGCGCCCGCCAGCGACCCCTGCGGGCATGACGCTGCTGCGCTGTTCGCTGTGCGCCGAACACTCGGCCGATCAGGTGCAGACCATCATCGGCATGTTCGAACGCGCCGGAAAGGCCGTGGGGATCATCTGATGCGTAGCTTGATCGCAGCAGTGCTGGCGCTGGTGGCGACACCAGTGCTGGGGCAGACCCGCCCTGCCCCGGCTGCCGTAACGCCGCCCGGTGAAGGCATGATCGACAAGCCATGCCCCGCCGATATGCGCGGCATGAACTTTGCCCACCCCTATGTCCGGCAGAACGACTGGGCATGGGAATGCCGCTATGCCGAGGCCGACAAGCAACTGGCGGCGGCCCCGCGCGTGGTATTCATCGGTGATTCGATTACCGAAAACTGGGTGGGCCTTGCGCCGACGCTGTTTGTCAGCGGGGCTGTAGGGCGCGGGATCAGCGGACAGACCAGCCCGCAGATTCTGGTGCGGTTCTATCAGGACGTGGTGCGGCTGCGCCCCAAGGTGGTGCACATCATGATCGGCACCAATGACCTTGCCGGAAACACCGGCCCGAACAGCGCCGAAATGTACACCAACCATGTGGCGGCGATGGTTGATCTTGCGCGCGCAAACGGCATTGCTGTGGTGATCGGCAGCATTCTTCCCGCCGCGAAATTCCCGTGGAAGCCGCAGCTTGCGCCAGCCAAGCAGGTGGTCACCCTGAACACTTGGTTGAAGGATTTTGCCAAGGCGCGCGGCGCGGTATTTGCCGATTATCACACCGCGCTGGTCAATGCCGAAGGCGGGATCAATCCCGATCTGGCACCTGATGGTATCCACCCCAACGCCAAGGGCTATGCGGTGATGGAGCCAATTGCCAAAGCCGCTATTGCCGAGGCGGAAAAGCTGGGCAGGACATCCGCAGCGCGGCGTTGAGTTCCCTGCCTACGTCGCGCCGGACCTGATCCGGGGCAGGGCGTTTTCTGGCGAATGCCGTGGGCGCCGTAAGGTTGCTAAAAGGAAGCCTCACCCCGGATCAAGTCCGGGGCGACGAAGGTGGTGGGAGTCCTTAGGACTTTATCGCCAGCTTCAAGCCTCGCGCCATTCGCCCGGTGGCAGGCCGTCCAGCGTCCAGTCGCCTATGCTCCAGCGGACAAGGCGCAGGGTGGGGTGGCCGACGGCGGCGGTCATGCGGCGGACCTGGCGGTTGCGGCCTTCGCGGATGGTCAGGCGCAGCCAGGTGTCGGGCACGGTTTTGCGGAAACGAACCGGGGGATCGCGCGGCCAAAGTGCGGGCGGATCGATCCGTTCAGCCTGTGCGGGCAAGGTCATTCCGTCTTTCAGGCGCACACCGCGACACAGGGCGGTGATCGCGGCTTCATCAGGTTCGCCTTCGACCTGCACCAGGTAGGTCTTGGGCGTTTTGTAGCGCGGGTTGGCAATCTGCGCTTGCAGACGGCCATCATCGGTCAACAGCAGCAGGCCTTCGCTGTCCAGATCGAGTCTTCCTGCGGGGTAGATGCCGGGGCGGTCGATATAGTCTGCCAGCGTCGGGCGGACCGGGCCGGTGCTTTCGTTGGTGAACTGGCACAGCACACCATAAGGTTTGTTGAACAGGATCAGTGCCATGGCGGCTTAATCCTCTTCGCCATCATCGAAGGCAAGGCTGCCCTGATTGATCAGCGTGACCAAGAGTTCGACAGCGGATGACGAAGCGGCGAGAGCCGGGTCAGCTTCGAGCGTAGCATTGGCGCAGATTTGCATGGCAAGGTCGGCAGTTTCGCCTGTGCAATCAAAGCTTTGGCCATCGGCGAACAGGGTTATGCCGCCCGTTGCCTGACGGATGAAGGCAAAGCGGCTGGCGGGATTGCACAGCAAAGGGATGCCCTGGGCGAGGCTGTCCTGCACGGTTTCAGGCGTGGCGAGGTCTTCGGGGCGCCAGTCGGCTTCGGCATATTTGGGTTGGCTGTTGAACGTGCCGAACCAGCGGGCGAAATCGGCGCGGTTGGACAGCGATTCCAGAACCATTGCGTGCAGACGGTCGAGCGAAGCTGCCGTGATTTCGCCGGGGTGAGGTTGCGCGGCAAGGTCGGGATCGGCGTAGCGATCATCTTCAGCCATGCGGTCAACCTGATGATCGGCCCAGCCTTCGACTAGTTCGGCGCGAGAAGGCGCGCGGAAGCCGACCGAATAGGTCATGCAATCATCACCCACGGCCACGCCATCATGCGCGAAGCCGGGCGGGACATAGAGGATGTCGCCCGGTTCCAGCACCCATTCGTCGGTCGCTTCGAAATCTGGCAGGAGGCGCAGGTCTTCGTGCGGCAACAGCGGGGTTTGGGCATTGCAAACCGGGCCAACACGCCAGCGGCGGCGGCCAAGGCCCTGCACCAGAAACACGTCATACTGGTCATAATGCGGGCCAACGCCGCCGCCATTGGTGGCATAGCTGACCATGACATCGTCGATACGCCAATCAGGCACGAACCGGAACGGTTCGATGAGCGCGGCGACATCGGGCACGGTATGATCGACCGCCTGCACCAGCAGCGTCCATGCCTCTTTGCCAAGTTCGCCAAAGCGTGCTTCGGGCAAAGGTCCGCTTTCCATCTTCAGCGCATCGCCATCGCGCACGATCAGGCGCGATTCGATGCCTTCTTCGCAGGCGAGGCCGGCCAGTTCATCGGGTTCGAGCGGGTTTTGCCAGTCGTTCCACGGGTTGCGGATCAGCAGCGGGCGCTTCTGCCAGTGATTGCGCAGGAACTGGTCGATATCGAAATGGGCGAATTGCATGGTGTGCCCATGCGCCTGCTGGCGGTTCGTGTCAAAGCTGCGCAGCCAGCGCACGCTGATAGGCGGGACGGGATTTCAGGCGCTGGAAATAGGCCCGCAGGGGTTCGGAAACAAATTCTTCGAGGCCGACCGACAAGGCGAGCATCACGGCATAGCCGACCGAAATGTCAGCCATGGTGAAGCGGTTTGCAGCGACATAGTCTGCCCCCATCAGGGTTTCGGCATTGCGCAGGCGCGAGCCGAACCATTCGGCATAGTCGCGGGCAATTTCGGGGCGGCGATCTTCAGGCCGGGCGAAGACGGCATAGCGCAAGTGGATGGTCTGGGGGAATGTGAGCGTGGCTTCGCCCATGACGAGGAAGTTGAGATAGGCGGCATAGCCCGCCTCATGCGGAGCGACGGCGAGATCGGAAGGGCCGTACTTCGTGGCGAGGTAGTGCGGGATGGCGACGCTTTCGGTCAACCGATGGTCACCATCGAACAAGAC
This sequence comes from Novosphingobium sp. SL115, assembly GCF_026672515.1. GTDB lineage: Bacteria > Pseudomonadota > Alphaproteobacteria > Sphingomonadales > Sphingomonadaceae > Novosphingobium. The sequence continues at coordinate 1,186,767 of NZ_JAPPRG010000002.1, read as the reverse complement.
CGGGATCGTGCCCAAGGGGTTGATGTCGTGCATACCTTCATACCGTTTGCGCGGGGGGAACGGCAGGACATACAGATCATATGGCAAGCCCAGTTCCTCCAGCGCCCACAGCGCGCGGAAGGAACGGGCATCTTTGCAATGATAAAGCGTCAGCATCGCGGCGATGTTGCCAGTCCCAACACCCAGCGCAAGGGCGTTGGGTTGACCGATGGGATCAGGCGGCGCTGGTGATAGCCGTCTGTTCACACTTGGTTTTGGTTTCCGATCCACCACTGCCGCCGAGCATGGTGGCAGCCACGAAACCGCCGACCACGAGCAGGACGAAGCCGATGGTGACGAGGCCCAGATACTTGTCGATGAAGCGCTTGATCGGGGCACCGAACAGGCGGAACAGCACACCTACGATCATGAAGCTGATCGAGCGGCTGACCACGCTGGCAAGGATAAACGGTACCAGCGGCATGGCGATGAAGCCTGCGGTGATGGTCAGCAGTTTGAACGGGATGGGCGTGGCACCCTTGAGCATGATGATTTCCACGCCGTATTCGCGCAGATAACAAGCCGCCTTGGGGAAGCTTTCCGTCAGGCCAAGCGCGGCGAGAAGCTGCGTGCCGACGGTATCGTACAGGCCATAGCCGATGGCATAGCCGAGCATGCCGCCCACAACGGAAGCCACGGTGGCGATGGCCGCGAATCGGACCGCTTTTTTGGGTTCAGCAAGGCACATCAGGCCCAGCAAGGGATGCGGCGGGATGGGAAAGAAGCTGGCCTCCATGAACGCGAACAGCGCCAGCCACCATTCGGCATGGGGGTGCGCGGCCTTGGCCATGGTCCATTCGTAGAGGCGACGGAGCATCGGTTATCCTGCTGTTGTTGCGGTGCCGCATTTACGGGAGCAGCATCAATTGCGCCAGCGGAGATGCAGTTAACCGGATTGGCACTTTTTGATTGACATCGTCACGCTTATTCGGTACATAACAGGAACATCGCGAAAGACCGAGTCGCTCCCGCCGATCGAGAGGACGGGCGTTTCGCGAAGCCTTCGACAGTTCCTGATACTTCACACCCAGACTAGCGAGGATGGTCACCCATGACCAAGCCGACACGGCCTGTGCGCACTGCAAAGGCGCGCACGAAGATTTGCGCCGCGCTTGCGGCCAAGGAGACGAAGAACAACCGCCACTGGCAGGGCGAATTTCTGGCAGCGCTGGCCGAAACATCGAATGTGACGGCAGCATCGACCACCGCGGGGGTCCACCCCACCCGCCCTTACAAGCTGAAGCGGGCGGACAGCGACTTTGCCGCTCGCTGGCGCGAAGCTTTGTGCGAAGGGTACGACCTGCTGGAAATGGAAGTGCTGCACCGGTTGCGCTTTGGCGAGCCGAAGGACGGCGAGCACAAATTCGACAACGCCACCGCGCTGCGTCTGCTTTCGCAACACCGCGAAACGGTAGCGCGGGAACGGGCACTCCGCGAAAATACCGACGTGGAAACAGTGCGGGCATCGATCCACGCCAAGCTGGCCAGAATGCGCGAGGAAGTGCTGGCCCGCCGACAAGCCGCCGCCGAGGACAAGGGCGGCGCGGATGGATAGCAAGAGCGATCTGATCGATTGGATGCTGGAGGCGAGCGAAGACGAGATCAACGCCTTGGCAGAGGGTTTCACCGAAAAGGAGCGTGCCGAATGGCAGTATGATTGGCAGGTCTGGGGGCGCCAGAGCCAGCGTCCGCCGCAAGGTGACTGGCGCATATGGCTGGTGATGGCCGGGCGCGGGTTTGGCAAGACACGGCTGGGCGCGGAATGGGTTCTCCGACAGGCCGAAGCCCACCCCGATGCGCGGATTGCGCTGGTGGGCGCATCGTTGCACGAAGCGCGCACGGTGATGGTGGAGGGCGAAAGCGGGCTGTTATCAATCGGTGCGCCATGGCGGCGGCCGATCTATGAAAGTTCCGTGCGGCGGCTGGTTTGGCCCAACGGGGCGCAGGCGTTTCTCTATTCCGCAGGGGAGCCGGAAAGTTTGCGCGGGCCGCAACACAGCCATGCCTGGTGCGACGAAATTGCCAAGTGGGATGGCACATCGAACCGCGCAGGCGCGACGTGGGACAACCTGCAGATGGGAATGCGGCTGGGCGATGCCCCTCGCCTTGTCGCCACCACCACGCCAAGGCCGGTGCCGCTGGTCACGCGCATCCTTGCCGAAGGCGAAGCCAACGGTGTTGTGCTGACGCGCGGGAGCACGTTCGACAATGCCGTCAACCTGCCCGCCCGGTTTGTGGCGGCGATGCGGCGGACGTTTGGCCGCACGTTGCTGGGTCGCCAGGAACTGCATGGAGAGATGATTGAAGAACTTGCGGGCGCGCTGTGGAACCGCGCGCTGATTGAACGGACGCGCGAGGCGGCAGCTCCGGCGATGACCCGCGTGGTGATTGGCGTGGACCCGCCCGCCAGCGCGCAGGGCGATGCCTGCGGGATTGTGGTGTGCGGTATTGGCGACGACCGGATTGCGCGGGTGCTGGCGGATTGTTCGGTGGAACAGGCCAGCCCCGAACGATGGGCGAGAGCGGTTGCCGATGCGGCGCGCGTCTGGTCTGCCGACCGGGTGGTGGCCGAGGCCAATCAAGGCGGAGAAATGGTTTCGGCGGTGCTGCGTGCAGCCGAAACCACGCTGCCCTTGCGATTAGTCCATGCCAGCCGGGGCAAGTCTGCGCGCGCTGAGCCGGTGGCGGCGCTGTATGAAGCGGGGCGCGTGCGCCATGCTGGCATGTTTGCCCGGCTTGAGGATGAACTGTGCGGGCTGATGCCCGGCGGCGAATATCAGGGACCGGGGCGTTCGCCAGACCGCGCCGACGCCTGTGTCTGGGCGCTGACCGAGCTGATGCTGGGGCAGCAGGCACAACCGCGCATCTGGTTTGACTAATCGGGGTAGGTTGAGAGGCTTTCCTTAACAGGCCCTTCCCTGGCCCCTCCCACAGGCGGGAGGGAAGCGACTTTGCAAATTATATCACGAAAGGGACATCATGTCGTTCTTTCAATCACTTGCCGCTGCCTTCAAGGGCGAGGCGGTGACGCCGCGCGTGCCATTGGGGCGCAGCTTTGTTTCGCCATGGATTGCCGCATCGGACTGGCAGGGCGGTGCCGCCCCTGAATTCAACCGGGGGCCGATCAACTATCCCGTGGCGATCCGCGAGGCCTATCTGAAAAACCCGGTGGCGCAGCGTGCGGTGCGACTGGTGGCCGAGGGCATTGGCAGCGCGCCGTTGCAAGCGTCCGATCCGGCGCTGACCGCACTGGTGAGCGAAACCAGCGCGGGCCAGCCTTTGCTGGAAACGCTGACCGCGCATCTGCTGCTGCATGGCAATGCCTATGTTCAGGTGCTGCGCGATGTAGATGGCGTGCCGGTGGAACTGTTCGCGCTGCGTCCCGAACGGGTGACGGTGATTCCCGATGCGAGCGGGTGGCCTGCGGCCTTTGCCTATAAGGTGGGCGAGAAAGCGTTGCGGATTGAGGCGCTGGACGATTTTGATCGGCCCAACCTGATCCACATCCGCTATTTCCACCCGGTTGATGACCATTATGGCGCGGGCTGTCTGGAAGCGGCGGAAGAGGCGGTGGCGATCCACAATGCGGCGGCGCGCTGGAACCGGTCCTTGCTGGAAAATGCGGCGCGGCCATCGGGCGCGTTGGTCTATGATCCAGGGGAGCTGGGGGCGGCGCTTTCGCCCGACCAGTTCGAGCGGATCAAGGCCGAACTGACGGCGGCCTATTCCGGCATGGGCAATGCCGGCCGTCCCATGCTGCTGGAAGGCGGGCTGCGCTGGCAGAGCCTTGCGCTGAGCCCCGCCGACATGGATTTTGCCACGCTGAAGGCGGCAGCCGCGCGCGACATTGCGCTGGCGTTTGGTGTGCCGCCGATGCTGCTGGGCATTCCGGGCGACAATACTTACGCCAATTACCGCGAGGCCAACCGCGCGCTGTGGCGGCTGACGCTGTTGCCGGTGGCGGGCAAGATCCTGGATGCGCTGAGTGAAGGACTTAGCCCCTGGTTTACGGGTGCTGCCTTGCGGGTAGACATGGACCGCGTGCCCGCACTGGCCGAGGACCGCGAGCGCATGTGGGCGCAAGTGGCGGGTGCCGATTTCCTGTCAGCCGATGAAAAGCGCGCGATGCTGGGCATCGGCGGTCAATTTGGCGCACAGGTGCAGCCATGAACCGCGAGGACATGCTGGCGCGGCTGATTGCGCAGGCCGAAGCCGAGGGTAGCGATCTGGTGACCCTGCGCGCGGTGGTGGAGGAAGCATCAGACCTGGGCGCGGCGCGGGCGCTGGCACGGATGGGGCTGGCGGACGCCGATGCCCATTCAGACCTTGCCGAACTGCGCCAGCTTTTGGGTGCGTGGCGCGATGCCAAGGCGAGCGCGTGGAAAGCCGCCGTCCACTGGGTGGTGCGCGCGGCACTGGCCCTGTTGCTGCTGGGAATCGCGGTGCGGTTCGGTTCGGGAGATCTGGTGCGATGACCGCAAATTTGACCAAGACTGGACATGCACCACTGCGCTTTGCCGGATACGCCGCCATTTTTGGCAAGCGCGACAGCGGCGGTGACACGATTCTGCCCGGCGCATTCCGCGCCAGTCTGGACCATCGCTTGACCGAAGGACTGCGTCTGCCGCTGTTGTGGCAGCACCGTCCGGAACAGCAAATTGGCTGGATCGACGTGGTGGGTGAAGATGCGCGGGGACTGCGCGTGGTCGCATCAGTGACCGCAACAGATTCCGCAGCAGCGCGAGCGCTGAACGATGGCGCGGTGGACGGGCTTTCGTTCGGCTATCGTGTAAAACAAGGCCGCGCGCTGCCCGACGGACGTGAATTGCACGATCTGGACATCATGGAAGTGAGCCTTGTGACCCGGCCCATGCAACCGCTGGCGCGGGTTCACTATGTCGAGAACGCGGGCGCCGACGCCGCCTGATCCTGTTTCTTTTCAAAGCCGAATACCCCCATGGCCGCCCCATGGGGTGGCCTTTTTTCATGCAGAAAGGACGTTGTGCCCCATGGATATCGAAACCAAATCTGACGCACTGACCGGTTCGTTCGACATTGTTGATCGCCAGGAAGCGCAGGACGCCGCGCTCGCCGCGCTGCGTAGCGATGTGGAAGAAGTGAAGGGCCGTCTGGACAAGGTAAGCCGCGCCGCCGCCCGCCCGATGCTGGGTGGTGCGGCAAGCGTGTCTGGCCCGGAAATGAAGGGTTTTGTCGACGGTTATCTGCGCAACGGCCGCGAAACCGAACTGAAATCGCTTTCGGGCGTGGTGGCTGCGGATGGCGGTTATGCCGTGCCGCAGGAAATCGACACGATGATTGCCCGCCGTCTGGTGGAAATCAGCCCGATCCGCGCGGTGGCCAATGTGGTGCAGACCGGTAGCGCTGACTTTCGTCGCCTGATCTCGACCGGTGGCACGGCTTCGGGCTGGGTCAGCGAAACCGGGGCGCGCCCTGAAACAGCAAGCCCCAAGCTGGCCGAAATTGCCCCGCCGACCGGTGAGCTTTACGCCAACCCTTCGGCCACGCAGGCCATGCTGGATGATGCCGCATTCGATCTGGAAGGCTGGCTGGCGAACGAAATCGCCACCGAATTTGCGCGGGCTGAAGGGGCGGCTTTCATCAACGGCACGGGCATCAACCAGCCGATGGGCTTTCTTTCCGCAACCCGCAGCATTGCAAGCGACGCCGCGCGCGCCTTTGGCAGCTTGCAGTTCATCGGTTCAGGCAATTCCAACGGCTTTGACAGCGCGCCCGAAGCCAAGCTGATCGATCTGGTATGCCAGATGAAAGCCCCACTGCGTCAGGGCGCAGTGTGGGTGATGAATTCGACCACACTGGCGTCTGTCCGCAAGTTCAAGACCGCAGATGGTGCGTTTCTGTGGCAGCCCGGTATGATCGACGGCCAGCCCGACCGTCTGCTGGGCTATCCGGTGATCGAAGCCGAAGACATGCCCGACGTGGCAGCCAGCAATTGCCCGATCGCGTTCGGCAACTTCAAGGCTGGTTACCTTATTGCCGAACGCCGCCAGACCACGATCCTGCGCGATCCTTATACCAACAAGCCATTTGTGCAGTTCTATGCCACTCGCCGTATCGGCGGGCAGGTGATGGACAGCGACGCGATCAAGCTGCTGAAGATCGAGGCCTGATCGGGCTGATCTGACGCGCTGAGCGCGCGCGGCTGCGGCGGTGCCCCCCCTCTTGTGGCTGCCGCAGCCGCCCCTTTTCCATTCAATGACCGGAGATTGCCATGATGCGGGCAATTATCGCACCGCCTGCCTTGTCTTCGGCGGCGATTACCGAACTGAAGGCCTGGCTGGGCGTAACCCGGTCAACCGAAGATGCCGAACTGACCATGCTGATCCGCGCCGGGCTGGAAACCTGCGAAGGCTTTACCGGCACGATGCCGCTGCAATCAGGCTGCGAGCAAGTGCTGAGGGCAGACGGTGAATGGCAGGTGCTGGCGGCAAGCCCAGTGCAAGCGATCACCAGCCTGGCAGCGCTGGACCTGAACGGACAGCGGACTGCGCTGGCTGCGGGGGCGTATGAATTCGACATCGACGCCAACGGGCACGGCCGGGTGCGGCTGACACGACCGATTGATCAGGCGCGGGTGGTCGTCGTCTTTTCAGCCGGTATGGCCGCAAACTGGGAAGCGCTACCGGATGCGATCCGCCACGGCATTCTGCGGCTGGCTGCGCACCAGCACCGCGCCCGCGACGACGAGCGCAAGGCCGACGCGATGCCGCCTGCGGTGGTAGCCGCACTGTGGCGGCCATGGCGGCGGATGCGGATCGCATGATCGCGGCCAACGCCCCGACCGGAGAACTGGCAGCGCGGTTGACGCAGAAAGCGCAAGCGCTGGCCACGGCCCGCGCGGTGATGATGTCGCGGCGCCTGGATGCCCGGCGCTGGCGCAAGGCGAGCCTGCTGTGGCCGCTGTTCGGTGAGGAGTAACCGATGGAAATTCCCTTTCGCGCGGTTCTGCTGAACTGGCTGGCGAGCGATGCCGTGCTGTCCGCTTCGCTGAACGCAGTGGTCGAAGAAGCGCCATTGCGCGCCGCCCTGCCGTGGCTGGCGCTGACCACCAGCGCCAGCACCAATTGGAGCACCAAGACGCTGCCGGGACGCGAGATTCGCGTGGCGCTGGAGTTGAACTTCCGCAGCGACGACCCGCTGGGCGGCGCGGCGCTGGTGGCGGCGATCGAGACGAGGGTGGAAAGCCTGCCCGACGATCAGCCGCTGGCCGGTTTTCGCGTGGTCAGTCTTAGCCTGCTGCGCGCGCGCGCCGAGCAACGCGGCGAAACGCGGCGTGTGGTGGTGCTGGAATACCGGGCGCGCGTTCTAGCCGCCTGAAAAATCCCCATTCTTTCAAGGAGAACCTATCATGGCAGCCCAGAAGGGAAGCGCATTCCTGCTGAAGATCAGCGATGGCGCGGCAACGCCGACTTACAACACCGTGGCTGGCCTGCGCACCACGCAGATGTCGATCAACGGCGAAGCGGTGGTCATTACCAGCAAGGATTCGGGCGGCTGGCGCGAACTGCTTTCGGGCGCGGGCACGCGGTCGGTTACGGTTAGCGCGGCGGGAATTTTCCTGGGCAGCGCATCGGAAATTCAGGTGCGCGGCAATGCGATGGCCGGGACCATTGCAGATTATGAGCTGTCGTTTGAAGGCGGCGAGAAGATGCACGGACGCTTTTTGGTGCAGCGGCTGGATTATTCCGGCGATTTCAATGGTGAGCGCAATTACACGATGACGCTGGAAAGCTCTGGCGTCGTGGTGCAAGCGTAATGACGGGAGCTGCCAATCCCCATCGCGGGGAAACTGTGCTGTTGCTGGCGGGACAGCCGCTGGTGCTGCGCCCGACCTTTGGCGCGCTGGTGGCCGCCGAAGAGGAGTTGGGACCGCTGTTCGCGCTGGTTGAACGGGCAAGCGCGGGGCAGATGCGGCTGATCGAGATGGTGGCGCTGTTCTGGCACTGTCTGCGCGAGCGCAACGGGCTGGAGCGTGCGGACTTTGCCGATGCTGTGGCGCGCGAAGGCCTTGCCGCCTGCACGCCGACGTTGCGCGCGCTGATCGTGCAGGTGCTGAAAGGCGGCGGATGAGCGGGCGGATTGGCACGGCGGCGGCACGGCTTTCAGGACAGGCCGCGCTGCTGCTGGGCTGGATGCCCGACACGTTCTGGGCGGCGACGCCCGAAGAACTGGCTACAGTGCTTTCCGCCATGCGGCAAGGCGACAGTGAAAGCATCGATCGCAGCACAATCGACAGGATGATGGAGCAGGACCGTGGTGGATGAACTCGACACGCTGATGATCGACGTGCGCGCCAACACATCGGGGTTTACCGCCGATGTCGCGCAGATGCGGGGAAGTTTCGATTCCATCTTGGTGGATGGCTTCGGCCGAGCGGGCGACACGCTGGAGCGTGGGCTGCTAGGTGCGATCCGGCGGGGATCGCTGGGCTTTGAGGACTTGCGCAGGGTGGCGCTGAACGTGTTGGGCGATATTGCGGCACAGGCAGTGCAGGCCGGGCTGGGATCGATTGCCAGCGGCGCAGGAGCGGGCGGCACGACAAGCGGTGTGCTGGGACTTGGCAGCCTGATCGGTTCGATCTTTGGCCTGCCGGGACGAGCCACGGGCGGGCCGGTGGCACCGGGGCGCGGTTATTTGGTGGGCGAGCGCGGGCCGGAACTGTTCGTCCCGACATCGGCGGGGCGCGTAGAGCCTTCGGCAGGTGGCAGAGGGCGGGACGTGAACGTGTCAATCCGCATCGTCAGCCCGCAAGGCAGCAGCCAGCCCGAAAGCCTGCGCCGATCAGGCAAACAGGTCGCGCAGGCCGTGCGCCGGGCACTGAACGACTTCTGATTTATCGGAGAACCTGACATGGGTCACTGGCTCGCCACGCGCCGCACGGTGCAGCACACCGACACGATCCAGCGGTTTGATCCGCGCTTTTGGACGGTGAATTTCCCGCGCCCGGCCATGGCGTCCGTGGTGACGACCGCGCCCGACGCGCTGCGGGTGGATGCGGTGTTCCAGAAGGCAGACGATCTGATCGGGCTGATCTGGGAAACCGAAGACAAGTGGGACCACCCGCTGCTCGCCTATGAAACGAAGGCGGATTATTCGCGGCTGACGCTTTCATTCCGGTGGCGGTCATCGGGTGTGCTGCCGCTGGATGCGGTAAACGGACCGACGCTGACCATCGAAGGACGCGATGCGGCGGGCAACCCACGTGCATGGTATGTGCGATTGTGGAATTACTGCACCGGCACGGCCAGCGATGCGCAAGTGACGCTGCCGTTTTCGAGGCTGAACGGGGGTTTCCTGCTGCCGTCAGAGGCCGATCCAGTTTACCCTGCGGACATCGACCGGGTGTTCATTTCGCTGGTCCCGCCAGACTTTGCACCGGGAGATGCCACACCGTTTACGACAGCGCAGACCGGGTGGGTGGAATTGAGCGATGTGCGCTGCGAGGGGCACCGGCCGATGCTGGAAATCGGCGATGTTATGGTCCCGCCGCATGGGCTTTCGATTTGCACCGGGTATGACGATGCCTATAACCTGACCCCTGCCCGCATACTGCGTGAAGCACGCGGACTGGGGTATCGTGGCAGCATCACCCACTACATCGGGATGAGTCATTTCTTTCCGCTGGCGCCCGATGGCGTCGGAGGGTTCATGGTCAATCCCGCATTGCCTGCGATGAACGTAGCCGCACGAGCATGGCACGAAGGGTTCTTCGGGCATGCCCGTGCGCTGGGCTTTAGCGTGATTGCATCGCAATCCTATGAGGTGCTGGCACAGCATTGCCCTGCTGCATGGCAGCAGCGCGGGGAGAATGGTGAGGCCGCCCGGACCGGATGGTCACCGCCATCGGCACTGCTGTCGCCCGCGCATGGTGAGGCGATGGCATGGGTGCGCAAGGTGGGTGTGGCATTGGTGGACATGTTGCACCAAGCGGACCTGCCCGTGCGCCATCAAGTTGGTGAGCCGTGGTGGTGGGTGACGCAGGACCGCCGCATCTGCATATATGATGATGCGGCCAAGGCTGCTTTCGGCGGTAATCCGGTAAGCATTCCCGATTTGGGGGCAAGCCTGAACGCTGCGCAGAAAAATCTGCTGGATGCAGCAGGCGCGCTTTTGGCGCAGTCCACAGCTGATCTGGCGGCGGCAGTCAAGGCGGCGGCTGGCCCCGCTGGGGCGGAAACGCTGCTGCTGGCGTTCCTGCCGACGGTGCTTGATCCGGCGACTCCCGAAGCGCACCGGGCCAACCTGCCAAACGGCTGGGCTTCGCCCGCGTTCGACGTACTGCAGCTTGAAGATTATGACTGGGTGACCACTGGCAAGGATGCGCTGCGCAAGGCAGGCCGAGCTTTTGCCGAAGCCAGGCTAAGCTATCCACGCGACAGGCAGCACTACCTTTCAGGTTTCGTGCTGAATGCCACCGATGCGCCCGCTGAGTGGGCGCGGATTGATGCAGCCGCAAGTGATGCTGTGGCGCTGGGTGTGGCGGAAACCTTTATCTGGGCCTTGCCGCAGGTTTCGCGCGACGGATTTGTGCGATTGCCCACCAATGGCGGAGACGAAAAGATGCAATCCTTTGACGATGTGCTGTTCCCGCTGTCGTTGGGCCGCGATGCTTCGGTAACACCGGAGTTTTCGACCAATGTGACGATTACAGCATCGGGTTTCGAGCGCCGTAACAGCTTGTGGTCGGATGCGCGGCTGCGTTTTGATGTTGGACCGGGCGTGCGATCCGAAGCGGAACTGGGCGAACTGATCGGCTTTTTCCGCGCCCGGCGCGGTCAGGCAAGGGGCTTCAGACTGCGCGATCCGTCCGACTTCAGCTCAAACGGCATGACCGGAACACCAACCCCGCTGGACCAAGTGATCGGAACGGGCGACGGGGCCAACGCCCGCTTCGCCCTGACCAAGCATTATGGCGAGGATAGCGAGGCACAGCGCAGGCGGATTACGCGGCCCCGCACGGAATCGCTGCGGATAAGCGTGGATGGCGTGGAAACAGGCGATTTCACGCTAGAGCCGCTGGGCTTCATCGCGCTGGATGTGGCCCCTGCACCGGGCGCGCTTGTGCGTGCAGGCTTTGTGTTCGACGTACCGGTGCGCTTTGCCGAGGACCGGTTGGACATTTCCGGCGCCGAATTTGCCGCTGGCGAAGCGCCAAGTGTGCCGCTGATCGAACTGCGAGAGGATGCATGAGCCGGGTCTGGTTTGGCACTGCGCTGGAGACAGTGGCGGTGTGGTGGCGAATTGAGCGGCGAGACGGCGTGGCTCTGGGGTTTACCAGCCATGATCGCGACCTGATTTTCGCAGGCCTGCGCCATCGCACGGCACCGGGCATGGTGCCATCGGCGGTGCGGCGAACCGGCACGTTCGAGGCCGATACGGCAGAAATTGCCGGTGCCTTGGCGCATGATGCGATTGGCGAGGCCGATCTGGTTGCGGGGCGTTTCGACGGCGCATCGGTAACGATGGGACTGGTCGACTGGCAAACACTGGAAAACGAAACGCTGTTTGCAGGGACTATTGGTTCAGTCGGTCGGGAAGGCGAGAATTTCTCAGCCGATCTGGAATCAATAAAGCAGGCTTTGGCGAGACAGGTGGTGCCACGCACATCGCCCACATGTCGCGCAGAGTTCTGCGGCGAAGGCTGCACGTTGTCAGCCGCCCGCTTTTCGCACGAGATTGTCATTGCGGATATATCGGAGGATCGACAGTCGGTTCTGGTTAGCGGCATGGCCAGCCAGCCAAACGCGGAATTCGGCTGGATACGCGCGGCGGATGGACCGGACGTCGGGATGATGCTGCGGGTCCATGCCGTGGAAAGTGGCTGGATGGTGCTGGAGCGCGCGTTATCCGAAGGCATGGCCGCCGGAATGCGGGCGATACTTCGCGAAGGCTGCGACCACACGCTGGCGACTTGTTCGGCACGCTTTGCCAATGCCGTGAACTTTCAGGGTGAACCATTTCTGCCCGGAAACGATCTGCTTACCCGCTATCCTTCGGCACAGGGATGATCCCTGCATTGACCGAGGCCGCTATGAGCCTCGTCGGGACGCCATTCCGCCTGCATGGACGCAATGTGACAACCGGGCTGGATTGCGTGGGGTTGGTTGCAGAGGCGTTGCGCAGAGCGGGGCATCCTGCATCCACTCCGGAAGGTTACTCACTACGATCCATCGATACAGCGCGGTGGTTGCGTCATGCTGAAATGAGCCATCTTGTTCCTGTCGGGCAGGCTGGCGACATCGTGCTGTGCCGAACCAACCCCTTGCAACCGCACCTTCTGGTTTCAGTGGTGGATGGCTTTGTCCACGCCCATGCCAGCCTTGGCAAGGTAACGCATCTGCAAGGGTCACTGCCCTGGCCGATCATGATGCAATGGCGACTTTCTTCAAAGGAGTCCTGAAGCTTATGGCTACGCTCATCCTTTCAGCCGTGGGCACGGTGTTTGGCGGACCGCTGGGCGGCGCAATCGGCGCGCTGATTGGCCGTCAGGTTGATTCTGCCGTGATCGGCAACCGCAAAATCAACGGGCCGCGCCTGAAGGAGCTTTCCGTCCAGACTTCCAGCTATGGTTCGGCCCTGCCGCTGCACTTTGGCCGCATTCGCGCATCAGGCAGCGTGATCTGGGCGACCGAACTGATGGAGCACAGCGAGAAATCCGGCGGCGGTAAAGGGCGTCCGTCAGTGACATCGTATAGTTACACCGCGTCGTTCGCAGTGGCAGTCGGCAGCCGCCCCATTATCGGGATCGGGCGGATATGGGCCGACGGCAATCTTTTGCGCGGGGAAGCCGGCGATCTCAAAGTAGGCGGCAAATTGCGCGTTCACACCGGGCATGGCGATCAGGCCCCGGATATCCTGCTTTCGCAGGCTGAAGGGGCGGCTGTGAATCCCGCGTACCGCAATCTGGCCTATGTCGTGTTCGAAGACTTGGAACTGGCAGAATTCGGCAACCGCCTGCCTTCGCTAACGTTCGAAATTATTGCTGATGAGCAGTCGGTAACAATCGCCGACATCGCCGCCGCGCTGGTGCCGGATGCGCAAACCTCTGATCTCGACAGCACGGCGCTTTCAGGCTTCACGGTGGACCAAGGTTCTGCTGGCGACGTTCTTGCAACGATTGCCGAGATGACACCGCTGGTCTGCATCGGAGCCGACGAACTCATCCGATTTACACCGGCAGAACCTGCCCCTTCAAGCCTGCCCCCCATGCTTCCTGCCCCAACGGCCGGAGGTGATGGCGCGGAGGATGCGCGGGCAGACGGTTGGTCGCGCAGGCGCGATGCCCTACCCACTGCGCGTCAGTGTGCGGTGAGGTATTATGACGTCGCGCGCGATTATCAGCCCGGCATGCAACGCAGCATCGGTCGCAGCGGGCCGGGCGATGTGGTCACGATTGAAATGCCGGTAGCCATGACAGCACTGGAGGCAAGGGCACTGGCTGATCGGGCCGCACGGCGTTCAACTCTGGCACGCGACACGTTGCGCTACCGAATCGCTGAGATTGACGCACGCTTTGCACCCGGTGCGATTGTACGCACGCCCGTGACGGCAGGAACATGGCGTATCGAGCAGTGGGAATGGCAGGCCGACGGTGTGATGCTGGATCTGGCGTCGGTTCCGGTATCATCACCCGCCTTCAACGCGGCTGACTCCGGACGATCGAATCAGGTGGCCGATGTGGTTGCAGTACCGACCGCACTCTATGCATTTGAACTGCCGTGGAGCGGTGACGGCGATGGCGCGACACCTGCGCTGCGAGTGGCAGCGACAGCGGCAAGTTCCGCATGGAAAGGGGCTGCGCTTTATGCCGAACAAGCCGATGGCGCGATGTATTCGCTGGCAGCAACCGGACGGACCCGAAGTATTGCCGGAAAGGCTCTGACTGCATTGGCTCAGGCAAGCCCCCTGCTGCTGGATCTTGCGAACACGGTGGATATCGAACTGGCAGCAGAGGATTTTGCCCTCAACAGCGCAACCTGGGCGCAGTTGATGCAAGGCGCGAACAAGGCCTTACTAGGAGAAGAAATCGTGCAATTCGCCCGTTCCGAACACTTGGGAGGCCGCAGTTGGCGCCTTTCTGCACTCCTGCGCGGAAGGGGCGGGACTGAACATGCGGTTACTGGACACCTGCTGCACGAATCGTTCGTTTTGCTCGACGAAACACCGTTGACCATAGCCCCCTCCGTTGCAGGCGACGCAGCGAATATTCAAATCGTGGCCATCGGGTTGGGAGACGCCACCCCGGTATCAAGCGCGATCACGAATGCAGGGATCACGCTGCGCCCGCTTTCGGCAGTTCATGGCAAAGCCGCGTTCAACCCCGACGGATCGCTATTTTTGCGGTGGACCCGCCGGTCCCGCGGGGCTTGGAAATGGCCTGACGAGGTGGATACACCGCTGAACGAAAACGAAGAACGCTGGCAGATCGAATTCGGCAGCAATGACAGCATGTTCCGCTATTGGCAGACTACCACCGCACGGCTCGATCTTTCCGCTGCTGCGGCGGCAGAACTGATGAACCAGCCCGGTGAGAACAGCTTCAGGGTGAGGCAAATCGGACGCGAATCGAGATCATTGCCCCTGACCATCGCGATGCCCGTCTGACCGCTTAACATGAAAGGGTATTCAATGCCTGATTCGCTGAACTTCGCCTCATCAACGCCACGTCAGGGTCTGCCGTTGCTGTTTACAGGACAGTCGCAAAAGGAAGTCACCGTCAACGAGGCGCTTCTAACCATCGACCTGTTGTTGGGCGCAGCTATTGAAGGTGTGGTTCCTGTGCCACCCCTTGCACCACCTGTCGGCCAGATGTGGCTGGTCGGCGGCGGAGCGAGCGGCGCGTTTGCCGGCCGGGAGGACTGCATTGCCGCGTGGACCGAAGGCGGCTGGCGCTTTATTCAGCCCTCAGCAGGACTGCGTATTCATGACAAGGCATCCGCTGCCCAACAGATTTTCGATGGTTCTTGGAAGCTTGGCAATGCACCATCCGCCCCCAGCGGTGGCAGTGTTGTCGACAGCGAAGCCCGGGCCTGCATCGTTTCTCTCATGCAGGCGCTGAAGACTGCCTGCATAATTTCCTAGATTTGAGGGAACCAACCGGACCTATCCGCATTTGACGGGTACATGAGGGCGTAATCGGCTGACAAAGTGCTTTATGTGGCGAACCCAGTTCGTTGCATTTAGGCAACACATCGGTTCGTTTGACCGCTTGCATGACCACTTTGGAACCGGTAGACAGCCTGCACGACGTGGCATGATGTCGCTAAAAGGGGAAACTATAATGCGGAAACTGGTCCTGGGCGTCGCCCTGGCCTCGACTGCCATGGCATCGCCTGCGCTGGCGCGCGATGATTCCTGGTATGTTGAAGCTGATGCTGGCGCAATGCTGGTTGAAGACATGGAAAACCTGCTCGGATCGAACCAGAATGGTGTCCTTGACACCAAGACCGGTTATGATTTCGGCGGTATTGTCGGTTATGACTTCGGCGGCTTCCGCCTTGAAAGCGAAGTCAGCTATCGCCGTGCAGAAGAAAAGGCGTTTGACGCCGTGACCGTCAACTACGGCGACGCCCGCGTTGGCGGCGGCGCCGAAGCTCTGAGCTTCATGGTCAATGGCCTTCTCGACTTCGGTCCCGATGACGGCCTGCAGGGCTTTGTCGGCGGTGGTGTTGGCGTAAGCCGCGCCAAGGTTGCCGTACTCATCCCGAACGCAGCAACCAGCCTGGTTGATTCGGACACCGGATTTGCATGGCAGGCGCTTGCCGGCGTTCGTGCACCTCTGAGCAACTCGATCGACGTCGGCCTCAAGTACCGGTTCTTCAACCAGGATCACATCGATCTGGTGAACAACTCTGGTACCAACGCCCGCACGCGCTTCCGTTCGCACTCGTTGCTCGGCACGCTGA
This sequence comes from Novosphingobium sp. SL115, assembly GCF_026672515.1. Lineage (GTDB taxonomy): Bacteria > Pseudomonadota > Alphaproteobacteria > Sphingomonadales > Sphingomonadaceae > Novosphingobium. Next base: position 1,170,784 of record NZ_JAPPRG010000002.1, on the reverse strand, counting down.
CCTACAACTTCGGTGGCGCTGAACCGGTTGAGGAAGCTGCACCGCCGCCTCCGCCGCCCCCCCCGCCCCCGCCGCCTCCGCCGCCTCCGCCGCCTCCGCCGGCACCGGTTTGCAACAAGGGTCCGTACATCGTGTTCTTCGACTGGGATAAGTCGGACATCACGCCCGAAGCGGCTACCATCCTTGACAATGCGGTCACCGCATATGGCAACTGCGCTAGCGTTCCGATCATGCTGGCAGGTTATGCCGACCGTTCGGGCACGGCAAAGTACAACCAGGGTCTGTCGGAACGTCGTAACACGTCGGTCCGTTCGTACCTGAACACGCACGGTATTCCGGACGGCTCGATCACGAGCCAGGCATTCGGTGAAAACAACCCGCGCGTACCGACTTCGGACGGTGTTCGCGAACTCCAGAACCGTCGCGTGGAAATCACCTACGGTCCGGGTTCGGGCATGTAATCATCGGCAATTGCCGAAGGTTTGAGAAGGGGCCGGAGCAATCCGGCCCCTTTTTCGTTGCGCGCCAATCAGGCCGGGCAACTCATATCAAAGGTGAGCGTTGTTGGCCGCAGTCGTAGTGATGCAAGTGCAGGCAGAGACACCGCTCTTTCCAAATGTCACCACGATAGGCCAGCCGTAGATCCCGTTGGAAGGAAGCTGCAGAAGAATGAGCCATCTGGCAGGTGGCGCTCACTCCTGCACTTCATGCCTCAGAGAGCTTCTCCTGCTGCTTTCGCGCGGATTTCACGTTCAGCCTGCGCCTTTGGAACCGTGCGGATCGCAACGAACAAAAGGAGCAGGCCTATCGGCACGGACACCAAAGTCGACAAGACTCCGAGGGACAGGTTGTCATTGTTGGTTGCCGAAACATAGCCTGCCATAAACGGGCCAAGCGCAAGTCCCACAAGGGTTGTGGCAAGGAAGAAAGTCGCCGTTGCCGTCCCGCGCATTCGCGGCAGGACTAGTAACTGGCTTGTCGCAGCAGCACCACCCAAAGCACTGCTCGACATTACCTGCGCAAAAAACGAATAGATCACGAAAGCTGTAAACGTGTCTGCGCGGTATGCTGCAACAAGCGGGATGATCGGAGCAATCAGGCCAAAGAGTGTGACATAGAGCCGCCCTGATGCAGTTCGCGCATGGAGTGCATCAGCAACTCGGCCACCGATGATAACGCCAAGAAACCCCGCAAGAGCGCCCGGCGCGCCAATAAACCAGCCCAATTCACCCTTGGCTATGCCAAACACCCGCTCTGCATAAGGTGCAGCCCAATAGGATGAGGCGTAGGAGGTAAAAGCCACCATGCCGTAGCCAAGCGTGGTGCAGATGAATGCAGGAGAGGCCCATATCAGGCGGAATGTCGGCAAATCGTGTGCTTTCAGGGCCGTGGCCCAACTGAAGACGGCATAGACACCAACTCCAACGAATATCCACTGCTGCTGCGTAGCTGTACCCAGAAAGGCGGAAAGCCCAATTACGACGCATACGATCAGTGCTGCAAAAGCAATGTTGATAACCAGTGCGCCAGCACCGCGCCTTGCTACCCCCAGCAATGTAAGCGGGGGAATGACGTTCAGCAGTTCGGCCGCAAAGCCCTTGAACGGCTGGGGTGACCCCAGCGTCACCATTCCATCAATCGCCCCCCGGACAGGCTCCCGGATGGTTGCGACCCAAAGGGCCAGAAGAACGCCCGGCGCGCCCACTGCCATAAAGGCAGCTTGCCAACCGACAAGTCCGAAAGGCCCGCCTGCAGGATAGGCCGCATTCCATTCCTCGACGATCAGCCCGCCGACCAGCAACGAAAGTCCGCCGCCAAGAAACAGACCGGACGAATAGATCGCCAGCGCCGTTGCGCGCAATCGCTGCGGGAAATAGTCGGAGATCAGGGAGTAGGCAGCTGGGCTTGCCGTTGCTTCACCAACTCCCACCCCGATACGGGCAATCGTCAGTTGTGTGCCGGTGCGGGAGAAGCCTGAAATGGCGGTCATTACAGACCACAGGGTCAAACCGATGCTCATGAGCCGGACGCGGTGCCAGCTATCTGCCAAACGCCCCAGCGGTATACCGAAAAGCGAGTAGAACACTGCAAATGCGGTTCCGTAGAGGAACCCAAGATCGGCATCGGTTAGCGAAAGATCCCTTTTGATATCATTGGCAAGAATCGAAAGAATCTGCCGGTCGACAAAATTCAGGACATACACAAGAACGAGAATACCGAGGACATACCAGCTATATGCGGTTGCCTCGCCGTTGTGGGGTTCTGGCGCTTGGTTTTCAGCCGCCGCCGTACCGGGTTCCGTCATTCAGGCCTGCCTCTTCAAATCCTGCGCGCCTGAGACGACAACTGTCGCACACACCGCAGGCTCTCCCATCCGACAAGGGATCGTAGCAAGACCAGCTTTGGCCTGCTTCAAGCCCCAGGCGCGCAGCTTCACGCGCAATTTCCGATTTCTTCATGTGCTGCAGAGGGGCGTGAACCTTTACCGTCCCGCCTTCACTCCCAACTTTCGTCGCAATCCGCGCAAGCGATTCAAAACCAGAAACGAATTCTGGACGACAATCGGGATAGCCCGAATAATCGAGCGCATTCACCCCGATAAAAAGATCGTTCGAACCCGCAGCTTCGGCCCATGCCAATGCAAGCGACAGAAACACCAGATTTCTCGCGGGGACATAAGTAACTGGAATATCGTCGCCCACGCCGTCCTTCGGGACTGCGATATCATCGGTCAGCGCCGAACCGCCAAACTGGCGAAGATCAAGCGGCAGGATCACATGGCGATCCACCCCCAGCCGCTGCGCAATTATGCGGGCAGCTTCCAGTTCAACCCGATGCCGCTGATTGTAGTCAATCGTCAGCGCCAGAACACGGAAACCCTGCTCTTGCGCCAGACCTGCGCAAACCATCGAATCCAGTCCTCCGGAAAGGAGAACGACGGCGAGCGGGGCGACAGTGGCGGGCGATTGCGCCAGAGGTGACGTGTTTTCAGGCATTGCCAATGGGCTAGCGATGCGAACGCGACGATGCAATGGTTTCGAACGTAACTGGGGTTCCAAACGTAACTGGGATTTGCAACTCGGCCGGAAATACTGGCCGACCTCCCCCGTTCGGTCCGCTCAACGCATGCACGTTCCAATACGGCGTGCTTCAGCCACGAAATTGAACGGCAGGCCCCCGTCAATCCCTTGCGTTTCGATCTGAACCAAGCGGGCATTTTCGAAGCGCAAGCTGGTACGGCCATAACCGTTGGCCGGACAGGAATATTGCACTGTCACCGCACCCGGCTTGTCTTCAATAACAAAACGCTGGCACGCCTCGCGCGGGTGGCGAATCTGGATAAGTTTGCGGCCGCTATCGACACAGAGTTTGATCGCAGCAGTAGCGCTATCTCTTGGCTGGATTTCCCAAAGGCCCGGCTCAAGCCGGTCAAGCATTCCAAGGGATGGACCCTGCGCCAGCCCCGCGGCCGTTATCAAGCCAAGGCCTGCGCAAAGCCCGCCGCCTGTTGCACGGGCCAATATCCCGAACTGCCGCTTTGCAACCTTCATCATCCGGACCTTTGCACCCTTGGGCTGTCTATTCAGTGCCCAAACTCACAGGACGCGGATATACCACCGCTGCCGCCGCGCCGAAAAGAGCCACAGCAGCGCCGAGATGTGAAATCTATTGTTAGAATTGCCCCAAAACTGAATTTACGGCAGGTCGATAGCGAAATCACGCGAACAGAAGGCGCAATCGACCACGACCAAGCCATCGTCATTTTTCATGCCATCAATATCTGCCGCGGCAAACCGGCTAAGAACATCGCGGTAATAATCCGCCGTACAGCGGCATCCGCGAGTCAGCATTGCACCTGGCTCAGCGCGAATTTCCCGCTCTTCGTGGAACAGCCGCCAGACCACACTTTCCAGATCCAGTTGCGGGTCGACCAGTTCATCATCGCTGATTGATCCGGCCAATGTCGAAACATGTTCCCATTCAGGATGATCCAGCCGAGCATGCAGTCGTTCGCGCCCATCCTCTCCATCGGGGAGGTGCTGCACCAGTAACCCGCCCGCCACACACCCCTTGGACGAATGGCTGACACCCACGCGGATCAGTGTAGGCACCTGCTCGGACTGGAAGAAATAGCTTTGACACGCTTCAGCAAGTGAACCGCCCTCCAGTGGCACCACACCCTGATAACGCTGGCCCGTGGCGACAAGATCGAACGTGATTGCGAGATAGCCTTCACCGAACAGCGCAAACAACGACGGCGCAGGCCCTAATTCATCAAGCCGCGCCCGATCATGCCGCACATAGCCGCGCAGTTCACCGTTGCGATAATCGCAAACGAGCAAATCAACCACGCCGTCCTGCGTCTGTGCTTGCAGGGTAAGCTGGCCGTCTTTGTCCTTTAACAAGGCGCCCAGCAAAGCCGTGACAACCAACGCCTCTGCCAGAATCTGGCGGATCGGTGCGGGATAGCTGTGTGCGGATAGGATTGTGTCAAGAACAGGCCCCAGCCGCACCGCACGCCCTCGAGCATCGCGGTCGGGCAAGGTAAAATGCAACACCCGGTCAAAGCCAGTCGACGGCTGGGTCTGTTCACTCATCACAATAGTCCCCGATCAAACGTCAGATCTGACCAAAGGCCCAGCGCAAGACCGACTTCTGCGCATGGATGCGGTTCTCGGCCTCGTCCCATACGACCGAGCATGGTCCGTCGATAACCGAGTCAGTCACTTCTTCCCCACGGTGTGCGGGCAGGCAGTGCAGAAACAACACATCGGCTTTGGCTTGCGCCATCAGAGCTTCATTGACCCGATATGGCTCCATTGCAGCAAGTTTGGCTTCCGCATGGGCTTGCCCCATCGAAATCCAGGTGTCGGTCACCACCACGTCGGCACCGCGAACAGCCTCCGCCGGGTCACGCACGATCCGCACATTGGCCCCGCCCAGCTTTGCCGCCTCGACGAACGCCGCATCCGATTCATAACCTTCGGGTACGCCAATACGGACGTTGAACTTCATCAGGCCAGCCGCCTCGACAATCGAGTTCAGCACGTTGTTGCCATCACCCAGCCACGCCACCTCCAGCCCTGGCAGCGCCTTGCCATGCTCGATCACGGTCAATAGATCAGCCATGATCTGGCAGGGGTGCGAAAGGTCGGTCAGGCCGTTGATGACCGGGACGGTAGCATAACGCGCCAGTTCTTCGACCTTGGCATGATCGTCGGTCCGCAGCATGATGGCATCGGCCATCCGGCTTAGAACACGTGCGGTATCGGCAATCGTCTCGCCACGGCCAAGCTGGGTCGTGCCCGCATCAAGGATCAACGCCGAACCGCCAAGCTGGCGCATCGCCACATCGAACGAAACGCGCGTGCGGGTGGAGTTCTTTTCGAACACCATGGCCAGCACATGCCCCGCCAACGGCGCGTCGGCATCCGGCGCCCCCTTGGGCAGGGCGGCGCGCGCCGCCTTGCGGTCCATCGCATCATTCAACATGGCAGCGACAGCATCGCCGCCCGCATCTGCCAGATTCAGGAAATGCCGGTTCTTCGTTGTCATGCTGTTGGCGCCTCCGGCGCATAGCTTGCGGCAGCGGCAGACAGCCGCTCCATGAATTCATCGATATGGCTGTCGTCGATCACCAACGGCGGCAACACGCGCACCGTGTTGTCGCCAGCCGAAACGGTCAGCACCTGATGGTTGTCACGCATATGTGTCACGAACGGACGCGGCTCAACCTTCATCATGATGCCAAGCATCAATCCACGCCCGCGCACACCGATGAACAGATCGGGGTAGTTGCCGATGAACTGTTCAATCCGGCCACGCAGCCGCTCGCCCTTGGCGCGCACGTCGGCGAGAAACGCCTCGTTGGCCACCACATCCAGCACCGCCTCGCCTGCAGCCATGGCCAGCGGATTGCCGCCATACGTGCTGCCATGCGTGCCCGCTACCATGCCGCGCGCAGCCTTTTCCGTGGCAAGGCATGCGCCCATCGGGAAGCCCCCCCCGATACCCTTGGCCGTGGCCATCACATCCGGGATCACGCCGTATTGTTCATAGGCATAAAGCGTGCCCGCCCGTGCCACGCCGCACTGCACTTCATCGAAGATCAGCACGAGATCGAGTTCGTCACACAGCGCGCGCAGACCCTTGATGAATTCATCCGAACCGTCACGGATGCCGCCTTCACCCTGAATAGGTTCAACCAGGAAACCTGCGGTGTTTGGCCCGATCGCCGCCTTCGCGCCTTCAAGATCGTCGAAGTCGACATACTTGAAGCCTTCCAGCAACGGTAGAAAGCCCTTGTGCATCTTTTCCTGATTGGACGCGCTGATCGTCGCCATCGTCCGGCCGTGAAAAGCGTTCTTGAAAGTAATCAGCTCATACTTGTGATCGTTGCCGACAGCGGAATGATAGGCACGAGCAGTCTTGATCGCGCACTCCACCGCTTCTGCACCGGAATTGGTGAAGAACACCGTGTCTGCAAAAGTAAGGTCCACCAGGCGCTGCGCCAGATGTTCACCTTGCGGGCTGCCATACAGATTCGACACATGCATCAGCGTGGCTGCCTGCTTCTGGATCGCGCCAATCAGATGTTCGTGCGAATGGCCCAGCAGGTTCACCGCAATGCCGCTGGCGAAATCCAGATAGCGCGTCCCATCTTCGGAAATCAGGTGGCAATGTTCACCGCGCACCGGTCGCACGCCGCACCGGGGGTATACGGGCATGAGCGGGGTGATCGACATTGGCATTCTCCTGTTCATTCACGAATGGTCCCGGTAGCGCACGAACGACATGCTGGCCGGATGGAAAAAGGGGAATCGGAAACGACAAATGGCGGCCCCAAAAGGACCGCCATCTGTGCGCATATGTGTTGCAGACCGCCGGCTAGATCACCGGAAGTAATGCAATCGGGATCAACCCTGAATCGGCACCAGGTTGACCGCCGAGTGCTTGCCTCGTCGATCGACTTCAAGGTCGAATTCAAGCTTGTCGCCTTCGTTCAGTTCCCGCAGGCCCGAACGCTCAACCGCGCTGATGTGCACGAATGCGTCCGGCTGGCCGTCATCACGAGTGATGAAGCCAAAGCCCTTCATTGCGTTGAAGAACTTGACCGTGCCCGTGGCCTTTTCACCGGTCAGTTCGCGCTGCGGCGAAGCAGGTTTTGCAGCAACGGCGATCACGTCGCCAACAACCTGCAGGTCAGCGGCAGAAATCTTGCCACCGCGATCCACAAGGTTAAATTCAAGCTGCTGACCTTCGGCCAGACCTTCAAGGCCAGCACGTTCAACCGCGCTGATGTGGACGAACACGTCTTCGCCGCCATCTTCACGCTGGATGAAGCCGAAGCCCTTCTGGCCGTTGAAGAACTTTACGACGCCCTTACCGGTTCCGACAACCTGGGCAGGCATACCGCCGCCACCGCCGCCGCCACGGGGACCGCCGAAGCCGCCACCGCCGCCGCCGCGCGGACCACCAAAGCCGCCGCCACCGCCGCCGCCGAAGCCACCACGGTCACCGCCGCCGAAGCCGCCGCGATCGCCGCCACCGAAGCCGCCACGGTCACCGCCGCCGAAGCCGCCGCGACCACCGCCACCGCCGTAGCCACCACCGCCAAAGCCGCCGCCGAAACCGCCGCCGCCGCCATTGCCACCGTAGGGGTCAAAACCACCTTCGTCGCCGAAACCGTCGCGCTTGTCGCGTCCGCGACCCCGCCGCCCTCTGTCAAAACCCATAAACTTCAATAGACCTTCAATCCGCCCCAGCCTTCACGCCACCTCTGGCCGGACACGGAAGACCAGCGGCGCGACGAAAGAATCAGCCCTGCCCGTGCGGGGCGCGCGTATTCCTTTGCGGGCAGGACTATAGACAAAAAAAAGACGAGCGCGAACGGAATCGTCAACATCCCCGCAATTAGGCCGAATATCTGTGACTTTTGTGCCGATTTCAGGACAGAGCGTGCAACTGCTCCTGCCGGAACCGTGCGGCCTTGCCCCTTGGACAGGCATTGGGCACAAGCGGGCACGCTTTCAGCAGACAGGACTCACCCCAGAATGTTCCGCAAGATCGACGACAAGACTTATGCCAGCCCGCAAATCTCGCTGGCCGAGGTCGCCTATGCCAAGGCGCTGGGCATCGGCCTGATCGTGAATAACCGGCCCGAAGGGGAATCCGACGATCAGACGCCGGGACCAGATATCGAGGCCGCGGCCCGCGATGCCGGCATAGCCTATGTCGCAATCCCGGTGACACACGCCGGGTTCTCGATGGCGCAAGTGGAAGCCATGCAGAAAGCGCTGGAACAGGCTGGTGATGCACCGGTTCTGGCCTACTGCCGCTCAGGCACACGCTCGACCCTGCTATGGGCGCTGACCCAGGCAAAAGCGGGCCTCGCTCCAGACCAGATTGCCGAAAAGGCTGCAGGCGCAGGGTATGACATCGCCCCCATCCGCGCCACGGTCGACATGCTGGCAGCGCAAGCAAGCTGACCGTACAAGGCCTGAAAGCGCATGCTCGATCTTCTCAGTCGCCTCGCCGCCCTGCCGGGCGCGACTATGGCGCTTCAGGCGGCAGGATCGCTCATCGCCATCCTGATACTTACTCGGCTGGCAAAAGGCATGAACCTTGGTGGTGAACCACGCATTCGCGACGAAGACCATGCCCGCGCCCTTGCAGAAGAAGCAGTGTGCGGCTTCGATGTGCAGGCCGTCGTGGTTGATCGTGCTGGCTATGGCGCGCTGGCCCGCGATATGGCGGGCCATGTCCTGCTGATCCGCCGCCACGGCAGCCACTTTGCCGCAAGGCAGATTGTCAGCCATGCAGGTGTCAGGCTGGACGGGCGCTTCCTTACGCTGTCCACCGATGACCGGCACTTTGGCGCGGCCACGCTTGACCTTGGCGATCAGGCGCAAGTCTGGGCAGCCAGCCTGCGTAGACTGGAAGACTAAAGCTCATGCCCGAAACGCTTTCGTCGCTGGATCTGCAGACCATTGATGTTGTCACATATGCCGTGCCGGTATTTGTGGTCATGATGCTGACCGAAATGATCTGGGCCGCGCGGCGCGCACCGCAGGCCTATGAACCGCGCGACACGCTGACCAGCCTTGCGCTGGGCCTTGGCAGCACCATTGCCGGTGCATTGACGGCCGGAATCGTGCTTTTCGCCACAGTCTGGCTTTACGATCACCGCGTTGCCACCTTACCTCTGACATGGTGGGCGTGGGCGCTATGCTTCGTGCTGGATGATCTCAACTATTACTGGGCGCATCGCACAGGCCATCGCGTACGCTGGTTCTGGGCTGCGCATATCAACCACCATTCCAGCCAGCATTACAATCTTTCTACAGCCCTGCGACAGACATGGACCGGCTTTTTCGCGCTATCCTTCATCTTCCGCATCTGGCCCGCCTTCATCGGCTTTCATCCCGCCATAATCCTGACGGTGGGCGGCATCAACCTGATCTACCAGTTCTGGATTCACACCGAAGCGATTGGCCGCATGCCGCGCTGGCTCGAAGCGGTGCTCAACACGCCGTCGCACCACCGCGTCCACCACGCCACCAACCCGCTCTATCTGGATCGCAATTACGCAGGCGTGTTCATTGTGTGGGACCGCCTGTTCGGCAGCTTTCAGCGCGAGCGTGACGACCTTTCCATCAGCTATGGCATCGTCAGGCAACTCGGCAGCTTCAATCTGCTGCACGCCGTCTTCCACGAATGGCGCGCCATGGCGGCCGATTTCTGGCACGCGCCGTTCAAGCACAAACTGTCCTATCTGGTTCGCGCGCCCGGCTGGAGCCATGATGGCAGCCGCGAAGGATCGGACGCCATCCGCGCGCGGTGGCAGGAACGACAAGGCGTTACCGGCGAATAAGCCCTTCGCCCAGCAGGTCCGCCGCCACTTCGGCGATCTCTTCAACACTCCGGCTATCGTCCCACACGCCAAAACGTAGGCCCAGAAACACGTTCATCCCCATGATCGCCCAGGCACGAACATCCTGCGCACCATCACGCACTGCGCCCGCCGCCACACCTTCGGCCAGACGCGCGGCGATGCGGGTTGCGGTGCCTTCGTAGTGATCGCGGTAGCTGGCAGGATCGGCAAATTCGGCCTCGTCGATGATCCGGTAGATTTCCTTGTGATCGCGGGCAAAGTGCAGAAATCCTTCCAGCGCCTCACGCTCACGCTGCAGCCCGGTTGATCCGGCGCTGACAGCGGCCGCTGCCGTGGTGGCCACACGGGCCGACATATCGCGGACCAGCGCGGTAAAGATAGCGTCCTTGGAATCGAAATAGGTGTAGAAACTACCCAGCGCGGTGCCCGCCCGCCGGGTGATTCCGCTGATCGACGCTTCGTGAAAGCCGCGCTCGCCAAATTCCGCCGCCGCTGCATCCAGCAGCTTGCGCAGCGTTTCGCGCCCGCGCGCCGTGCGCGGCACCTTACCCGGACTGGCCGCGCTGATCTGCGCCATAAACGATCCCTCCCCGCAATGGCTGGCCACCATCCTGTTGCCGTTTCGCCACGTTTCCTAGCGACAAAAGTCTAACCTCACAACGCGAAGTTGAAACATGGTTCAACTTTCAATATTACTGTCCCCATGCGGACACTCGAAGTCCGCGAGAGGGAGCCTGTTTGCGATGACCCGTCTTTCCACGCGCGCCGTTCTGGCCGCTTCCGCCGCGCTGTTTGCCTTGCCTGCCGTCCCGGCTTTTGCGCAGGAGGCGCCTGCGGATGAAGCAACCGCCTATGACGCCACCAACGAAATCACCGTGATCGCGCGCCGCCGCGAAGAACGCCTGCTCGACGTACCCATCGCGATCTCGGCGCTCAGCACCGAAGCACTTGAAAAGGCCGGTGCCAAAGACCTTTCGGGCATTCAAGGCGCCATCCCCAACGTCAACATCGTGCAGGGCCGTGGCTCTGCCAGCAGCGCCAACTTCTACATTCGCGGTATCGGCCAGCCCGACGCGCTGCAAACCTTCGATCCCGCCGTTGGCGTCTATGTCGATGGCGTTTACCTCAGCCGTATTCAGGGCGCACTGCTCAACCTGTTCGATGTCCAGCGCGTTGAAGTGCTGCGCGGCCCGCAGGGCACGCTCTATGGCAAGAACACCATCGGCGGCGCGGTCAACGTCGTGTCGAAAAAGCCGGACCTCAATACCCTGCGCGGTGAAGCGGCGATCACCTATGGCCGCTTCAATGAAGTGACCGCCAAAGGCTATGTCTCGGCCCCGCTGGTGGCGGACAAACTCGCCCTGTCGGTCGCCGGTGTCTATGATGACCGCGACGGTATCGTCACCGATCCCGCCACCGGCAAGAAGTACAACGACCGCAACAATCTGTCGGGCCGCGCCATCCTGCGCGCACAGCCCAGCGAAACGGTCGAAGTGCTGATTTCGGGCGACTACACCCGCCAGCGCAACACCCTCACGCTGGGTCAGGCCACCGCACCGCTGATCGGCTTCAACTACAACGCCACCTTCACCGGTCTCACCCCATTCACCATCGCCCCCGCAGCGGGACCGTGGGACTACAAGGCCTCGACCAGCTTCAACAACAACGAAGGCCAGCGGCTCGATCACTGGGGCGTTTCGGGCACCGTCAACGTCGATCTGTCCGACGCATTGCAATTTGTCTCGATAACCGCCTATCGCAAACTGAAAACCGACTTCTTCGTCGACATCGACGCGACCAGCGCCGAACTGGGCGATGTCTTCGTCGGCACCCGCCAGCACCAGTTCAGCCAGGAACTCCAGCTCAAGCTCGACGCCGACAAGCTGAAGGGCGTGCTGGGCGTGTACTATCTCAACGAACACGTCACTTCGCATCAGGAAGCCTATGCCGACAGCTATCTGCGCTATGTCGGCACCCCGCTGAATTTCCTGCGCACCATCGATGATGAGCAGGATACCAAGTCCTACGCCGCGTTCGGCCAGTTGACCTATGATTTCACCGATGCGCTCTCGCTGACGGGCGGCCTGCGCTATACCCGTGAAACCAAGGAATACTTCCGCACCACCACGGCGACCACGTCCAGCCCGGTGTTCCCGGCGATTGTTATCAAAAGCACGTTCACGTTCCCCACCAACTTGCCCACCCCCTTCAACACGCTCGACAGCGTGACCTATGAAGCATGGACGCCCTCGGCCACGATCAGCTACAAGCCATCGCGCAACACCATGGTCTATGGCTCGGCCAGCCGTGGCTTCAAATCGGGGGGCTTCAACGGTCGCGTCAACGGCATTGGCGACGTGACGCAAGTGGTAAATGGCGCGACCGTGATCGTCCCCACCTTCAAGCCCGAAACCGTGTGGACGTATGAAGTCGGCGCCAAGGGTTCATTCCTTGATGGCCGGGTGAACATTTCAGGCGCAGCGTTCTATTCCGATTACGAAAACTTCCAGGCCCGCGTCGGCGGCGGTAACACCGGTATCACCGGCGGCAGCTTCCCCGTGCTCAACGCTGGCAAACTGCGCATTCAAGGCTTCGAATTTGACCTGAACGTCCGCCCTGCACAGCCTGTCACCCTGTTCGCCTCGGTCGGCTATCTCCATGCCGATTACAAGGAGTTCAACGACGGTCGCCGCGCGCCTGCGTTCAGTTGCAATCCTACCGGTCAGGCCATCACCTGCCGCCCGGCCTTCGCCCCGCCGCTCACCCTGCGCGTTGGTGGTGAATATCGCGTGCCATTGGGCGCAGCCTCGCTCAGCCTCGGCGGCGACGCGCGCTTTGTCGACAAGCACTACCTCTCGGTCGACAACCGCCCAGGCCTGACCGAAGACGGCTATTGGATCGGCAATCTCTACGCTCAGGTGGACTTCGAAAAGTTTTACCTGCGCGGCGCGGTCAAGAACGTGGGCAACACGCTCTACAAGACCGACGGGCAGGAGTTCAGCTCGGTCGGCAACATCCAGACCGCCTATTACGGTGATCCGCGCACCTGGAACGTCACGCTGGGCGTGCGCTTCTGACCTGAACCTTCTCTCCCCGGAGCGCGGCCTCCCTCACCCAAACCGCGCTCCAGAACAGAAAGCCCCGGACCGCAAGGCCGGGGCTTTTTTTCTGAATGTGGCGAGATTACCCGTCATTAGCGAACTTCAGACAGTTCGAAACGAATTCCCGATCAATCCGTCAACTTGACATAGGCCCAAAGCGCAAGCAGCCAGCCAAGCACTAGAAGTGTGGCAATGGCCAGCGCTTCAATCGAACGAGAAAGATCAACAGGAAGCCACTCTGTAACCAGATCGATTTCTGGCATTTCTCCCGAATACGCAGAGCTTTTTTCGCGTTCAGCGACGGTCGGTTCGGCAAGTGAGTCAATTTCACTCATCGTCCAGAACCCTCACAAACCTTAGGCTCGCGTGTATTCAAGGCTGGGTGGGGATCTTTTGAAATGCCGAGTTGGTCAGCCATCATTCCGTAAATGCGTGTGAAAGCACTGTCTTCCAACCAAAGCCAACGGACACGTTGATCTATTGGATCAGTCGAACTGGATATGATGTTCTTCTGCTCGAGGAGATTAAGCCAGCGCAACGCAGTCGTTGCGGGCACGCCAGAGGCGATGCAGGCGCTTTTCACCCTGACTGGACTACCCTGCAAACGCATTACGAACAGTTCAAGCAACATATCCCAAGCAGGTTCAGCGAACAGATCGTTGGGCAACCATCGGTCACGATTCCGCCGAAATGCATAAATATCTTTGGCAAGCTTCAACACTAGACCTTCAGAATTCACCTCATCGGCCAGTTTCGGCTTTTCCCGATTCACTTCCTTACCGTCAATGACTTCAATCAGAGAAGAAGACAGCTCGTTTGCACGAGACAACAAGCCCCGCAGTTCTGTCAAGTCATTGGGCAGGCTTAGAGTCTGCATGTCTGACTACCTTTCTTGTCTGACGAAATTTATCTTTTCTTTGGCTGAAAGCCTTTTCCCAGAAGGTTCACCAAACCTTCAAGTGGAACCAAGACCGGGACGGCTAATAAATTCAGCCACCACAAATCTATAAATATTGATTGCTCAAACGGCACTCCGGCAAACGCCAAGAAAGTTACCGTTATCCTCAGAAATAAAACTGCCGCGAAAATTATAGGCCAGATATAATCTGAAATAATTGCAATATAAACTGCAAAAACTGTTGAGATATAAATTACCAAGACACTATAAAAATCGAAGAAGCTATATTCCAACCCAATCCTTTCCTTCAAAGCCCAACTTATAGAGTTAATAAAAGTTATCAATAAAACAACCCATCCACAAACGCCCTGCTCCTTCCGGCCAAAAGCCATTAGGTAAATTGGCGTTATAAAATTTAGTATCGTTATTATTGATAATATCAAGAATATATTCCTAAATTTTTTATTTATTATGGACTATATCTTAAATTCATTTCTACCGAAAATTTAATAACTAATATTAGTTATCAGATTTTAGTATAGAAACAGTGGCTATTATATGCGCGAGTGCAGCCGCTATTGTGGTAACGGCAGCAATACGCCCTGGCAGTCCGGCAACCTTATCGATCCAACGAACAACGAGGCGGCTAACCAAATAGCGCTCCACAGCCCGCACAGCATGAGACTGCCCTGCATAAGGACGATCATTCGAACCGACATCCACATTTTCCGCGCGGTCACCACCGATCACTTCGGAGCCGATCGCAGCAAATCCTCCACTTTCGTTAGGAATTGCGTGAACTGGCACGCCTTTAATGGCCACCTGCAATTGCTCACCTGCGCAAACCTGACAGGCCTCAAGCAGCACTGCATAGGTGCGGGCCAGATCAGCCCGACTGGTTACCCCCAACCGTCGACGGACCGACTGCAAGCGCTGCTCCACCGCTGAGGCAGAAACGCCCAGAATCTGCGCGATTTCCTTGTTTGTGCGGCGATCCAGAATCAGGTCCAGCACCTCGCGCTGTTTTTCACTGAGATCGCCAACAGATTTCAGCACAGGTTCATCGAATGCCAATTTCGTCCTCGCCATAATTGGAAATCGGATTTTTGTGATGGGCGTCACATAAATTCGATTGGGCTAGAGAGAAGAATTTTCTCCCTAAAGTACCGCCATTTTGGCCCAGTCTGCCATGCACCTGTCCAAAACTGCCATGTACCTTACTGGGTCGTTAAGCGTCCTGCTAAACGAGAATGGTCTGATTCCGATCCGATTCGCACAGGAGGGTTGGCCCACTCATGTCGTTGCTGTCCCGACGCGCCAGGGAAGGGTTGCACCGACATCCTCTATAGCCCGCTCTATAGCCCGCGACCGCGCCTCAAAACGCAAAGCCCCGGCCATGACGGCCGGGGCTCTGTCGGCCTTCGCCTGTGTCCACATCAATTGGAAGGAGATGTCAGCTTGCCAGCCGCAGCCCCGCGCCAACGCCTTCTGAGCCCGGTTGGTCCGGCCAGATGCCGCGGGTATCATAAACGACTTTGCCGCTGCGTTCCGCCAGCGGGATCACCTTAAACACGTCATGGTCCACCAGCACGATCAGCACACCGCATTCTTCCAATGCCGTGTCGAGATCGATCTGCACTGCGCCGGTGCCTTCAAATTCACGCGGCAGTTCACCCGCATAAGGCTCCACCACATTGATCCGGTCGCCAAACTGGCGGGCAAGGCTGGCCGCGACATAGCGCGCCGGGCTTTCACGGAAATCGTCGATATTGGCTTTGAACGCCAGACCAAGGCAGGCAACCTTTTGTCCCGGATGGGCTTCGACCAGTTCGGCCGCCTTCTTCACGACATGGTGCATCTTGCCGTCGTTCACGTTGCGCGCGGTGCGGATCAGCGGGGTTTCTTCGGGCGCGCTGGCCACGATGAACCACGGGTCCACCGCAATGCAGTGCCCGCCCACGCCCGGTCCCGGTTGCAGGATGTTCACGCGCGGGTGGCGGTTGGCAAGGCGGATCACTTCCCACACGTCCAGCCCCATACTGTCGGCCACCATCGAAAGCTCGTTGGCAAAGGCGATGTTGACGTCGCGATAGGCGTTTTCAACCAGCTTGGTCATTTCCGCAGACCGCGCATCGGTGGTCACACAGGTTCCGCGCACGAAGCGCTTGTAGAATGCCAGCGCCTTGCGCGCACAACGCGGGGTAATACCTCCGATGGAACGGTCGTTGTTGGTCAGTTCTTCCAGAATGCGGCCCGGCAGCACCCGTTCCGGGCAATAGGCGATGGAAACGTCAGGCGTTTCGCGCGTCTTGCCGGGGAACTTCAGGTCGGGGCGCAGACCTGCCATCAGGTCACGCATCTGGTCGGTCGTGCCCACGGGCGAGGTGGATTCCAGAATCACTGTATCGCCCGCCTTCAGCACCGCCGCTACCTGTGTGGCCGCCGCCAGAACATAAGAAATGTCGGGCGTGTGGTGGCCGTCCTTTTCGAACGGCGTCGGCACGGCGATCACAAAGACGTCGGAAGGCTCGATCTGGGTTGATGCGCGCAGCAATCCACGCTGGACCACGCCGTGCACCAGTCCGTCCAGATCCACTTCCTCGATGTGGATTTCACCCCGGTTGATCGTGTCGACCACCCGCTGCGAAACATCCAGACCCAGCACGCGGCAGCCCGCACGGGCAATGATCGCAGCGGTCGGAAGCCCGATATACCCCAGCCCGACAACACAGACGTCCGGCTTCACATCACCCATCATTGCGCCAACAACTCCACGATTCGGCGCGAAGTATTCCCATCCCCAAACGGGTTGTGGGCGCGCGCCATGGCTGAATAGGCAGCCTTATCGTCCAGCAGGGTGAAGATTTCGGAAACGATGCGCTCCACATCGGTGCCAACCAGCTTTGCTGTGCCCGCGGTTACGCCTTCGGGCCGCTCGGTCGTTTCGCGCATAACCAATACCGGCTTGCCCAGCGCAGGCGCTTCTTCCTGCACCCCGCCCGAATCGGTCAGCATGATCTCGGCAATCGACAGCAGACGCGCAAAGTGCGGATAATCCAGCGGTTCAATCATCGCCACGTTGGGCAAGCCCGCTAGCGCATCGTCCATCACCTTGCGCACATTGGGATTGGGGTGAACCGGGAATACCAGCGCTACATCATCGCGCGCGGCAATCTGGCGAATCGCTTCGGCAATGTTCTCCAGTCCGCCGCCAAAGTTCTCGCGCCGGTGGCTGGTTACGCCGATAATTCGTTTGCCTGCAAAGCGCGCCTCGATCTCGGCCAATCCATGCGCCAGCGCAGGGTCAGCCTCGATTCGCGCGGTCACCCATTGCAGCGCGTCGATCACCGTATTGCCGGTCACATGCACTCCGTCAGCCTCGACGTTTTCCGCCAACAGTGCGGCGGCAGAAACATCGGTCGGCGCAAAGTGCAGCCTTGCAATCGTGCCAATGATCTTGCGGTTCACCTCTTCGGGCCAAGGGTGATAGATATTGTGGCTGCGCAGACCCGCCTCGACATGGGCCACCGGCAGCTTGCGATAATACGCGGCCAGCGCGCCCGCCATGGCAGTGGCGGTATCGCCCTGCACCACCACCCAATCGGGCTTCACCGCGTCCATCACCTTGCCAAGCTCGGTCAGCAGCGCGGCGGTCAGCCCATCCAGCGTCTGATCCGGGCGCATCAGGTCAAGATCGTGGTCGGGCACGATTCCGGCAATCTCCAGCACCTGATCCAGCATCCCGCGATGCTGCGCCGAAACGCAGGTCACCACACGGAAGCGCGAATCATCGCGCAATGCATGCACCACCGGAAACAGCTTGATCGCCTCAGGCCGGGTTCCGAACACCACTAGGATTGTCTTTGCCATATCGGGTCCAATAATCCCGGAGTGTTAACCGTGAAATAAGAGCCTCGTTTTATGCATGCGGTCATTCAGGCGTCGCGCACGTCAACCATGAAAGGCCGTATTGACCCGTGACTGTGCAATTTCCCCCGATCTCCACAGATTTTGCCGGCGCACCGATCAAAGGGCTGGACCCGCTGGTGTCGGCCAATACGCGCGTCACGGTGCTGGGCCTTGGTTATGTTGGCCTGCCGCTGGCCGTGGCACTGGCCAAGCAGTTCTTCGTCACCGGCTTCGATATCGATACCCAGCGCATCGGTGAACTGTCCGAAGGGCATGACCGCACGCGCGAAATCGAATCGGAACGGCTGTCCAAATCCAGCCTTGGCCTGACCAGCGATGCTGCCGTCTGCCCGCCCAGCGATTTCTACATCGTCACCGTGCCCACGCCCATCGATGCTGAAAACCGCCCCGATCTGCGCCTTGTCGAAGCCGCATCGCGCACCGTCGCGCGGATGCTGCCCGATGCCGTTGCCGAAGGCCGCGCGCCGGTGGTGATCTATGAAAGCACGGTCTATCCCGGCGTCACCGAAGACATCTGCGGCCCTATCCTGGAGCAGGTGTCGGGCCTGAAATGCGGGGTCGATTTCTTCCTTGGCTACAGCCCCGAACGCATCAACCCCGGTGATCGCGAACATACCATCGACCGCATCACCAAGGTCGTATCGGGCCAGACGCCTGAAGTGCTTGATCGCGTGGCCGACCTATATAACGCCATCACCAGCGGCGGCGTGTTCCGCGCCGCATCAATCAAAGCCGCCGAAGCCGCCAAGGTCATCGAAAACGCCCAGCGCGATATCAACATCGCCTTCATGAACGAGATCACACAGATCTTTTCCAAGATGGACCTCTCGGTCTGGGACGTGCTTGCCGCGTCCAACACCAAATGGAACTTCCTGCCCTTCACCCCCGGCCTTGTCGGCGGGCATTGCATCGGGGTCGATCCCTATTACCTCTCGGCCCGTGCCGAAGCACTGGGCCATGACCCGCAGGTGATCCTTGCCGGACGTGGCGTGAACGATGGCATGGCCAAATGGTTGGCGGGCGAACTTCACGCCCAGCGCGGGCACAAGCCCGGCTCGGTCCTTGTCCTTGGCCTGACGTTCAAGGAAAACGTGCCCGACCTGCGCAATTCCAAGGTAGCCGACGTGATCGCCGAACTGCAATCGCTGGGCCACAGCGTAAAGGTCCACGACCCCCACGCCGACACCGCCGAAGCCTTGCTGGAATATGGGCTGGAACTGGCGGGCGATGCCTTCGAACAGACCTACGACCTCGTGTTCCTGGCCGTGCCGCATCAGTATTATATCGCCGCCGGGGCCGACCGCATCGCCACATTGGTCGCACCGGGCGGCACGCTGGCCGACCTTAAAGGCGTGCTGGGCGAAAAGGCCGACTGGAAGCTTTGATCTTCGCGGCGTAACACCTGCCCACTCATATTACAGGAATTACGATGCGCGTCCTCGTTACCGGAGCCGCTGGCTTCATCGGCTACTCTCTCATCACTCGCCTGCTCGCTCGTGGCGACGAGGTGATCGGCGTCGATGTGGTCAACAATTACTACGACCCCGCGCTCAAGGAAGCGCGCCTTGCCCGCCTTGTCGAACAGGGCGGCGGCAGATTCACGTTCCTGCGCACCGACTTTTCCGATTACGCTGGCCTCACCGCCGCTTTGGAAGGCAAGCAGTTCGAACGCATCGTCCATCTGGGTGCGCAGGCAGGGGTGCGTTATTCCATCGAAAACCCGCACGCCTATGTGCAGGCAAACCTTGTCGGGCACCTGAACCTGCTCGAAGTCGCGCGCCATCGCGGGGCGGAACACATGGTCTATGCCTCGTCCTCATCGGTCTATGGCGGTAATACCAAACTGCCGTTCTCGGTCGATGATCGTGTCGATCATCCCATGTCGCTCTATGCCGCCACCAAGAAGGCGGACGAATTGATGAGCGAGACATACGCCCACCTCTATCGCCTGCCGTTAACCGGCCTGCGCTTCTTCACCGTCTATGGCCCGTGGGGCCGCCCTGACATGATGATGTGGCTGTTCACCAAGGCAATTCTGGCGGGCGAACCCATCCAGGTGTTCAACCACGGCGATATGTATCGCGATTTCACCTATATCGACGATATCGTTTCGGGCGTCATGGCCTGCCTCGACAATCCCCCGCCCGACGATGGCCAGCCCAAGGCTGGCGGCAGCGAAAAGCCCCACCGGCTCTACAACATCGGCAATCACAAATCCGAACATCTGATGAAAGTCATCGGCATTCTGGAAAGCGAACTGGGCCGCAAGGCAGAGATGAACCTCATGCCCATGCAGCCTGGCGACGTGCGCCAGTCCTTTGCCGACATCGACGCAATTTCAGGTGATTTGGGCTATCAGCCCACCACCAGCATCGATGTTGGCGTCCCCAACTTCGTGCGGTGGTACAAGGATTACCACGGGCTGTAAAAACTGCGGCAATCCAAACGCACCTCCCGCAGGCGGGAGGAATTGGGGGAGGCATGTTAAACGCCGCCCTCATCCGCAAATGAAGCCAGATACCGCCGCCCCGCTGCAACCAGAAGCGCCGGACATTCCAGTTCGGCCAGCATAGCCCGCGTCGCCTCACGATTGGTGACAATCGACCAGGGCGGCGCCTTTTCAGGCGCGCCACGCACAGCCACGTCCAGCGCCTCGACCAGAACCGCAGGGGCGACATTGTAAACGGCCAGCCCTTCGCCCGCCATGGCAGTTTCAGACAGGCCCATCACCTTAACCAAACTCGCCTTCAGTGGAGCATCCGCCACCATCGCGGCCCTATGCGCTACGACAACCGCGGCTGCCTGATCGTCCGCAATCACACCATCGCGTTCCAGCACCGGAAGCGCGGCATCCCACGCCTCTGGCGGGCATTTCCGCCGCTCCGGCACCATCGCTTCAAACGGGCGGCTTTCCAGCGGATAGATCCTGCAAATCCGGGGCCGCGCTTCATAATTGCCGCAGCGCATATCCGCCAACAGATGCGGACAGGCCCCAACATGGCTCGCCACCAGCCGCAGGTTCACCCGAAACGGCACATCGCCGATCTGAACGGCAAAGGTGGTATCGCGCCGCCACTGCGTTGCAGCGTCACCTGTCACCATATCCTCAGGCCAGGCCCACGCCTCAACCAGCAGATCGACCTGGTGGCCCCGCGCTGCCCATACACGCGCTTCGGCCACCGAAAGCGTCAGCCGCAAATCGTGGCAACACCGCCCGCATTGCGTGCAATCGAAACAGACATTCATGGCATGAAAGCTAAACGCCCCGATGCCTATGCTACAGTGCAATCCCTGCGATTTTGGACCTTATCAAGCCCGACTTGGCATCTGCTGGCTGGCACAGTGGAACCCGCCGCCGCCCGCCAGCACCGCATCGCCCATCAGGCCAATCGTCGCGCGCTCGGGGAACAGCTCGGCAATCGCCGCCACGCCATCATCATCGTGTGGTGATCCAAACACCGGCACCACAACCAGATTACTGGTGATGACAAAGTTCATATAGCTGGCTGGCTGGATCATATCGCCCCATTCGATCCGCCCCGGCGACGGCACTTCCACCACGTTAACACCCGCATCCAGCGCGCGCGCCTTGGCATCTGCATAGATGCTTGCA
The DNA here is from genome assembly GCF_026672515.1 of Novosphingobium sp. SL115. GTDB lineage: Bacteria > Pseudomonadota > Alphaproteobacteria > Sphingomonadales > Sphingomonadaceae > Novosphingobium. Next base: position 1,149,347 of record NZ_JAPPRG010000002.1, on the reverse strand, counting down.
TTGGGATCATCCGGCCCGGTCGCACGCGGCAAGGCCAGCCGGTTCGGCCCGACGAACCGCGCCAGATTATCGACATGCCCGTCGGTGTGATCGTTGATAAGACCATCGCCCAGCCACAGCACACGGTCGTATCCCAGATCGCGCTGCAGACGCATTTCCAGATCGGCGCGCGACAGGTGCGGATTGCGGTTGGGGTTCAGCAGGCACTGTTCTGTAGTCGCAACAAGACCGGTGCCATCGCCATCCAGCGCCCCGCCTTCCAGAATCCAGTCCACCTTACCATCGGCCAGTAGCCCGGAAGACGCCGCCAGATCGGCCCCGATTTCCTGATCGCCGGGCATCAGGTATTTCTCACCCCAGCCGTTAAACCCGAACAGTCGCGCCTTGCGTTCACCCGCATCGTTCAGCACCGTCAGCGGCCCGGTATCGCGTAACCACACGTCGCCATATGTCCGCCGCTCCAGCTTCACCGCCGCCGAAACCAGCGTCTTTGCCCGCATCTCGTTCGCCGCATCGCGCACCACCAGCCGCACTTCCTGCCCGCTGTCCGCCACCGCGCTGGCAAAGGCGGCGATCTGTTCTTGCGCCTGCCCGATCACGCCCGACCATTCCTCCGCCAGATGCGGAAAGCCGATCCACAGCCAGTCCTGCGGGTGCCATTCGGGTGGCATCATAAAGTGCGAAGTCATCGTGCGGTGTCCGGTGCCAGAGTGTCGTGACGCCCCATAAAGCGAGTTGCTCTTGCGCGAAACCCCGGCACTTGACCGCTCAAAACAATCGCACTTCCCATCACCCTTGATCCCCCGGACCGCAGCGGGCATTCCCCAAGGACGATGACCGACCTGCCCCACGCTATCGCCCGCGCCCGCGCCCATGCGCCGTTTCTTTCGCTGGCACTGAACCGCCTGCCCGAAATCGAAGCATTGCTGGCGGCAGGCGACGTGGAACAGGCGTTGGCCCGCGCCAAATCCGCTGGCGAGGGCATTGAAGACACTGCCGTCGCGCTACGCCGGGAACGCCTCGCGCTCGCGCTTGTCATCGCCGTCGCAGACTTGGCAGGAACTTTCCCGCTCACCCGCGTCGTCACAGAACTCAGCGATTTTGCCGACCGTTCGCTGGACGCGGCCATCGCCGCCGCCATTCGCCGCCGCACGCCCGATGTGCAGCCCGCCGGCTTTTCCGCCATCGCCCTTGGCAAACACGGCGCGCAGGAACTGAACTACTCCTCGGATATCGATCCGATCCTGCTCTACGATCCCGAAACCCTGCCCCGCCGCGACCGTGATGATCCCGCCGAAGCCGCCCAGCGGGTCGCCCGTGCGCTGATGGAAATCATGTCGAACGTCACGGCGGACGGTTACGTTTTCCGGGTTGACCTGCGCCTGCGCCCCGCGTCCGAAGTGAGCCCGCTGGCCCTGCCATTTGAAGCCGCGATCACGCACTATGAATCCAGCGCGCTGGCGTGGGAGCGCGCCGCCTATATCCGCGCCCGCGCCGCATCGGGTGACATTGCCTCAGGGCAAGCCTTCCTTGAAACCATCCGCCCCTTCGTATGGCGCCGCAGCCTTGATTTCGGCGCGATTGCCGAAATTGGTCGCCTCACCACCCGCATCCGCGACCACTATTCTGCAGGGCAGGCGCTTGGCCCCGGTTATGATCTGAAGCGTGGGCGCGGCGGCATTCGTGAAGTCGAATTTTTTGCGCAGACGCATCAACTTATCCATGGCGGGCGCAATCCTGCGCTCCGCCTGCGCGGCACCCGTGCCAGCCTTGATGCACTGGCTGAAACGGGCATCATCAGCGCCGAGGACGCCCGCGTGATGGGTGACAGCTATGACCGCCTGCGCACGCTCGAACACCGCCTGCAAATGGTCGCCGATCAGCAAACCCATTCGCTGCCAACAGACGCACAAGCGCTTGATTCGGTCGCACAACTGGACGGTTTACCCAATGGCGCGGCGCTGATCGCGGAACTCACGGAAATTTCCGATGTCGTGGGCCGCCGCTTCGACACCCTGATCGAAACCTATGCCCCCACCGGCGCGGTCGCGGTGGAATCCACCCCGCTCGCCACCGAGCTATCCGCCCTTGGCTTTGCCGATGCCGATGCATTGGCCGAACGCGTGGAAACGTGGGAGGGCGGGCAATATCGCTGCCTGCGCACGGCAGAAGCGCGCGAAGCTTTTGCCCGGATGCGCCCGCAATTGCTGCGCGCCCTTGCCGAAGCGCCTGATCCTGACCGCGCGCTGCTGCGCTGGGAACAGCTGCTGGCCGGATTGCCCAGCGCCATCAACGTGTTCCGCCTGCTCGATGCCCGCCCTGGCCTGCTCGCCGTGGTCATGCGCATCCTTGCCCATGCGCCGACGCTGGCCGATGAACTGGCCCGCCGCTCGGACTTACTGGACACCTTGATTGACCGTTCGGCCTTCGCCCTGCCCGGCACCGTGGCCGAAATCGCAGCCGAACTTTCGCGCGGTGAAGCGGGTGATGATTACCAGCGCCTGCTCGATACCGTTCGCGTCCGTGTGGGCGAAATGCGCTTCGCACTGGGCGTGCAACTTATTGAAGGGCAAAGCGATCCTCTCGAAGTTGCCGCCGCATTGTCACGCGTGGCCGAAGCTTCGATCGACGTGCTGGGCCGCGCGGCGATTGACGAATTTGCCGCCAGCCATGGCCGCATTCGGGGCAGCGATCTGTCCATTCTCGGCCTTGGCCGCCTTGGCGGTGCGGCACTGACCCATGCGTCCGACCTTGACCTCGTGTTCCTGTTCAGCGGGGATCACGCCGCCGAATCCGATGGCCGCCGGCCGCTGGGGGCCACGCTTTACTACAATCGCCTTGCCCAACGGGTCATCGCCGCGCTGTCCGTGCCGACGGCGGCAGGTGCGCTCTATGAAGTCGACACCCGCCTGCGCCCTTCCGGAGCGCAGGGGCCGATCTCGGTCAGCCTCGAAAGTTTTGAACGATATCAACGCGAAGATGCGTGGACGTGGGAACACATGGCGTTGTGCCGCGCCCGCGCCCTGTTCGGCACAACGGCTGACCGCGCCGCGCTTTCCACCATCATCAACCATATGCTGACCATCCCGCGCGATTGCGCCAAGCTCAAGACCGATGTCCTTGAAATGCGCGGAACAATGGCGGACCACAAGCCGCCCAAGGGTCCGCTGGATGTCAAGCTGGCGCGGGGTGGGCTGGTGGACATCGAATTCATGGTCCACTTCCTGCAATTGCGCGATCACGTCGCCCGCACGCCCGACCTTGGCGAGGCGGTGCAACTGCTTGAAAAAGCAAATCTTCTCCCACCTGGCAGCCGCGCCGCGCATGACCTGATGGCCCGCCTCCTGGTCGTCGTTCGCCTTGTTGCCCCAGATGGCATGTATCCGCCTGAGGCGAGCCGGGGCATTGTGGCGCGGGCTTGTGGGCTGGACAACTGGCAGGCGCTGTTGGATGCGGTGCTGGCGGCGCGGCGGCAGGTGGCGCTGGCTTGGGGCCAAGTGTTTGAAATTCAACTGGAGATTTCGGAATGAGCGAGCGGATTGGGGTGGGTGAGGATTTTCCCGACATTGCGATGACCGCGCCTGATGGCAGCAGCGTCAAAGCGTCTGATTTTGCAGGAAAAAAGCTGGTCGTGTTTTTCTATCCCAAGGATGACACGCCCGGCTGCACGACCGAAAACAAAGACTTTTCAATCCTTTATGCCGATTTCCAGCAGGCCGGGATTGCGGTATTGGGCGTATCCAAAGACCCACCGAAGAAGCACCTGAAATTCGCGGAAAAACATGCACTTACCGCGCCGCTTGCCAGCGATGCGGAAGAAGGTGGCGTGTCGGATGCGCTGGGCATCTGGACCGAGAAGTCGATGTATGGCCGCACCTATATGGGCATGGAACGCACGACCTATCTGATTGATGCAGAAGGTAAAATTTCGCGTATCTGGAACAAGGTGAAGGTCAAGGGCCACGCTGACGAGGTTCTGGCCGCCGCCAAAGCGCTTTGAATTTTCAGCATAATTTCGGAACTGTCCTGAACGACACCTAAACATACCTGAAAGCGCGCAACCCGCCGATGAATGCCCTCTCGCTATCGCTGGCGATCCGCGAAGTGATGCTGACCGCAGACCCCACCGCCAAAGTCATGGCGACGCGCGATGTCGCGCGGCGGTGGCGCGCGGGCGAGCTGGATTTCTGCTTCCGCCACCCCATACCCGACACCCCCGCCCGCCCCGACCAACCGCAGTTGCTGCCACCCGGCGCAATGCCCAAACGCGGGCGCGGCGGGACGGAGCGTGGGCGCATCGCGCTGCTGCATGCGCTGGCGCACATCGAGTTTGTGGCGATCGATCTGGCGCTGGATGCCGCCGGGCGCTTTGGCGCGGATATGGGGCGCGAATTTGTGGACGACTGGCTTTCGGTCGCCGCCGATGAAGCCATGCATTTTGCGCTGCTGGCGCGACGGTTGCGGACGTTGGGCAGCTTTTACGGGGCGCTGCCCGCGCATGATGGATTGTGGGACGCGGCGCGCGATACGGCGCATGACGTGGCGGCGCGGCTGGCGATTGTGCCGATGGTGCTGGAAGCCCGCGCGCTGGATGTGACGCCGGGAACGGTCGCGCGGTTTCTGGCGGCGGGCGATGAACGGTCGGCGCGCATCCTGCAAAGAATCGTTGACGACGAAATTCGCCATGTGCGCTTTGGCACAAAGCATTTCATCGCAGTGTGCGAAAGCCGAGGTGAACAGCCTCCCGAATCATGGAAAATGCTGGTTGCGCGCCACTTTCACGGCGCCGTTAAGCCACCGTTCAACGACTCAGCGCGCCGATCAGCCGGTTTGTCGCGCGAATTCATGGCAGGGGTTGCCTAAGAGCAACACCGTCAGCATACCCCAATGCACGAGATGGCGGGGGGTTCCGACCAACTCTGAAACATCCCAAAGCGGTTGGCGCTTAGCCTGCTTTCCGCTGACAAACGGGTTCGCACTGGGGGCTAAGGCGGGTCGGCCAAATCCAAGCCACAAGGCTTGGGCCGGAACGCAAAAAAGGGTCGTAAGGGTCGTAATGTTGGTCAACATCAAAGCCTTCAAGACTGTTCTCGGTGCGTTTGCCGCCGTTGCTTCATTCTCCTCCGCTCCGGTTCTGGCCAATAGCGCCGCTTCGGCTGATATCGCTGCCCCGCTTCGCGCCGCCGAAGCTGCGAAGGCCGGTATCTCGGCAGATCAGGGCGATCAGGAATTCCGCCGTCTGTTTGCAAGCTGGCAAGCGCTGGACAACGGCATCCTGCCGTCGGCCAAGCCGGTGACGCAGCGCCGCGCTTCGGTTTCGATCCCGTCGCTGGCTCCGGTCGCGATGACTCGCCTTTCCAGCAGCTATGGCATGCGCACCCACCCGGTGCTGGGCGGCCGTCGCGCGCACAAGGGCATCGACCTTTCCGCCCCCACCGGCACGCCGATCCGCGCCAGCGCCGATGGTGTGGTTGAAAAGGCCGACTGGTTTGGCGGTTATGGCCTGTACGTGCAGCTTGACCATGGCGGCGCGATGGAAACCCGTTACGGCCACATGTCGCGCGTGGCCGTTGCCGAAGGGCAGCAGGTCCGCAAGGGCGACGTAATCGGCTATGTCGGTTCGACCGGCCGCTCCACTGGCCCGCACCTGCATTATGAAGTCCGCGTTGCAGGCGAAGCGGTGAACCCGCTGCCCTATATGCAGGGCAGCAGCGACAAGATTTACGCCAGCAACAGCCCGGCCGAAGGCCGCGGTGGCCCCGAAGAATAAGTCGATCCCAAAGAGCTAGACTATCAGGGCCAAAGGCCCGATACAGCGAATGCATCTTGGAGAGGATGCGGAAAAGGGCGCCGGTGACGGCGCCCTTTTCTTGTTGGCCCATGGCTCGTCGGGGCGTGTGAGTTTCGCCCACAAGCCAATCGTGATGACCCGTCGTGGCGGATAGCCAAACTTTGGAAGAAGTTAATCGCCCAGCCAATCGATTGTGAGCTCGCCCCTGTGCCCCTCAGGCGCCAGCGTGGCGCGCAGGGCTTCCAGCAGAGGCGGCAGCGCTTCTGTGAAGGCGTAGGGCGGGTTGACGATGAACAGGCCCGCGCCGTTATAGATGCCGGGTTGATCGGCGTCGTACAGCCAATGCTCCACTGTCAGGAGTTTCGCAATGCGGAGCTTGCGTAACTGGTGTTTCCAGTGCGCATGCGCGGACCGCTCTTTCAGGGGATACCAGATCACCGTCACGCCATGCGCCCATTTGCGCTGCGCGGCGGCAAGGGTGGTTGTGATACGGATGCGTTCGTCCGTCTGTTCATACGGCGGGTCGACCACCACCACGCCGCGCGGGGATCGGGGCGGCACCATTGCCAGCCACAGCTCGTAGGCATCACGCTGATGCACGGCCGCGGGTGTGTCACGCATGGCGCCGCGCAGGGCATAAACGTCTTCGGGGTGCTTTTCGTTCAGGATCAGGGAATCCTGCGGCCGCAGAAGCTGCGCCAGAATTCGCGGGGAGCCGGGGTAGAGGTGCGGCCCGCCTCCCACATGCGCCCCGACATTCACCGCCTGTACGGCGGCGCGGTAGTCGTTCAGCAAAGGGTTCTGGTCAACAAAGGCCCGCAGCACACCCTGCGTGGCTTCGCCGGTGCGCTGGGCAGCGTCGCCATGAAGGTCATATAATCCGCAGCCGGCATGGGTATCGATCAGGGTCAGCGCGCTCGGCTTTTGTTGCAAGGCGCGCACGAGGGCGATCAGCAGACTGTGCTTCACGACATCGGCGCTGTTGCCTGCATGGAAGGAATGGCGATAATTCATGGTGATTCAAAATCCTGACGATCTGCCTTCATACGAACTGCCGGCGCGCAAGCCGGGCAAGGCGATTGAGACAGCCGATCCGGCGCTCGTATAGATTCCGGACGGAACCTTCAAAGCACTTCTGCGCAAGGCCTCAAGCCCGCCTAAACCGCAACCGCAGTTGGTTTGCAGTCATGGACCTGTTAGGCGTTTTTGCATGACCAACATCCACAGGCTTGCCGGCACCATCGACGTCGATGGGCATCAATACGAATGGGAACTGCGCAGCGAGCCGCAGTGGGGCGAGTCCAATGGCTGGAAAGGCATGACCATTGCCTTGCTGCAAAAGCACACCAAGCGGGGCGCCTTGCTGGAATTTCCCCCGCCGAAGCGTCTGCTCAAAGGCATGCGGCCAGCCCGTCTTCAGGTCAGCGATGCGGTTGTATCGCGGGGTATTCGGGCCGCGTTGCAGGCCGGATGGGAACCTGAATCTCGCGGCAAGCCCATGGTCTTTATGGTGGATGCGGACGGCAATTAGGGCTTATCGGATCAAGCGTTTTAATGCGGGCGTCCGCGCAGGGTGCTGCCCCACGGGGTGAACTTCGACCGAAAACTATGTCCAGTGCTGAACCGATCTGATCGAATATTCAGTATCGATCACCGCGCCGGACGGATCAGCATCGGCAACGTCGGATACCGCAGCTTCACCACTGCGGATGACAGCGCAGAGAAAGCTGAGGGCAACTAGGACGTGACTGTGTTGCTTACAGCCAAACGTATCCCAAATTCATTCAGCCACCATTCCCTGTTTTCTGCAATATCATCCATTCGCGATTCTATACCGCCCTCTTTTTGGGTCGATAAAATCGAAATGGCTTGTGCGGCCTTAGCTATGGATTGAAAATATTCCTGCAATGCAGGATAGGTCATTTCGTAGGATTTACCTTTGACCTGCCATCCCAGCTTTGCTGATTCTTCAGGACAGCTGGAATATATGGCATTCAAACCATGGCATAAGCCGTTCCGAACCTTGATCTTCTGGCAAAGATCTTCTTGAAGCGATGATGCCAATTCTGCCCTGAGCGAACCCGGCGAGCTGTCCTGAATGACGGCATCTCGCCACTGTATCAACAACCCTGATCCGCAAACCCTTAAAGGGGCCTCCTTCTTCGTAATAAGGGCGATTTGCGTGCGGGCTGCCTTTTCGATCGACGACCATAGAATCAGGAGTGACGCCACAGTCCCACCAATTTTATCGTAGCTTACGTCCATTCTTCAATATTTCCGACATCGTGAAGCATGCAAGGTGCCGCGTCCCCGAGCCGTATCGTGCAAGTATTATCAAAATCTTAGATTCAAGATTTCCGCTCGCTTTGGCACCCTATCCTTCAAACCGTCGCGAACCAGATCACATGCTTGGCGCCTTTGCCATTCGTCCGGGCGCGGACTTCCACTTCGTCGACGGTGAAGCCTGCGGCTTTCAGGCGTTGGGTGAAGTTGGGGTCGCGGGCGGCGGACCAGATGGCGAGGACGCCGCCGGGGCGCAGGGCGTCCATGGCGGTGCGCAGGCCGCGCATGGTGTAAAGGCGGTTGTTGCCCCGGCGGACGAGGCCGTCCGGGCCGTTGTCGACATCGAGCAGAATGGCATCGTAGCCGGTGCCGCCGACCGAGAGGGCGTTGGCGCTGATGACTTCGGCAACATCGGCCATGACAAGGCGGACGCGGGGGTCATCGAGGCAGCCTGCTTCAAGATCCTTCATCGGCCCTTTGGCCCATTCGATGATTTCGGGCACCAGTTCGGCCACGGTGATGTGGGCGTCCTGTGGCAGCTTTTCCAGCGCGGCGCGCAAGGTGAAGCCCATGCCATAGCCGCCGATCAGCATGGCGGGGCGCGGCGCCTTTGAAATGCGCGCCCAGCTTTGCGTGGCGAGCGCGATTTCCGAGCCGTTCTGGCGCGTGCTCATCAATTCGTTGTGGCCCAGCACGATCATGAAATCCTGATCGTGGCGATAGAGCTTCAGTTCCTCGCCATCGGGCACTTGCGCGGTGCCGAGAAGTTCGCGGGGCTTCATGGGAATTGCTCCATCAGATGAGACACTGCTTTCCCCTAGAGCCGCGAGGCGCAAACGCAAGTTTTGACGGATCGGCGCGGGGTGAGGCCAACGGTCAAGATTACGGGCGGAGGTGTGGCGCGCGCGGTGCGAATCCCGGTTGCATGACTTAAGTGAACGGTTAAACTCCCGGCCAAATGGCGGCCTTTGCGACCGCCGGGAACGAGAGGACAAGGCCGGTGCACTTTCACCCGAAGTACCATGCCGCACAACACCCTGACCGCGCCGCCGTTATCATGGGCGGCAGCGGCAAGGTCATCACTTATGCCGAACTGGAGGCGCAATCGAACCGGTTTGCGCAATTGCTGCGCGCGCGCGGGCTGCAGATTGGCGACACCATTGCGCTGTGCCTGGAAAACCGGGCGGAGTTCTTTGCGCTGGCATGGGGGGCGCAGCGCGCGGGGCTGGTCTATGTGGCGGTGTCGAGCCGTCTGGCAGCGCCGGAGATTGCCTATATCGCGCAGGACAGCGGGACACGGCTGCTGATCGGATCGGCCTATGGTGCGCATGTGCTGGACGAAGTGGCGAAGATTGCGCCCGATGTGCCGCAGCTTCGGCTGGATACGCCGGGCGCGATGTCGCTGGAAGATGCGCTTGCTGCGATGCCGGACACGCCGATTGCGAATGAGCGCGCGGGGTGTGACATGCTCTATTCGTCGGGCACCACGGGCAAGCCCAAAGGCGTGCGTATTCCGCTGCCCGAAGACCCGGAGATTGGCGGGGGCAATTCGCTGATCGCCATTGCCAATCAGGCTTTTGGTATCACCGGGGACGCGGTCTATCTTTCGCCCGCGCCGCTGTATCACGCCGCGCCGCTGCGCTGGTCGATGACCATCCACCGGCTGGGCGGAACGGTGGTGGCGATGGAGAAGTTCGATCCCGAACACGCGCTGGAGTTGATCGAAAAGTACAAGGTGACCGACAGCCAGTGGGTGCCGACGCATTTCGTGCGGATGCTGAAACTGCCGGAAGAAGCGCGGGCCAAGCGCGACATATCGAGCCTGAAATGCGCGATCCACGCCGCTGCGCCGTGCCCGGTGCCGGTGAAGCAGGCGATGATCGACTGGTGGGGGCCGGTGATCCGCGAATATTACGCAGGCACCGAAGGCAACGGCTTTACCTTCATTTCCAGCGAGGAATGGGTGCAACGGCCGGGATCGGTGGGCCGGGCGCTGCTGGGCACGATCCGCATCTGCAACGAGGACGGCGACGAGGTGCCACCGCGCACCGAGGGGCAGGTGTTCTTCGAAGGCGGCAATCCGTTCAGCTATCACAACGACCCCGACAAGACCCGCGATGCCACCAACAAGCACGGCTGGACCAGCCTTGGCGACGTGGGGATGATGGATGAGGACGGCTATCTGTTCCTGACCGACCGCAAGAGCTTCATGATTATTTCGGGCGGGGTGAACATCTATCCGCAAGAGATCGAGAACCTGCTGGTCACGCATCCCAAGGTGGCGGACGTGGCGGTGATCGGCGCGCCGGACCCGGACATGGGCGAGCGCGTGGTGGCGGTGGTGCAACCGCGCGACATGGCCGACGCTGGCCCGACGCTGGCGGCCGAGCTGACCGAATGGCTGAACCCGCAGCTTTCGCGGGTGAAGATGCCACGCCAGATCGACTTCCGCGCCGAGCTTCCGCGCGAGCCGACCGGCAAGCTGTTCAAGCGGCTGCTGCGCGATGAATACAAGCAAGCCTATGAAGCCGCGCAAGCGGCAGTGGCCTGAGGGCTGCGGGAGGGAATTGACAATGGCGAGTGTTGCAGAACCCACCGTTCCCGCCGAAATCGGCCGGGCGGTGATCGACCCCAAAAGCTATGGCGCATGGGCACCGCTGCTGGACCAGTTTGATGCCCAGCGCGCCGCCGCGCCAGTGGCGCGGGTGGTGCCCCCGGCGGGCGAGCATGAGCCGTTCTGGCTGGTATCCGGCTTTGACGCGGCGATGAAGGTGAGCAAGGACAATGCGACTTTCCTGAACAATCCCAAGTCTGCCGTGTTCACCCTGACCGTGGGCGACATGCTGGCCAAGGCGATTACCGGGGGCAGCCCGCATCTGGTGGAATCGCTGGTGACGATGGATGCGCCCAAGCACCCCAAGCTGCGGCGGCTGACGCAGGACTGGTTCATGCCCAAGAACCTGGCCAAGCTGGACGGCGAGATTCGCAAGATTGCCAATGAGGCGATCGACCGGATGCTGGGCGCGGGCGATGAGGGCGATTTCATGGCGCTGGTGGCCGCGCCATACCCGCTGCATGTGGTGATGCAGATCCTTGGCGTTCCGGCCGAGGATGAGCCGAAGATGCTGTTCCTGACCCAGCAGATGTTTGGCGGGCAGGACGAGGACATGAACAAATCCGGCCTGAAAAACCTGCCACCCGAACAGATTTCGCAGATCGTGGCGGGCGCGGTGGCCGAATTCGAAGCCTATTTCGCAGGACTGGCGGCAGAGCGGCGCAGAAACCCCGGTGAGGACGTGGCGACAGTGATTGCCAATGCGCTCGTCGATGGCGAACCGATGAGCGACCGCGACACCGCGGGCTATTACATCATCACCGCCAGCGCCGGGCACGATACGACATCGGCATCGTCAGCGGGGGCCGCGCTGGCACTGGCGCGCGATCCTGACCTGTTTGCGCGGGCCAAGGCCGATCGCAGTCTGTTGCCGGGAATTGTCGAAGAAGCGATCCGCTGGACGACGCCAGTGCAGCACTTCATGCGCACGGCGGCCAAGGATACCGAGCTTGCCGGACAGCAGATTGCGCAAGGCGACTGGCTGATGCTGAACTATGTCGCGGCCAACCACGATCCGGCGCAGTTCCCCGACCCGCGCAAATTTGACCCGACGCGGCCCGCCAACCGGCATCTGGCCTTTGGCGCGGGGTCGCACCAGTGCCTGGGCCTGCATCTGGCGCGGCTTGAAATGCGCGTGTTGCTGGACGTGCTGCTGGACCGGGTGGAGAGCCTTGAAATGGCGGGTGAGCCAAGCCGGGTAAATTCGACCTTTGTTGGCGGGTTCAAGACCATGCCGATGCGGTGGAAGGCGGTTTGATGCCAGCGATCCTCCCCGTCTTTGCGCAGCACAGATGGGGAGGATTTGAGCCGACTTGCTACCCCTCCATCGCTTCCAGTTCCTTACCCTTGGTTTCGCTGATCGAGGTCCACACGAACACCAGCGAGAGCGCGGCGAAGAGGGTGTAGGCGGTGTAGGTGATGGGCAGGCCGATGTTGCTGGCAGCCCATGGGAAGCTTGAGCTTACCGCGAAGTTGGCCAGCCATTGCGCCGCGCCTGCCACGGCAAGGGCCGAGCCGCGCATCTGGTTGGGGAACATTTCGCCCAGCATGACCCACATGACCGGGCCCCAGCTCATGTTGAAGAACACGACATAGATGTTGGCGGCATAGAGCGCGATGGTACCGACGTTATCCGGCAGGATCATCGCGCCGTTCGGGCCGGTAGAGGCCTGTGCAAAGCACCATGCCAGCACGCCCAGCGTTACGGTCATCCCGGCAGAGCCGATGAGCAGCAAGGGCTTGCGGCCCAACTTATCGACAAGGCCGATGGAGATGAGGCAGGCGGCGATGGAGACGACGCCTGACAGGATGTTGATCTTGAGCGCGTCGGCTTCGGAAAAACCGACCGCCTGCCACAGCACCGCGCCGTAATAGAACACCACATTGATGCCGACGAGTTGCTGGAACACGGCAAGGCCGATGCCGACCCAGACGATGGGCCGCCAGCCGCCGCCGGGCTTTTTGATATCGGCAAGGCTGGGCTGATGATCGGTGGCAAGCGAGGCGCGGATTTCGGCCAGCTTGGTGTCGGCAGTTTGGCTGCCGAACAGCTTGGCCAGAACGGCGCGGGCGTCTTCGATGCGGCCCTTGGCCACCAGGAAGCGCGGGCTTTCAGGAATGAGCAGCAGGGTGCCGAGGAACAACAGCGCGGGCACAGCCTGAACCCAGAACATCCAGCGCCATGCAGGATAGCCACCCCAGAATGCGCCGAGCGAAGAACCCGCCGCGCCCGCCAGCCAATAGTTGGCAAGGAATGCGCCGGTGAGGCCCGAAATAATCATCACCTGCTGCGCGCTGGACAGACGGCCCCGGATATGCGCGGGGGTGACTTCGGAAATGTAGGCGGGCGACAGCACGCTGGCTGCGCCGACCGCTGCGCCTGCAAAGAAGCGGGCGATGGCAAGGATCAGTGCGGAAGGGGCAGCACCGGAACCCAGTGCGGACAGGATGAACAGCCCTGCGGCCATCATCATCACCGCGCGGCGGCCCCAGATATCGGCAAAGCGGCCCGCAAGGAATGCGCCCAGCGCGCAACCCGGCAGAAGCGCGCTGACGGTCAGGCCCAGTTCCGCCTCACCCAGCCCGAAAGCGTGTTTCAGGCCGTCCTGCGTGCCGTTGATCGCGCCGGAATCATAGCCGAACATGAAGCCGCCGATGGTGGCGACCGCGACGATCAGGCCGATGAAGCCGATATTGCCCGCTGCTGGCGGATTTTCAGACATTGCTCTCCCCTTCCCCTTTGCGGGTGTTCAATTGGCAGGCGCGGGGCCATCAGACCCCCGTTGGATCAATTCGAATTCCAGTCTTTGCTGGCGCGCTTGCGTGCCCGCGCCCGGTCGTCCGCTTTCGACCAGCAAACGCACGGCGGCCTGCGACATGGCGGCAACGGGCTGGCGAATGGTGGTGAGTTCGGGCCAGGTGGCGGTGGCCATGGCGGTATCGTCAAACCCGGTGACCGAAAGATCGCGCGGCACGTCCAGCCCCAGCCGATGCGCGGCGGCGACAGCGGCGGCGGCCATATCGTCGTTGCTGGCGAAGATCGCGGTGGGGCGGTGCGGCAGGGCCAGCAGCGTTTCGGCAGCGGCAAGGCCTGAGCGATAGGTGAAATCGCCCGCGGCGATAAGCGCGGGATCGGGCGCGACGCCCGCCTGTTCCAGCGCGGCGGTGAAGCCTTCAAGGCGCAGGGCGCTGGCGGTTTGATTGGGGTTTCCGGTGATGAAGCCAATGCGGCGGTGGCCCTGCGCGACAAGGTGCGTGGCCATGGCGTGGGCGGCGGCGCGATCATCGATGGTAACGGCGTGGCCGCCAAGATCGGGCGCGCCGGTGGCGATGCGGGCCAGCGTCAGCCCTTCTGCTGAAAGCGCCGCGATGACGGCGGCGTCATCGCACAAGGGCGGGGGCAGCAGCACGGCATGGACGCGGTGCTTGCGCAGGCGGGCGGCAAGATGCGGGGCGGATTCGGGCGGGTCATATTGTTCGACCACCAGCATGGCGTTGCTGGCCGTAGCCGCGCCAAGGCTGCCGATCAGAAATTCGCTGAGGTAGGCCGCGCTGGGGTTGGCGTGGAGCAGCGCGATGCGCAATTGCCGGGCGCCAGCAAGACTGCGCGCGGCGGGATTGGGAACATATCCCAGCGCGGCAATGGCGGCCTGCACCTTTTCGCGCGTCGCATCGGTAACGCCGGGATCGCAATTGACCACGCGGCTGACCGACATGGCGGAAACCCCTGCAAGGCGCGCGACATCGGCCACGGTCGCCCCCGCACTGGCGCGCCGCCTGCTTTGCCGTTCAGTCTGTGTGATTACGCCCGTCATCCGATCCCTTGTTAGGCGGTTCGTCTTTGCCTGCAAACCGCCTCTTGCCATCATGGCAATGTTAGCGCTAACGTCAAGAGCGGAGACGGAAGCGGAAGGCGAGTTCATGTTCCTGGGAATCGATATCGGCACGTCCGGCGTGAAAGCCGTGTTGCTGGAGGAAAATGGCGCGATTGCCGCGCAGGCGAGCGCCCCGCTGGAGGTGAGCCGTCCGCAGCCGATGTGGTCTGAACAAGACCCCGATTCGTGGGTGGCGGCGACCGAAGCGGCAGTGCTGGGCCTTCCGGCAGATCTGCGCCGCGCGGTGAAAGGCGTGGGTCTTGCCGGGCAAATGCACGGGGCAACGCTGCTGGGTGCCGATGACAGGCCGCTGCGCCCCGCAATCCTGTGGAACGATGGGCGCTGCATGGCCGAATGCGCCGAACTGGAAGCGGCAGAACCACGGACCCGCGCCATTACCGGCAACATCGCCATGCCCGGATTTACCGCGCCCAAGCTGTTGTGGGTGCGCAACCATGAGCCGGAAGTGTTTGCAAAAGTGCGCACCGTCCTGCTGCCCAAGGATTACGTGCGGCTGGCGCTCACCGGGGACAAGGCTGCGGACATGGCCGACAGCGCGGGGACGCTGTGGCTGGACGTGGCGGCGCGCGACTGGTCTGACGCGATGCTGGCGGCGTGTGGGCTTTCCCGCGACATGATGCCCAAGCTGTACGAAGGCAATGCGGTGACGGGCGTGCTGAGCGCCGATGTGGCCGCGCGCTGGGGCATGGCACAGGTGCCGGTGGCAGCGGGCGGCGGCGACAATGCTGCCGGTGCGGCGGGCGTTGGTGTGGTGAATGATGGCGATGCGCTGCTATCTTTAGGCACATCGGGCGTGATCTTTGTGGCGACGCGCGATTTCCGGCCCAATCCGGCGCGGGCAGTCCATGCCTTTTGCCATTGCCTGCCGGGGCTGTGGCACCAGATGAGCGTGCATTTGTCCGCCGCCAGCTGCCTTGACTGGGCGGCGAAGGTGATGGGCGTGGATGTGCCGGGGCTGCTGGCGCTGGCGGAAAGGGCGGACCCTGCAAGCGGGCCGGAACTGTTCCTGCCCTATCTGTCGGGCGAGCGCACGCCATACAACGATCCTGCGGTGCGCGGGGCGTTCCTGCGGCTGGGCAACGAAAGCGGGCCGGAGCAGATGGCCGCCGCCGTGCTGGAAGGTGTGGCCTTTGCCCATGCCGATGGGCTGGACGCGCTGCGCGAGGCTGGGACGCAGATTTCGGCACTGTCAGTGATTGGCGGCGGAGCGCGGTCGCGCCACTGGGGCCGCATTCTGGCATCGGTGCTGAACGTGCGGCTGGACTATCTGGAAGGGGGCGAGGTTGGCCCGGCACTGGGCGCGGCCAAGCTGGCGCAGATGGCCGTGACCGGGGCCGATGCGGCGCAGGTTTGCGCCCGCCCGCCGCTTTCCCATTCAATCGAACCTGACCGGGAACTGGCCGAACGGCTAGCCCCGAAACTTGCCGCATTCCGCGCCGCCTATGGCGCTGTTCGCGCTCTTTGATGTTTACGGCACCGGCCCGCTCCCCCGGCCCGACCACCCATAGGATATCCTGTCGGGTGGTCGGGCCGGGGGAGCGGGCCGGTGCCGCCACACAGATTCTCTGAAAGGAAGCATGATGTCTGCCGACTATTTTGCCGAGTTCGCCACGGTCCGTTACGAAGGTCCGGACAGCGACAACGACCTTGCCTATCGCTGGTATGACAAGGACCGCGTGATCCTGGGCAAGCGCATGGAAGACCACCTGCGCTTTGCGGTGTGCATGTGGCACACCTTCTGCTGGCCGGGCAGCGATGTGTTTGGCGCGGGCACATTCACCCGTCCGTGGCTGCAAGGCCCGATGGATGCCAAGAACGCGGCTGCCAAGCGCGAAGCAGCGTTGTCGTTTGTCGAGAAGCTGGACGTGCCGTTCTATTGCTTCCACGACGTTGACGTGATGGCCGATGCCGACGGGATCAGCGATTTCCGCAAGAGCTTTGCGCAAGCCGTCGATCACCTTGAAGAACTTCAGGGCAAGCATGGCCGCAAGCTGCTGTGGGGCACAGCCAACCTGTTTGGCCATCCGCGTTACATGGCAGGCGCTGCCACCAATCCCGATCCGGAAGTGTTCGCATGGGGCGCAAGCCAGGTGCGCGATGCGCTGGAAGCGACGCACCGGCTGGGCGGCGCGAACTATGTGCTGTGGGGCGGTCGTGAAGGCTATGACAGCATTCTGAACACCGAAATCGGCATCGAGCAGGAAAACTTTGGCCGTTTCCTGAGCCTTGTGGTCGACCACAAGCACAAGATCGGGTTCAAGGGCACGATCCTGATCGAACCCAAGCCGCACGAGCCGACCAAGCACCAGTACGACTTCGACACCCAGACCGTTTACGGCTTTCTCAAGCGTTTTGGCCTTGAGAACGAGGTCAAGGTGAACATCGAGGCCAACCACGCCACGCTTTCGGGCCACACGTTCGAGCATGAACTGGCGATGGCGCGTGCGCTGGGCATTCTGGGTTCGATCGACGCCAACCGTGGCGATCACCAGAACGGCTGGGACACCGACCAATTCCCCAATTCGGTCGAAGAACTGACGCTGGCGCTACTGGAACTGGTACGTTCGGGCGGGTTCACCGACGGCGGCTTCAATTTTGATGCCAAAGTGCGCCGCCAGTCGATTGACGCGGCAGACCTGTTCCACGGCCACATCGGCGGGATCGACACGATCGCCCACGCGCTGATCAAGGCCGCCGCGCTGATCGAAGATGGCAAGCTGGATGCATTCCGGGCCCAACGCTATGCCGGGTGGCAGGGTGAACTGGGCCGCGCAATCCACGCCGATGGCGCATCGCTGGCCGGGATTGCCGACATCGCGGTGGAGCGCAACCTTGCGCCGGTGCGCAAGTCGGGCCGTCAGGAATGGTGCGAAAACCTTATCAACCGGGTCTAATTCTGCCTGATTGACAGTAAAAAGGCCGGGAAGCCCCAACGCTTCCCGGCCTTGTTTGTGGGCCTATCTGATCGCTGCGATCAGATCGTGCCCGCCTTGAGGAATTCGGTCGCGTGGTGTGCCGCGCGGGCCGCCAGCGCCATGTAGGTGAGCGAGGGGTTCTGGCAGCCGCCGGATGCCATGGCCGCGCCATCGGTGATGAACAGGTTGGGCACGTCATGCGCCTGATTGTACTTGTTCAGCACCGACGTCTTGGGATCCTTGCCCATGGTGGCCGTGCCCATTTCGTGGATACCAAGGCCCGGCGGCACCAGTTCGGTGCGCGCCTGCACGATCTTGCCGCCAGCCGCTTCGATCATCGCCTTGCCATCGGCAAGGATGGCCTTGGCCATCTTCTTGTCGTTTTCGCCATGGGCGCAATCGATGTGGACCAGCGGAATGCCCCACTGATCGACCTTGCTGGCGTGGAGCGTGACGCGGTTGTTGGGATCGGGCAGCATTTCGCCAAAGCCTGAAAAGAATGTCATCCAATCGCCCGGCTTGCGCACGCGGTCCTTGAGTTCCACGCCAACGCCCGGCGTGGACGAGGCGACCGAGCGCCAGCCGGTGCGCTGCACCGAACCCTGGAAACCATAACCACGCACGAAATCGGTTTCTTCGGCACCGCCCGGCAGGTTGCGATAGCGTGGGATATAAAGCCCGTTCGGACGGCGGCCCTTATAGACTGTTTCCGGTCCCGGCATGATCGCCGCATAGCCCAGACCATAGAGGTGATCGGTAAGACCGCGGCCCACCATGTCCGACGAGTTGGCAAGGCCGCGCGGATGGGCTTCGCTCTTGGAATTGAGCAGGATCTGCGCGGTGGGGATGGTCGAGGCGTTGAGGAATATCACCTTCGCTTCGTAAACGCGGCCTTCCTTGGTGTTCTGGTCAATCACGCGGACGCCGGTAGCCTTGCCCGTCTTGGGATCGGTGATGATCGAATGGGCGATGGCATCGGTTACAATGGTCAGATTGCCGGTCGCCTCTGCCGCCGGAAGCGACGAGGACAGGCTGGAGTGATAGGCGCCCAGCGAGCAGCCGCGTTCGCACAGCGAGCGGTTCATGCACTGGTTGCGGCCCAATGCCGTGTGATGCTCTTTCGGCTCGGTCAGGTGGGCACAGCGACCGATGATGACCTTGCGATCGGGGAAATTGCTTTCCACCCCAGCCTTGAACGCCTTTTCGCCGTCGTTCATCGCCATGGCAGGCAGGAACTTGCCATCGGGAAGCTGCGGCAGCCCTTCCATCGAACCGGAAACGCCGATGAAGGTTTCAACGTGGTCATACCACGGGGCAAGATCGGCATAGCGAATCGGCCAGTCGGCACCGTGGCCGTCGCGCGCGTTGGACTGGAAATCCATTTCCGACATGCGATAGGTCTGACGGCCCCACATGATCGAACGCCCGCCAAGGTGATAGCCGCGAATCCACCAGAACGGCTTGTCTTCAGGCATCGAATAGGGGTGTTCGCTGTCCTTTACCCAATATTGCTGGGTGGCGGTGGAAACGGCATAGCAGTGACGCTGAATCTGGTAATCGCGGGCCAGTTCTTCTTCGGGAATGGCGCCTGCGTTGGGCACGTCCCACGGCTGGAGCATGTCGGTATAGGACGCGCCATGTTCCATTTTCTTGCCACGCTCGATCACGAGCGTCTTGAGGCCGCGTTCGCACAGTTCCTTGGCGGCAATACCGCCGCTCATGCCCGATCCGATGACGATTGCGTCAAACATTGTATTCTCTCCCCGCACTCCGTTGAGCGCGTAAATCATGCAGAAATCAGAAGAACGACATGCCCGCCCATGCGCGCGTTTCAGACGTGATGGGCAGCGATGGTTCGAACGCGCCCGGTGCATGTTCGTAACGCAGTTCCTGCGTCGCGCCGGGTTCGGAATTGTAATAGAGAATCAGGAACAAATCGCGCATCCGCTTGTAATCGGGCGCAGAAAAGTTCGCCGCGTCATAGGCCTTGAGCACGGCCAGACGGTCCTTGGCGGACAGCTTGGAAAACGCCTTGCCCTTGGCCATCATTCCCGCGGCATCGATTGCGTCAAGCCGGGCAAGGAAGGCGGTCCGGGTTGCAGGCGCAGCCCATTTTGCCAACATGGCGGCAAACAGCGCAGGCACGCCTGCATCGACCGCACCCGGTGTATCGGTGCGCGGGATGTAAGTGTCGGCCAGAGCTTTGACCAAAGCCATCTGCGGCGCGGGCAAAGCAGGGGCTGGATTCGCGGCAAGAGCGCTTGCAGGGAGCATCGACACGCCCAAAATGGCAGCCAAAGAACCTAGAAAATCACGCCTTTCCAAAGGAATACCTTGCATCTGCCACTCTCCCGTTCAAAATCGTGTTGCGTCTTAGCGCGCTTGCGGCGACTATCCTTGGCAAAGGGTATGGGATCGAGGGGCTGAAATTGTCAACGCTGTCACTAAAAATTCGCCTGTTCGTCATGATGGCGCTGCAACTGGCGGTATGGGGCGCATGGGCGCCAAAGCTGTTCCCCTATATGGGAATGCTGGGATTCAGCGCGGGTCAGCAGGGTCTGATCGGCACATGCTGGGGCATTGCATCGGTGGTGGGGATCTTTTTCTCCAACCAGTTTGCCGACCGCACGTTCTCGGCTGAAAAGTTTCTGGCTGGTAGCCATGTTATCGGCGGCCTTGCGCTGCTGGGCGTGGCCTTCAGCAGCAGCTTCGTGCCGTTCTTCGTCTGCTACATGATCTACAGCCTTGTCTATGTGCCGACGCTGTCGGTGACCAACACGGTAGCGTTTACCCACCTGCCCAATCCGGCTGAGTTCGGGTCGGTGCGGTCAGGCGGCACCGTCGGCTGGATCATGGCAAGCTGGCCTTTTGTGTTCCTGCTGGGCGCACAGGCCGATGCATCGCAAGTACGGCTGATCTTCGTGGTTGCGGCGGTAATCTCGTTCGTGATGGCAGCGTTCTCGCTGACCCTGCCCCACACCCCGCCCAAGACCGGCGGCGATGTGGACAAGCTGGCATGGCGGCGCGCGCTGGGCCTGCTGAAGAAGCCGGTGGTGGCGGTACTGTTCCTTGTCACCTTCATCGATTCGGTTGTTCACAACGGCTACTTCGTGCTGTCGGATGCGTTCCTGACCAACCGCGTGGGCATTGCCGGCAACCTTTCCATGGTGGTGCTCAGCCTTGGGCAGGTCGCCGAAATCCTGACCATGCTGGTGCTGGGCACGGTTCTGGCCAAGCTAGGCTGGCGCTGGACGATGATCGTGGGCATCCTTGGCCACGCGGCGCGCTTCCTGGCGTTCTCGTTTATGGCAGACAGCATTCCGGCGATCATCGCGGTGCAGTTGTTGCATGGCATCTGCTACGCCTTCTTCTTTGCCACCGTGTACATCTTCGTCGACGAAGCCTTCCCCAAGGATGTGCGTTCATCGGCGCAGGGGCTGTTCAACCTGCTGATTCTGGGCGTGGGCAACATGGTGGCAAGCTTCGCCTTCCCGGCCATTGTCGCCAACCTGACCGGGCCGGACGGCGTGGTGGATTATACCACGGTGTTCCTGGTGCCTGCGGGCCTTGCAGCTCTTGGCGCGCTGCTGCTGCTGGTGGCGTTCCGTCCTGACACGCACGGGCCAGCCAAGGTCGCGTAATCAAAATTCGGGAGATTCCGAGATGACTTCAACCATTATCGACCGTCGTTCGCTGCTGGCCGCATTGGGTGCGGCAGGGGCGCTGGCCATGGCGGAAACGCCTGTTTTTGCCCGCGCGGCAAAGGGCGGCAAGCCGTTCTTCAAGCGGATCGGCAAGCCGATTGGGCTGCAGCTTTACACGCTGGGCGACAAGCCGACCAAGGATCTGGACGGCACGCTGGCCAAGCTGGCAGCGATCGGCTTTACCGATATCGAACTGCCCAACTTCTACAACCGCACCCCGGCCGATCTGCGCGCGGCGGCGGACAAGGCGGGCGTTCGCTACAGCTCGATCCACATGAACATGCCGGGGCCGTTTACCGGCGGCGCGCTCAACCTGCTCAGCCCCGCACAGCAGATTGCCGATGGGCTGAACACGCTGGGCATCTATCAGGTGTTCCTGCCGCTGTGCCCTCTGCCCGAAGGCTTTTCGATCCCCGAAGGCAAGAACCCGCAGGTCGCCATCGGCGATGCCCTGCGCGCGGCGGGCGCAGACCACTGGAAGCGCACGGCGCAACTGCTGAACGAACGTGGCGCGGCGCTGAAGCCCTATGGCATCAAGCTGGGCTACCACAACCACAACATGGAATTCGCCCCGCTGAACGGCGGCGTGACCGGGTGGGACATTCTGGTGAAGGAAACCGACCCTGCGCTGGTCAACTTCGAACTGGACCTTGGCTGGACGTCAGCGGCCGGGCTGGACCCGGTGGTGGAACTGGGCAAGCTGAAAGGCCGGGTTAAGGCCGTCCACGTCAAGGACATCAAGGCCACGACCAAGACCAATTACGTGATGAGCCAGGACCCGACCGAAGTGGGTTCTGGCCGTCTGCAGTGGGCAAAGATCCTGCCTGCCGCACTGGCCGCCGGCGTTGAACACTATTACGTCGAGCAGGAGCCGCCGTTCGCGATGGACCGGCTGGACGCCGTGACCAAGAGCCACGGATTCCTGTCGCGCTTTGTCGCCTGAACACGGCTGATCGCGGGATTATCGAGGGGGGAGTCTTCGGGCTTCCCCCTTTTTCTTTGGCGAACAAACATTTCTGTCAGTTGCGCAAAAAGAAAGGCTGGTCCGAAGACCAGCCTTGGAAAGTTTGGGAGAGGATGCCTGAAAGGCCTGTCCTATGTGCGGCTGAAGCGGTGATTCCGCAAGTGCGAAGGATGGAAGTTCAGTTGCGGAAAATGCAACATCAGCGCCGGTTGAGCCAGCGAACGCTTTCAACATAGTAGCTGGGAACCGGACCGCCTTTTTCATCGCGGGCTGGATGGAAGCGGGCGCGCTTCATCAAAAGGTCGCAGGTCAGTTTTTGAAAGCTGGCGTCCATCGTGCCGCGCTGAACATGGCAGGATGCTGGCGATCCATCGGCGTCCACCATCAGCCTGAAGAACACCATGCTGCTTACCCCGCTCCTGAGCGCACCAGCCGGATAATCCCCACTGCGCAACCAGCCTGCAGGACTGGTCACGGGAATGGGCGGGCTGATGAGACTGGCCTGCTGGAGAGGGTTCAGCCCCCACCCTGTCATCAGGTTGGCGGTGCATTTGTCCATTTCGGCCATAACACCCTTCAGCGGACCGAAATGCAGATCGAACGTGCGGGAATTTATGGTGAGCGAAAAGTGCCGGATCTTGGCGACAGCATCGGCATCAGGTGCGCCAGCTTCCAGCACAGGCCGCTTTGGCCAAAGAATATGGAATGTGCCCAGCGCCAGCACCGGGGTTTTCTCTTTCCCCAGCGTGCCATTCATCGCTTCGGCCTTCTTGTACGTGGCCGCATCACTTCCGAAGCCAGCCGTGTATGGCACGATCAAGCCGCTGCCGGGCCGCAACACCTTGCCCACCACGGTCACATCGAGTTCCTGTGCGGGGCTGAACTTTTCCATGACAAGTTCGATCTGGTCGTCGCCCGCCCCGAAAGTGCGTCCCATGCGGCAACTGTCATCGGCATAGTAGACCTGCCAAGGCGACGATGCGTTCAGCAGAGCTACTTTTGGGGCAGCGACAGCCGGGAAAGAACCGCCGCATAGTGCAACGATCGATGATGCCAGAAACGTGATACAATTGCGCATGTCGAAGAAATAGCTGCACATTGTTACACTGAAAACCAAAAAGGCCCCGCTGATTAGGCGGGGCCTTTGATGTAGCGTTGAGCCGGTGGCTTCACAGTTTCCCGGTAAGTTCCGGTACGATGGTGAAGAGGTCGCCAACGAGGCCGATGTCGGCGACCTGGAAGATGGGGGCGTCTTCGTCCTTGTTGATGGCGATGATGGTCTTGGAGTCCTTCATGCCGGCAAGGTGCTGGATCGCGCCGGAGATGCCGACCGCGATGTAGACTTCGGGCGCGACGATCTTGCCGGTCTGGCCGACCTGATAGTCGTTGGGCACGTAGCCTGCGTCGACCGCGGCGCGGCTGGCGCCGATGCCCGCGCCCAGCTTGTCGGCCAGCGGGGTGATCGTCGCTTCGAAGGTCGCGGCGTCCTTCAGCGCGCGGCCGCCCGATACGATGATCTTGGCGCTGGTCAGTTCAGGGCGTTCGCTCTTGGCGATTTCGGCGCTGATGAAGGTGGAAAGGCCGCTGTCGGGCGTGGCGGTGGCGGCTTCGACGCTGGCGCTGCCGCCCGTGGCTTCGGCCTTGGCAAAGGCGGTGCCGCGCACGGTGATGACCAGCTTGGCGTCGCTGGATTCGACCGTGGCGATGGCGTTGCCGGCATAGATCGGACGGGTGAAGGTCTTAGGGCCTTCGACCGAGAGAATGTCCGAGATCTGCATGACATCGAGCAGCGCGGCCACGCGCGGGGCGACGTTCTTGCCGGTGGTGGTGGCGGGCGCAACAAAGGCGTCGTAGCCTGCCATCAGGCCCGCAATCAGCGGCGCGACGTTTTCTGCCAGCGCATTGGCATAGGCCGCGTCATCAGCCTTGATGACCTTGGCCACGCCTGCGATCTGCGCGGCGGCAGTGGCCGCGCCATCGCAGGCGGCTCCGACGACAAGGGCAGTCACTTCGCCAAGCTGGGCAGCGGCGGTGACGGCGGCCAGCGTTGCATCCTTGACCGATGCGTTGTCGTGTTCGACCCAAACGAGAACGTTCGACATCAGGCTACTCCCAGTTCCTTGAGCTTGGCGACAAGTGCATCGACATCGGCCACCTTGATCCCGGCGCTGCGCACCGGCGGTTCGGTGACTTTCAGCGTCTTGAGGCGGGGCGCGGTGTCGACGCCGTAATCGGCAGGCGTCTTGTTCGCCAAGGGCTTGGACTTGGCCTTCATGATGTTGGGCAGGCTGGCATAGCGCGGCTCGTTCAAACGAAGGTCGGTGGTGACCACTGCGGGCAGGGCCAGCTTCACCGTTTCAAGGCCGCCATCGACCTCGCGCTTGACCACGACCGAATCGCCTTCAACCGCAACTTCGTTGGCAAAGGTGCCCTGCGGACGGCCCAGCAGTGCGGCGACCATCTGGCCCACCTGATTGCTGTCATCGTCGATCGCCTGCTTGCCGGTGATGATCAGGCCGGGGGCCTCTTCATCGGCAATGCCCTTGATGATCTTGGCCACAGCCAGAGGTTCAACCTCATCATCGCTCTGCACCAGAATGGCCCGGTCAGCGCCCATCGCCAGCGCCGTGCGCAAGGTTTCCTGCGCCTTGGCCGGTCCCACCGACACCGCCACAATCTCGCTCACCACGCCCTTTTCCTTCAGGCGAATGGCTTCCTCAACCGCGATCTCGTCAAACGGGTTCATGCTCATCTTCACGTTCGCAAGATCAACTCCCGTACCATCCGCCTTCACTCGAGGCTTCACGTTGTAGTCAATCACGCGCTTCACGCAGACAAGGGCCTTCATCGGCTGCACTCCTGACGTTGTTTCTGTCACCTTAACGGTGCGCGGCACCGCCGCAAATCCTAACCGGATTTGGCGATGGCGCGGATTTGAGGGGCTGTCCACGGTAAAATTGCAAAGGTGCAAAGCGAAACTTTGCAGCATGCAAGCCATCGGCCCGGCATTCCATCCAGAAGCGCAAACATTATGCATAGGGTCAGGCAAAGTCATCGCGCATCCCTTGCGGCGCAAACTTGCCCCAACCTGCATTTGCCAATACAAGAATAATAATTCTATTTTGGAGGATGCAGATGCTGAGGCTTTCACGACAGCTTGACTACGGCAAACCCGCGCCGGATTTTGCGCTGCCCGACACCGACGGGGAAATCCGCACGCTGGGAGAATTTTCCGATAGCCCTGCCCTGCTAGTGGCGTTCATCTGCAACCACTGTCCGTTCGTACTGCACGTGCTGGACGGCTTCATCGACTTTGCCCGTGAATATGCGCCCAAAGGCCTGCAAGTGGTGGCGATTTCAACGAACTGGCCAGACGATTACCCCGAAGACGATTATCCGCACATGCAGAAACTGGCGCGCGAGAAGGAGTTCCCCTTCCCCTACCTTCACGATGATAGTCAAGACGTGGCACTGGCCTATAACGCCATCTGCACACCGGACTTCTTCCTCTACGACCGGGACCGGCTGCTGTATTACGCAGGCCAGTTCGATGCCAGCCGCCCCAGGATCAACCGCCCACCCGTGCCCGGCATGGCCCCTTTGCGCACAGACCTGCCCGTAACCGGCGAAGACATGCGCCGCGCAGTGGACGCGATTCTGGCGGGAAAGCCTGCGCCCCAGCCGCAGCAGCCCAGCGCCGGATGCAGCATCAAGTGGCGTGCAGGCAAAGACCCTTCGTGGGGGTGATGTTCGCCCGGAACGGCAGGCACAAAAAAAGGGGAGCGAGAACCGCTCCCCTTTCTGTTTTGGACCTTGGCGCCGGACTTAGAAGTCGACGCTGACACGGACGCCGTAAGTGCGCGGCGTACCGAACTGCCAGTTGAACACGTCGTCGGAACCTGCGGCAACGAAGCTGCCGTAGGTCAGCGGGCGTTCGTCTTCGAGATTCTTGACGAAAGCCTGCACCGAGAACTTACCGCTTTCCGGCTTCCACAGCAGCGAAAGGTCGGTCTGGGTGAACGCCTTCTGCTGACCATCGCGGTAGTTGTAGAAGTCGGTGAAATAGCTGCTCTTGAACGTGGTGAAGGCAGATGCCGTCACCGTGCCCGCGCTGGCCAGATCAAAAATGTGATCGTAGCCGACGGTGATGACCCATTCCGGCGAGAAGGCCGGACGGTTGCCCGCAAAGTTCGGCTGCTGCACGCCAGCGGTGTTCGGATCGAGATCGCCCACGCCGGTACGGTCTGCACCGGTGCCAGCCACGGTGAAGACGTTGAACTGCGCGGCCAGATCCTTGTATTCGGCATTCAGGTAGTTTGCCGAAACGCTGAACGTGTCGTTGTCGCTGAGCTTGAATTCGCCCGACGCCTCGATGCCCCAGATCTTCGCCTTACCGGCATTGAAAGTCTGGCCGCCGACAGTGGTATCCAGCAGAACCGAAACCTGCAGGTCGCGGTAGTCGTAGTAGAACGCACCAAGATTGAACTGATGCTGGCTGGTTTCACCGAACGACTGCTTCCATCCGAGTTCGTAGGCGGTGTTGGTTTCAGGCTTATAAATGCCAACCGAGTCAAAGCCGCCGCCCTTGAAGCCAGTCGACGCCTTGGCGAAGATAAGCGTGTCGGAGTTGGGCTTGTAGTTTACGCCAGCAAGCCAGGTGATCTTGTCTTCTTCACTGCCCAGGTTGAGCACCTGCGCATTGATCGCGTCAACATCCTTGCGCGCTGAACCAGCATTGAACAGTGCCGGGTTGGGTCCGCCGATGACAGTGACTGTGCCGTTGCTGTTATAGACGTAGCGGGCGAAGGCAGAGCCGTTCTTGTAAAGCGCGTCGCGCGAGTTCTTGGTGTAGCGCAGACCACCGACGAACGTGACGGTTTCAGCCACCGGCACTTCAACCTGGCCGAACAGCGACTTGCTGTCGCTGGTGACGTTGCGGACGAAATACGACAGATAGGTGCCGTTCGCGCCAATCGGGAGGAAGAAGCCGTTTTCGCGGTTGAGCTGTTCCTTGAAGTAGAAGCCGCCAATCTGATAGATAACGCCGCCAACTTCGCCGTTGAGGCGCAGTTCGTGGCTTTGCGTCTTGGCCACGTCTTCGAAGGTGAACGAACGATAGATCACCGGCAAGGTCAGGAAGCTGCCCTGATCGAAGTTGCGATAGCCGCCGATGTAGCTGAGCGTTGCAGCATCGCTGAATTCATAGGCGATACGGCCGCGCACCGCCCAGGTCTTCTGGTCGATATTGCCAAGGCCGAAGGCCGGACCAGTATAGGAGCTGCGATCGACACCGCTCAGCAGATTAGTCGTCGAAGGAATGCAAAGCGTCTGCGCGTAAGCAGGTGCGACACGTTCAAAACCGCTGGCATTGCAACCCGGTCCCTTGGGGCCGACAGCATTGAGATCGGCATAGGCGAACGCAGCTGGCGTGAAGTGACGTTCGGCATATTCGCCAGCCAGATTGATCGACAGCTTGTCCGTGGGATCAAGCCGCAGCGAAGCGCGACCGCCGTAAGCTTCGTTGTCGTCCGAACGCGCATTCAGGTTTGGGTGATAGATGTAGCCGTCACGCTTTTCATAAAAGCCTGCAACGCGCAGCGCGGCGATATCGCCTGCCGGAACGTCGACCCCGCCATCGAGGCGCACAGCATCATAGTTGCCGTAGCTGGCAACGAAGTTGGCACCGAAATCCTTGCCCGGCTTGCGGGTGATGAAGTTGATGGCACCGCCGGTCGAGTTACGGCCATAGAGCGTGCCCTGCGGGCCGCGCAGCACTTCGACGCGATCCATGTCGAACATCGAAACGCCCAGCACGTTGGGGCGGTTGATATATTCGCCATCGACGTTGACGACGACCGAGGTGTCCTGCGCTTCGTCAGCCGAGCCGGTGCCGACACCGCGGACGGTGACTTTAACCGTGCCCTGATCCTGGTTGAGCTGGACGACCGGGGCGATCTTGCCCACGTCATTCATGTTCGAGAAGCCTGCGTTCTGCAGTTCTTCCGCACCAACCACGTTCATCACAATGGGAACGTCGTTGACGTTCTGTGCACGGTTCTGCGCGGTGACGATGATGACGTTGGGATCAACCTCGTTCGCAGCACTTTCCTGCGCGTGCGCCGGAAGGGCAAACGCAAGAGCAGATGCCCCTGCAAAAAGGGCACGAGTGTAGAGTGACTTCGGCATAATGGCTTTCCTCCCCATGTGGCGCCTGATGACGCGCTACCGTTTAACGGATTAGAATTTTAAAAACTAGAACATAAATTCTATTGAAAATGAACCGTTGTCAAGCCTGTCGGCGAAAGCCCGTTTTCACTGGCTTTTCGGGCACTGCCGCAGAACGGGCATTGGGTAAAATAGTGATTCTTTCAGTTGCCATAGGCCCAGCCTTTGGATGGCTGTGTAACCGAGATAGCGAGTCCTTCCCTGACAATAGGACTACGCCCGACCTCCAGATACAGAAAGAAAATTGATTTTATGATTCTTGATAAATTTCATGAATGAAATACTTGGCGCAGATAAAGAAAAAGCGCCGACCGGATGACTCCGGTCGACGCTTTTTTGTGGTTCGTCCTGAACTTATTGTGACGCGAAATTTTTCGCTTAGCCGATGCCCATCAGCTTGGCGTTAAGGGCACGATCAGCGCCACCTGCCGCAAAATCATCGAAAGCGTGCTCTGTCACCTTGATGATGTGGCGGTCAATGAAGGGCGCACCTTCGGCTGCCCCCACTTCGGGATGCTTGAGCGCACATTCCCATTCGAGCACGGCCCAACCGGCAAAGTCATTGGCTGCCATCTTGCTGAAAATCTGGCTAAAATCGACCTGACCATCACCAAGGCTGCGGAAGCGACCTGGACGATCAACCCACGATTGGTAACCGCCATAGACCCCTGAACGACCGTTCGGGCGGAACTCGGCATCCTTCACATGGAAGCACTTGATGCGTTCGTGATAGATGTCGATGAAAGCCAGATAGTCGAGCTGCTGCAGCACGAAATGGCTGGGATCGTACAAGATGTTGGCGCGCGGGTGGTTGCCCACACGTTCGAGGAACATTTCGAACGTCACGCCATCGTGCAGGTCTTCGCCGGGGTGGATTTCATAAGCCACATCGACGCCGTTATCATCGAACACGTCAAGGATCGGCTTCCACCGGCGGGCGAGTTCGTCAAAGGCATCTTCGACCAGTCCTGCGGGACGCGCGGGCCAAGGATAGAAATAGGGCCATGCGAAAGCACCGGAGAACGAGGCATGAGCCTTGAGACCCAGATTTGCACTGGCCTTTGCCGCATACTTCAACTGCTGGACGGCCCATTCCTGCCGCGCGGCAGGATTGCCATGGACGGACGCTGGAGCGAAGCCATCGAACTGGGCATCGAATGCGGGATGCACAGCCACGAGCTGGCCCTGAAGGTGAGTCGAAAGCTCGGTAATGCTGAGGCCCTTGTCGGCCAACATACCGGTGATTTCATCACAATAGGTCTGGCTGGTGGCGGCCTTTTCAAGATCGAACAGGCGCGCGTCCCAGCTGGGAATCTGAATGCCCTTGTAGCCAAGGCCCGCCACCCAATCGGCAATGGCTTCCAGGCTGTTGAACGGGGCGGTATCGCCTGCAAACTGGGCAAGGAAAATACCCGGTCCCTTGATGGTCTTCATATCTCTCTCCTCAGCCTTCCAGCTTGACCCAGCCCGCCTTGGCGCGGCTGGCCGAAACGGCGGTATCGATAAAGGTCATGCCGCGCACACCATCGGCAATGCCGGGTAGCAGCGGGGCGGTTTCACCGCGCACCAGCGCAGCAAAATCGCGGTAAAGGTTTGCAAAGGCTTCGAGATAGCCTTCAGGATGTCCTGCCGGAGTGCGAGTGCGCGATGCTGCATCCGGGCCAAGCTGGCTTCCGCCGGCATGGATGATCTCGGTCCGCCCGTCGAGGCTGTGCATGGTCAGGGTGTTGGGCACTTCCTGCTTCCACACGATTCCGCCCTTGTCGCCGTAGGCGCGGATACGCAGACCATTCAGTTCACCCACTTCGATCTGGCTGGCCAGCAGCACGCCGCGCGCGCCCCCAGGTTGACCATTGTCGAAACGCAGCAGGATGGTGCAATCATCATCCAGCAGACGCCCCGGCACCACCGCGCCAAGATCGGCCAGCATTTCAGTCACGCGCAGGCCAGTGACGAATTCGGCAAGCTGGAAGGCGTGAACGCCGATATCGCCAATACAACCGCCAAGACCCGCCTTGGTCGGATCGACGCGCCATTCGGCCTGCTTGCCCACGGCTTCACCCGCCAGCCAGCCTTGCGGATATTCGACAACGACCTTGCGGATCGTGCCGATTTCTCCAGCGGCGATGCGGGCGCGCGCTTCACGCACCAGCGGGTAACCGGAATAAGTATAGGTCACCCCGAACGGCAGCCCTGCCGATGCGACCAAGCCCGCCAATTCATGCGCTTCGGCCAGAGTGGCGGTCAACGGCTTGTCGGTGATGACCGGCAGGCCCGCGGCCAGTGCCGCGCGCGCCGATGGCAGGTGATTGTGGTTGGGGGTGACAATGGACACGAAATCAATGCCGTCGTCGCGCGCGGCTTCGCCAGCGAACATCGCATCAAGCGAAGGATAAGCGCGTGCAGGATCAATCCTGTAGCTTTCGCCTGCTGCCGCGCTGCGGGCCGCATCGCTGGAGAACACACCGGCCACCAGTTCAATTTCACGGTCCATCTCTGCCGCAAAACGATGAACCGGACCAATGAACGCCCCCGGTCCGCCACCAATCATCCCCATCCGCAAACGACGCACCATCGATCTCCCTGTCAACGCTGTCATTAGAAATTCCATTCTATTTCTATATAGTGATCCGAGGTCAGGCAATCCCCGGATCGCTCCTGCCCATTTTTGACTTCACGTTGGGCCACAATTCATGCCAAGAATGCCAGCGCATAAATTCTAGAACTGCAATTCTTTTATCGGCGGATATCATAAAGCATGCCACGGGGCGCAAACAAGCAGACATCTGAAACTGGTCTTGCGGTGGAAACGGTAAGCCGCAAACCCCAGCAGGGCCGCAGCAAGGCTTCGCTGGAACGCATGCTGGTGGCCGCACGCGAACTGATGCTGGAACGCGGCAGTGAAGATTTCACGCTGCAGGACGTCAACCAGCGCGGTAATGTCTCCATCGGGTCCATCTATCTGCGGTTTCAGAGCAAGGAAAATCTGGTTCGTGCGGTGATCGCCCGCGTGCTGGAAGATCTGGCACAAGCCGAAGAAGTGATGATGGCGGAAATTCTGGCGATGTCAGACACGCTGGAAGAATTCATGCCGCGTTATGTGGCCGGATATGCCGAAGTCCTGCGACTTAACGCCCCGCTTTTGCGGCTGGCGATGGAACGTGCGTCGTTTGACCCGTTGGTATCCAAGCCGGGCAAGGACCACGCGCTGATGGCAACGCGGCGCGGCATGGATGCAATGCTGCGCTACAGGGATTCTTTCGGTGGCAGCGACCACGAAACCAAGGCCACATCTGCTTACAAGATCGTGTTTGCCACGCTGGCCCGCCAGTTAAGCCTTGGGTCCAGCGGCGAGGCCGCGCACGATTATGACTGGGAAGTGCTGAAGCGCGAACTGGGCCGCATGTGCGTGGCCTATCTTCGCGGGGATTGATCCTGTTGCCGGGCCTCGATTTGCGCAAGGCCCGGCACTGGACAATCAATCTGCCAGCAAGCGGCGCATGATGGCGCGCACTTCATCGGCCATATCATCGCGTTCAAGCGCAAGCGAAAGCGTGGCTTCAACGAAACCGGCCTTGCTGCCGCAGTCGAAACGGCGACCTTCGAACTTGACCGCGTGGAAGGGCTGCTGCCCGATCATCCGCGCCATGGCGTCGGTCAACTGGATTTCGCCGCCCGCGCCCTTGCCCTGACCTTCCAGCATGCGCATCACTTCAGGCTGAAGGATATAGCGGCCGGAAATGATGAGGTTGGACGGCGCTTCTTCCCGCTTGGGCTTTTCGACCAACGCCGTAACTTCGGTCAGGCTGTCGGAAATCTTCGCACCCGGAGCGATCACCCCATAGCTTGAAACTTCTGCTTCCGGCACTTCCAGCACGGAAATCAGGTTGCCGCCCACTTCGTTATAGGCATCGACCATCTGCTTCATGCAGCCCGGCGAGCCGACCATCATTTCGTCCGGCAGGAAGATGGCGAAAGGTTCATCACCCACCACAGCGCGCGCGCACCATATGGCATGACCCAAGCCCATCGGAACCTGCTGCCGCACGGTCACCAGATTGCCCGGTTGAATACGGGTTGCAGCCAGCACTTCCAGATCTTTACCGCGGTCGCGCATTGTGCGCTCAAGCTCGAATGCAGTGTCGAAATGTTCAACAATCGCGGTCTTGCCACGGCCCGTCACGAAAATCAGCTGCTCGATGCCAGCTTCTCGTGCTTCATCAACGGCATACTGGATCAGCGGGCGGTCGATGATCGGCAGCATTTCCTTTGGAATGGCCTTTGTGGCAGGAAGAAAGCGCGTGCCAAGCCCGGCCACGGGGAACACCGCCTTGCGGATCGGCTTTTTCTGATTGATCGACGTCATGCTGCAGGGTCATCCATGCTATGTTGCGCACACTTATTGCACTGCACAATTACTTAGGGAAAATGTCAACACCGCTTCGAACATATTACAGTGTGCGTCATGCTTGCGCGTGACGGCAAACCGGTTAAACGACGCCAATGGACAAGATCATCATTCGCGGCGGCAAGCGCCTTTCAGGCACGGTTCCGGTTTCCGGCGCCAAGAATTCGGCACTGACACTGCTGCCTTGCGCATTGCTGACAGACGAACCGCTGACCCTGCGCAACCTGCCGCGTCTTGCCGATATCGACGGGTTCCAGCACCTGATGAACCAGTTCGGCGTGTCCACATCCATCGCAGGCGCGCGGCCCGAAGATTTCGGCCGGGTGATGACGCTGCAGGCCACGCGGCTGACATCCACGGTCGCCCCGTATGATCTGGTGCGCAAGATGCGCGCGTCGATACTGGTGCTTGGCCCCATGCTGGCGCGCGGTGGTGAAGCCACGGTTTCGCTGCCGGGCGGCTGCGCCATCGGCAACCGCCCCATCGACCTGCACTTGAAAGCGCTGGAAGCGCTGGGCGCGACGATCGAACTGGCCGCAGGCTATGTCCGCGCCATTGCCCCTGATGGCGGGCTGCCGGGCGGACGCTATTCCTTCCCGGTGGTATCAGTTGGCGCGACCGAAAACGCGCTGATGACTGCCGTGCTGTGCAAGGGCAAATCCACCCTGCACAACGCCGCGCGCGAACCCGAAATCGTCGATCTGTGCAACCTGCTGGTGGCCATGGGCGCACAGATCGAAGGCATCGGCACGTCCGACATCACCATCCACGGCGTCGACCGTCTGCACGGCGCAACCTACATGGTCATGCCGGACCGGATCGAGGCCGGCTCCTATGCCTGCGCGGCAGCGGCGACCGGGGGCGAAGTCATGCTCAATGGCGCGCGGATCGAAGATATGGAAGCAACCGTGCAGGCCCTGCGTGATGCAGGCGTCCATGTCGAACCGCGCAAGGGCGGCATCTATGTTGCTGCCGATGGCCCGCTGAAGCCGGTGACCATTTCGACCGCGCCCTACCCCGGCTTTGCCACCGACATGCAGGCGCAGCTTATGGCGATGCTTTGCCTTGCCGAAGGATCGTCGGTGCTGACCGAAACGATCTTTGAAAACCGTTACATGCACGTTCCCGAACTGAACCGCATGGGCGCGCGGATTGAAACCAAGGGCCGAACCGCCGTGGTCCATGGTGTCAGCGGGCTGACCGGTGCCGAAGTGATGGCGACCGATCTTCGTGCATCAATGAGCCTGGTGATCGCAGGCCTTGCCGCCGAAGGCGAAACGCAGGTCCACCGCCTGTATCACCTTGATCGCGGGTATGAACGGCTTGAAGAAAAGCTGTCACTGATGGGCGCCGAAATCGAGCGCGTAGGCGGAGACTAATCCAGCCGCACCTTGCCGCGCCCGGCCTTTACGGTGCTGCGGATTTTCTTGCCTTGCAGCCGCTGCACCTTGCCCACGCGGTTGAGGCGGGATTTGGCGCGCTTTTGCGGCAGGTTGCAGGCTTCGCGCAGCAGTTCACCCAGACGTTTGCGCGCGTCTTCGCGGTTCATTTCCTGCGTGCGATAACTGCGCGCGGTCAGCACGATTTCACCCTTGGCGGTGAATTTGCTGCCCGCCAGTTCCTTCAGCCGGTGGAACACTTCGGGCGACAGACCCAGCGCAAAGACGTCGAGCCGCAACTGCACCGCCGTTGCCACCTTGTTGACGTTCTGCCCGCCCGGCCCGGCGGATGCGATGAAGCTTTCCTCAACCAGCGTCAGCGCCCGCGCGATGACCGCATCAGCGTTCACTTAAATCCTCGAAACCAAGCATGGCGAAATCGATCGGCAGCGGTGCGGTGGCGGCAATTGGCGGCTTTTCTCCGCGCGTAACCGTCAGCGCGGCAGCGTGCAGCATGGTGCGCGGCGCACCCTTGCCATCGCCATAGATCGGATCGCCCAGCAGCGCCGCCCCAAGGCCCGCCAGCGCATGAACGCGAATCTGGTGCGTGCGGCCGGTTTCGGGGCGAAATTCCACCAGCGTCATGCCGGGCTTGCGGCTGACCACTTTCCAGTGGGTGATGGCAGGCTTGCCCTTTTTCGCGGGGATCATGCGCCAGCCCTTTTCGGCAGAGCTGATCTTGGTCAGCGAAAGCTCGATGGTGCCGGAATCACCCTCAACCTCTGCCGCGACCACGCCGAGATAGACTTTCTCTACCTCGCGCGCTTCGAACGCGGCGGAAAAGCGCTTCAGCGCCTTGGGATTGCGGGCCAGCAACAGGCAACCCGACGTATCGCGGTCAAGCCGGTGAACCGGGAAAGGTTCGCGCTGAAAGCCGAAGCGCAGCGCATCCAGATGATCTTCAAGGCTGACACCGCCCGCGCGGGGACGATCCAGCGGCAAGCCTGCAGGCTTGTCGATCACCAGCGCTTCACCGTCTTCGAACAGAATGGAAAAATCGATCACGCCACAGCCTTTTCTATACGCCGCAGCGCTTCTTCAAGTTTTGCCTCGTCTGCGGCGAAGCTGATGCGAAAGCCATCCTTTCCGCCAAAGGCAGAGGCTGGAACAACCGCAACACCGCTTTCCAGCAGATGCAGGCACAGCGCGTCATCATCGCCAAAGCGGGCCATCAAGGGCGCGGCATCGACCATGCAATAGAACGCGCCATCGGGAATGGGCGTGGACAGGCCGGGAATGGCATTGATCGCAGCGCAGACCCTATCGCGCCGCGCCCGAAAGCGTTCGCGCCAATCCAGCAGAAAATCCTGCGGGCCTGCAAATGCGGCGACCGCAGCGGCCTGGCTGATCGAGGCAGGATTGCCCGACGAATGCGACTGCAAGCGCCCCATCGCGCCGATCAACCATGCCGGGCCTGCCGAAACGCCGATGCGAAACCCGGTCATCGCGTGGCTTTTGGACACACCCGAAACAGTCAGGATACGCTCGACCAGATCGGGGCATTCCACCGCCAGCGTGGCGTGGGCACCCGTGCCATAGCGGAGCGGGGCATAGATATCGTCGCTCATCACCAGCACGCGCGGGTGGCGGCGCAGCACTTCGCCCAATGCGCGCAGTTCTTCGGCGGGATAGGTCGCGCCGGTGGGGTTGCCAGGGCTGTTGAGCAGGAGCCAGCGCGTGGCAGGCGTGATCGCGGCTGCGAGTTGGGCCGCGGTGATGCGGAAACCGCCCGCCGCATCGGTTGGCAGGTCCACCACATCCGCGCCTGCGAAGCGCACGATTTCGGGGTAGCTGACCCACCACGGGCTGGGCACCAGCACTTCGTCGCCGGGATCGAGCGTGGCCAGCAGCGCATGGAAGATGGCCTGCTTGCCGCCTGCACTGACGATCACTTGCGATGCCGGCACCGTAATGCCCAGATCGCGCTCGAAATGCAGCGCTGCCGCTTCGCGCAAACGCGCCGTGCCCGCAACGGCGGTATATTTGGTGTCGCCCGCGTCCAGCGCGTCTTTCGCCGCCTGCACCACATGGGCGGGCGTGGCGAAATCGGGTTCGCCCACGGACAGCGAGATTACATCGCGCCCTTCGGCCCGAAGCTGGATCGCCCGGTCGGTGATGGCGGTGGTGCGCGAAGGCGCGATGCGCGCAAGGGCGGCAGAGAGTTGGTTCATAATCTTATGCGCCCAGCAGCCGCGCCGGGATCAACCCGCGCAGGGCATTGCCGACGAAGAAACCACCGGACAGATCATCCAGCGTCAGGTCCGCTTCCACCGCACGGCCCGTTTCAATCAGGCTGCGGCGCAACACGCCGGACAGCAGCCCAAGATCGGCGCGCGGGGTGAGCAGAACACCATCGCGTTCGACAAAAATGTTGGTGAACGTGCCTTCGGTAACCAGCCCGTCATCGCGCAGAAACAGCGCTTCACCCGCACTGGCCTTTTTCGCTGCGGCCAGGCCCGCTTCGTAAAACACGCGATCAGTGGTCTTGTGGCGCAGGCGCCAGTCACCATCGGACACCGGCAGCGGCAACACCGCGCAAGTCAGGCTGTCCAGCGGCGCTGGCAGCGGAGAGGCATCGAGCGCGTGAGCACCGCCCTTTGAGACCACCAGCCGCACTTTCGAAGGCACGTCCAGATCAAAGCACAGGGCATGAATGGCATTGCGGATGGCGTGACGGTCAAAGCTGAAACCCAGCGCCAGCGCGCTTGCTTTCATCCGTTCAAGGTGGAGTTCCAGCAGTTCGATCCCCTTGGCAGGGTCGAAGGCCATCGTCTCGATCAGATCGGCATGTCCGGCGGACAGTCGCAAGAAATTCCCCTTTACCACGCATTCGCGCCATTCGCCGATCATCTGGGAATCGGCCACAACAGCCGATCCCACCCCCATGACCGCGCGACCGCCGGATGAACCGGGCAGGTCGCATTCCAGACGCACCGTGCGGATTGCCACATTGAACGCAGCATCGCCAGTGCGGTCTATCCGCCCGATCGAGCCACAATAAAGCCCTCGCGCATCACGTTCCGCTGCATGGATAATCTCCATCGCGCGGATCTTGGGCGCGCCGGTGATGGAACCGCAGGGGAAGATCGACCGTAGCAGACTGCGCACATCCTGATCGGGGGCAAGACGCGCACGCACCGTGGTCACCATCTGGTGAACGGTGGGGTAGCTTTCGATGGCGAAAGGCGCTTCAACCTTGACCGATCCGGCCTGCGACACACGCGAAAGGTCGTTGCGCATCAGGTCCACGATCATCAGGTTTTCGGCACGGTCCTTCACGCTGGCGACAAGGTCGGCCTTGAAGCGCGCGTCTTCTGCCTCTGTCGCGCCGCGCGGGGCGGTGCCCTTCATCGGGCGTACTTTGGCGTCACCGCCTGCCAGTTCAAAGAACATTTCGGGCGAGAACGACAGGTGCCAGTGCGCCCCGTCCCAGATCACCCCGCCATAGCCTGCGCGCGCATCGCGCCGCACATCGGCATAGATCGCCAGTGGATCGCCATCCCACGTTCCGGCCAGCGGGAAGGTCAGATTGGCCTGATAGATATCGCCCGCGCGGATGGCGTCCTGAACCAGATTGAAAGCACGGGCATAGCCGCCAGATGACAGCGCTGGTCCCATCGGGCCAAGCCTGCCGGGGCCACTGGCTTGGCGCGCCAGCCATTGCTCCACATCGGCCGCCGCCATGGGCGTAACCGTGCCAAAGCGCGCAAACCATACCAGCGGGCCTGCTGCACCACTACGCCCAGCGGCCAGCGGAGCAAGGCGGGGTTCCAGTGCAAGGCCCGCCTCATAAGCCAGATAGCCCGCCCACTCGCCCGGCGTTGCGGCAATACGCTCCAGCGCGGCTTCCACATCTTCTGCACGGCGCGCGACCACAATTTCGAGCGCGTCCTGATACAGGCGCGCGTCGGCTGGCCCTTCGCTGCGGGCGTCGTCAAGGAGGATGAAGGGGGCGCGGGTCATGGCTTCCTGCGCGCTCTAGCCGTTCCCCGCTCCGGATGCAAAAACCCCTCGCACATCGTTTGCCCGCCGCCTAATCTCGCCCCATCATAAGGGGTCTTACTGCATGGATGATATCTACCTCGGCCTTGCGTCCAACGGCGAACGGCAGGTTTTGCGGCTGGGCCGCGCCAACCGCCACGGGTTGATTGCGGGCGCGACCGGCACGGGCAAAACCGTGACGCTGCAAGGGATTGCCGAACAGTTTTCGCGGTGCGGCGTGCCGGTGTTCATGGCCGACGTCAAGGGCGACCTTGCCGGCATCACCATGCCCGGCAGCCCCACGTTCAAACATGCCGCATCGCTGGAAGCCCGCGCCAAGGAACTGGGCATCACCGATTACGCCTATTCCGACAATCCGGCGGTGTTCTGGGATCTCTATGGCGAAAGCGGCCACCCCATCCGCACCACCATTTCGGAAATGGGGCCGCTGTTGCTGGCGCGGCTGATGGGGTTGAACGATACGCAGGAAGGCGTGCTGAACATCGCCTTCCGCTATGCCGATGATAACGGCCTGCTGCTGATCGATCTTGCCGACCTGCAATCGGTGCTGGTCGCCTGCGCCGAACAGGCGAGCGAGCTGGCCACGCGATATGGAAATGTGTCCAAAGCAAGCGTCGGCACGATCCAGCGCCAGTTGCTGGCTTTCGAAAGCCAGGGCGCAGACCGGTTCTTTGGCGAACCCGCTTTTGAAATCAACGACTTCCTGAAAGTGGACGATCAGGGGCGCGGCATGCTCAACGTGCTGGCGGCTGAAAAGCTGATGCAAAGCCCCAAGCTTTACGCAACCTTCCTGCTGTGGCTGCTGTCCGAACTGTTCGAAGCCCTGCCCGAAGTGGGCGACCCGGAAAAGCCGTGCCTAGTGTTCTTCTTCGACGAAGCGCACCTGCTGTTCGATGATGCCCCGCAGGCGCTGATGGAAAAGGTAGAACAGGTTGTCCGCCTGATCCGGTCAAAGGGTGTGGGCGTCTATTTCGTCACGCAGAACCCCATCGATATTCCCGAAAAGATTGCAGGCCAGTTGGGCAACCGCGTGCAGCACGCCCTGCGCGCCTTTACCCCGCGCGATCAGAAAGCGATCCGCGCGGCAGCGGAAACCTTCCGCATCAACAAGGAACTGGATGTCGAAACGGTCATCACCGAACTGAAAGTGGGTGAAGCGCTGGTTTCGACGCTGAACGACGATGGATCGCCTTCGGTGGTGCAGCGCACGCTGATCGCCCCGCCGCGGTCACGACTGGGGCCGCTGACGCCGAAAGAACGCGCGATCATCCAGTCGGTCAGCCCGTTCGACGGCAAATACGATACGGCGGTCAACCGCGAATCCGCCGCCGAGGTGCTGGCGCAAAAGGCATCTGATGCCGCCGCCGCCGCGCAGCAGGTGGAAGATGAAGGCGAGGAGAAGCAGCGCGCTTCTGCCCGGAAGACGCCATCGATGTGGGAGCGCGCCGGAAAGGCGGCGGCAGGCGCGGTGGCTTCTTCGGCAGGAGCTGTCATCGCGGCGCAGATCACCGGCAAGAAATCACGC
Organism: Novosphingobium sp. SL115; assembly: GCF_026672515.1. Classification (GTDB taxonomy): domain Bacteria; phylum Pseudomonadota; class Alphaproteobacteria; order Sphingomonadales; family Sphingomonadaceae; genus Novosphingobium. The sequence continues at coordinate 1,109,581 of NZ_JAPPRG010000002.1, read as the reverse complement.
GCGGCGCCAGTGGCTTCGGGGGTAACCGCCGTGGTCGGATCGATCGCCACCTCCATCGGCGGCGAAGCCTTTGGCCGTTTTGCGCGCGGTGTGTTGGGCGGGCTGTTGCGCTGATCTAAAAAAGGCCCCCTCCTTGGTGTGAGGAGGGGGCCTGATCTGCTTACTTCTTCTTTGCGTTCAACCAGTCGGACAGGCCCTTGACGAACAGGGGCCGCGCCTTGGCCTTTTCCGTCAAACCGCCGATCACGCGATCAACCGGGCGGGCCGCTTCAGCCGGGACGCTGGCCTTGAACGCTTCCAGTTTGCCGATCATCGCCGGATCGTTCGACGCGCGGCCAAGGCTGGCGATGAAGGTCACGCGGCTTTGCGCATCGACCAGTTCTTCCACCTTGGCGCGGTTGGCCACGGCAAAGTCATACGTTGCATCGGGGTGCAGACCCGCTGACGCCACGATCATGGCAGCGCTGGTGGTCTTGCCTGGCCCATCGGTCATCGCCAGATCGCGCGCGGCACTGGCCAGGGCGGCATCCGCCGGACGGCCCAGCAGAGTGTAAAGGAACTGACGCTCGACTGCGCTGTTGGAAGCGGCTGCCATCTTGCGGATCGCGTCCCAGTCCGCCTTGGTAGCGTTGCGGGCAACGATGTTCATCCAGGTGGTCTTCAGCGGGCCGTCGAGCGCTTTCGGGTTCGCTTCGAGCGCGGCAAAGCGGCGGCGCGCTTCGGCCACGACTTCGGCATCGCCCATCGTGCCAAAACCGCCGATCAGCGTGGCACGAAGGTCCGCATCGGGCAGGCTTTCATTGGCCTTGGGTTCAAAACCCAGCGCTTTCAGGCGCGGCTTGTATGTCGTGGCCACCCGCGCGGCGAGCCTCTTCTGGGCCGCAGGGTCTTTTTCCAGCGCACGCCAGGCGCCAACGAAATCATCGAAGGCATTGCCCGCCACCACCGGGTTTGCATTACCCGGAACCGCCGCAAGCAGATCGAACGACGGCGCAAACGGCTGATAGCCGCTGGTCGACAGCGCAAGGCTGTCAGCGATCAGCCCCATCTGGTCGACAGGCTTAAGGCCCGGCATCGCGGTCTTGAGGTCGGCCAGCATCTTGGGCGTGTAAAGCGAGCGGTAGTAGCCAAGCTGGCCCGCGTTGATAACGATAGGACCGCAGCCATTGACGGTGACGGTTGCCTTGCCGCCGTCAAGCACGGTGCGCACCGGTTCACCGCTGCCGCTTGCCACCAGCAATGGCACCTTCCACGCCTGCGGCTTGGCCGTCACATCAGCCTTGCGGTCAATGCTGAATTCGCCCTGTTCGAGCATGACCGTAGCCACACCCTTCTTGCAGGTCATGCCCGTCACCTTGACCAGCGGGATGCCGGGCTTGGTGGTAAAGTCCATGGCGACTGAAGTAAGCCCCGGCGCGCCTGCCTTTTCCACCGCCTGCCACAGATCCTGCGAGCGGGTATTGCCGAACTTGTGATCGCGCATGTAGGCCCGCAGACCATCGCGCCACACGCCTTCACCGGCAAAGGCTTCCAGCATGGAAATGACCGCTTCACCCTTTTGATAGGTGATCGCGTCGAAAGCCTGATTGGTTTCGTCAACTGTCTTGATTTCCTGCACGATGGGGTGCGTGGTCTTGAAACCGTCCAGCCCCATTGCCGCTTCGCGCCCGTTCACACGCTCCAGCAGCGGGAACCAGTCGGGGTGGAAATGGTCGGTCGCCTTGGTTTCCATCCAGCTGGCAAAGCCTTCGTTCAGCCACAGGTCTTCCCACCACGCCATGGTGACTAGGTTGCCGAACCACTGGTGCGCCACTTCGTGCGCCTGCGTGGTGACGATGTTCTGACGGGCCGCCGCACTGGTGATCGCCGGATCGTTCAGCAAGATCCGCTCGAACGTCAGGATGCCGCCCCAGTTTTCCATGGCCGAAAAGAACTGCGACTGGCCGGGTGCGGCCACGTTATCCAGCTTGGGCAGCGGATAGGGCTGGCCGAAGTAATCGGCATAGAACGGGATCAGCGGAGCCAGTTCGTCGAGCGCGAACCGCGCCTGTTCGCCGCTGCCTTTGGGGCTGACGATACCCGCCTGCACGCCGGGCGCGGCCTCCTTGGCCATGCGTTCAAAATCGCCCAGCGCGAAGAACAGCAGGTAGGACGACATTTTGGGACTGGTGCCAAAGGTTACGCGCTTCAGGCCTTTGCCCAGATCTTCTTCCTTGAGGGCGGGCATGTTGCCCACGGCCATCTGGCTTGACGGAACCACGGCGGACAGATCGAACGTCGCCTTATAAATCGGTTCGTCGAACATCGGGGCAAAGCGACGCGCATCAGGCGCTTCGAACTGTGTGAACAGGCCGCGCACCTCCTTGCCCGTGATCTTGTCAGGGTAATCGAGCGCGAACAGGCCATTGGCCTGCGTATTGATAATGCCGGAATAGACCGTATCGAGACGGTATTTGCCGGGGCTGAGCGGCTGGGCAGCGGCAAACTTCGCGGTCTGGCTGGCGGGGTCCATCGTGATGGTTACCGGCATTGCCGTGCCACCTGCAGGCGTCAGCGTGGCCGACGAAATCTTGAGATCAAGCGCATGGAGCGTGAGGAACGGCGTCGCCTCGGTAACTTCAAGATCGACCGACGACGTGCCTGCAAACGTCAGGTTCGCGGCATCAGGCGTGATCGCGATGGTATAGTGCGAAGGGTGCGCAACGCGCGGCAGATCGGTATGGACGCCTGCCGCCGCAGACGGGTTCACCGAAGCATTCTGTGCAATCGCGGGAACAGACAGGCTGGCAACGGAAAGTGCGAGCGCTGAAACAAGTGAAATGGGACGCATGCTGATCGAAACTCCCCGGCGCAATGAAGTTTGGTTGCGCTAGCAACCATCCTGCAGGCACGCGAGTCCTTTCGACAAACGACATTCGCGCACCGACAAACGTCGATTGACGGTATCGTGCCAGCGATGAGTGAGGAATGAACCGCCACCCAGCGCGACCTATCTTCAGCCCAGCGGAAGCCGGACAGTGGCGGTCAGTCCGACGATGGCACCTGTCCGATTGCGGCGATTGACCAGTGTCAGCGTGCCGCCATGCTGATCGGCAATGGCGCGGGCAAGCGTCAGGCCAAGGCCGGTTCCGCCGGTTCCGCTATTGCGCGATGCCTCAAGCCGGGTGAATGGCTCCATCATCCGGGCGATTTCGTTTTCGGGAATCCCGGGGCCATCGTCTTCGATGGAAAGAACGGCGGTGCGCCCGTCACGCAGCAGCGAAACCCGCGCGCGTTCGCCATATCGCATCGCGTTGGACACCAGATTGCGTAAGGCGCGGCGCAGCCATGTGGCGCGCAGCGACATGACCATGCGTTCGGTTTCGCCCAGTTCCACCGGCTCGCCCATATCCTCGAACTCGCCAATGACATCAGCGACCAGCGCGGAAAGCTCTGTCGGTTCAAGAGGATCGGAGGGACGGCCAACGCGGGCAAGCGACAGAATATCGTCAAGCGAACGGTTGATATCTTCGATCGTCGCGGCCATGCGCGCGCGCTCAGCATCGTCCTCAACGGCCTCTATCCGCACGCGAAGGGCCGCCAGTGGCGTCTTCAGATCATGCCCGATGGCGCCAAGCATGACGTCCTTCTCATCAAGCATGGCTGCGATGCGCGCCTCCATGGCATTGTGCGCGGTTATCAGGCCCTTGATATCGTCCGGCCCTTCGGGCTGCAATTGGCCTTCCAACAGGCGGTTGCCCGCAAAATCTTCAACCCGGCGGGTCAGCGCCTTTAGCGGGCGTGCAATGCGGCGCAGGATCACGGCCATTGCGCCGAACAGCACCAGATAAAGCACGATGGTCTGCGCCACCAGCGGAGCAAGCACGCGCATGTCGCCGCCTTCGGCATAGACCCGCGTCGATATCCATTTCCCGCTGTTCTGCCGAATGGCCGCGATGACAAGGCGCGGCATCGGTTCATTCGAGAACACGGCCAATTCACGCTGATGGCGGCGCATGAAGCGCACGCTATCGGGATCTTGCATGGGGTGCCGTTCGAACACCACCACCTCGGCAGCGTCAAAGCTTTGCGAGGCAAGCACCTCAGCCAGTTCATGTTCCACCCGCGACAGGCGCTTTTCGTGGGGCAGACGAGGCGAAGCGTCGCTGGTTTCCAGCTTGAACGGCGGCGGAGTATCATCCTCGCGGTCGCGCCGCACGCGATGCTGACGGTGCGGAGGGCCAAGCAATTTGAATGCCGCCGCGCTGACCATGCCCGATTCACGCCGATGGCTTTGTTCACGCCAGATCAATACCGCCGAAATGGTCTGCGCAATCAGCAATGCCAGTGCGATGGCCAGCAGAACCTGACCTTGCAGGCTGCGCGGCCACAACACCGGACGAAAACGGGGAACGGCCATGCGGATCAGGCCTCGTCCGGGGTGATGGCGCGTTTGCGCACTTCGGCGGCCAGCATGTAGCCCCCGCCCCATACTGTCTGGATCAATTGCGGATTGCGGCTGTCGACTTCAATCTTGCGGCGCAGACGCGAAATCTGGTTGTCGACCGCGCGGTCGAACAGGTGGGCTTCGCGGCCCTGCACCATGTCCAGCAGACGGTCGCGGTCCAGCACCTGCCGGGGATGATCGAGGAAGGCCATGAGCAGGCGGAATTCAGCAGAGGAAATGGCGATGATCGCGCCATCGGCATCGGTCAGCCGCCGCTTGAGCGGATCGAGCCGCCACGTCTCGAATTCATAAATGACCGCATCGGAAATTTCGCTGGATTGCTTGGTCGCGCGGCGAAGAACCGAGCGGATGCGAGCGATCAGTTCGCGCGGGTCGAACGGCTTTACCACATAATCGTCCGCGCCGATTTCAAGCCCGATGATGCGGTCGGTCGATTCGCCCTTGGCGGTGATGAAGATGACCGGCAGACGTCGCGTTTCCACCAGATGTCGGCACAGCGACAGACCATCTTCGCCCGGCATCATGATGTCGAGCAGGACCAGATCGCACCCGGCTTCAAGCAGGCGGCTGCGCGCTTCGGCAGCAGTGCCGGCCTGGGTTACGACAAACCCCTGCCGGACAAGATAGTCCGCCAGGGGTTCGCGCAGGGCCGGTTCGTCATCGACCAGAAGTATGCGGATAGGCGTATCGTTCATGGCATTCAGTTAGCCGGAGGCGGGGGCGGAGGTCCATCACCCATTGCACCAGGCGCGCCACCAGGACGGGGACCACGCATCTTGCCCATCATGTCTTTCATGGCGGCGCGGCGTTCTTCAGGCGACACCTTACCGTCCTTGTTTGCATCAGCTTTGTCGAAATGGGCTTTCACGCCCGCGTCAAATTCGGCGCGCGTGACAGTGCCGTCCTTGTTGGTGTCGGCCATGCCCATCATGTGCATGCCGCCACCCATCATGTGATGGCCGCGACCACCCATCTTACCATGCCCCATTTTGCCGTGGCCCATCTTGCCATGATCCATACCGGCGCCAGCAGGGGGCATACCAGGCTTATCACCGCGCATCGGGCCATCCTTCATCTGCTGATGATGGGCGGCAAATTCTTCGCGGCTGATCGAACCGTTCTTGTCGGTATCAATATCGGCAAAGCGCTCGGCCATTTTGGCGGCGCGATCAGCCTGATCCAGCTTGCCGTCCTTGTTGACATCAAGTTTGGCCCACATGGCATCAGCCTTGGCCTTGGCTTCGACCCAGGTGATGGTCTTGTCGCCATCGGCGTCCATCTTCTGAGCCGCAGCAGGCGAGGCAGCATAGAGGGCCATTGAGGCGGTCGCCACGACGGCAGCCGCCGCAGCAAGTTGAAACTTTTTCATGTCCGGTGCTCCATGAGCAGGAGAAAAGAGGAGACTGCGGCCACCCGCCATTTGGCAAGGAGAGGGGGAGGGAAGGCCTTGCCCAGGGGGACTGGATGGGGGCGACCGCAGTTCCTATGAACTCTATCTAGGCGTGCATTGTCGCGGGACTATGCCGATAGCACCGGAAATTTGTCTCAAATTGTCGCACCGGGACCGGGGCGTTCACTTTTGCGCAAGGCAACGCCCCGGCACGACGCATCAACCCATGATAAAGGCGTTGAGCTTGTTGCCATCGGGATCGCGGAAATAGGCCGCATAGAAACCACCGTCGCCGCGCGGCCCCGGCGCGCCTTCGCAGGTGCCGCCATTGGCCAGCGCGATTTCGTGCAGGCGATCAACCTGGCCTGCATCCTTCGCTTCAAGCGCTACCATTACGCCATTACCCACGGTTGCTTCGTTACCGTCGAACGGCTTGATGATGGCAATGCCCGCAGCACCGCCCGGTTCACCCCATGCGATGCTGGTTTCCCATTCCATCATCCGCCCCACGCCCATTTCGGCGGCAATGGCATCATAGAATTTGGCCCCGCGCGCGAGATCGCTGGTTCCCAGTGTCACATATCCGATCATTATAATTCTCCTTAATCCCGAATCAGAACATAAGAACAATATGTGAACACTGTTACACCGGCAAGGGCGCGCACATGGCGTCGAGCCACGTCAGATCATCGCCCACAAGTTGCGGCGCGAGCAACGCATGGGTCTGCGCGTGATAGCTGTCGAGCCACTGGCGCTCAGCGGGGGAAAGCAGTGCGATATCAATCAGGGCACGATCGATCGGCACGAATGTCAGGGTTTCAAAGCCATAGAATTCGCCTTCTCCTCCGACAATTTCACGCTGTTCGACCAGCACCAGATTTTCGATACGGATACCGTATTCGCCCGTCTTGTAGTAGCCCGGCTCGTTCGAAAGGATCATGCCCGGCATCAGCGCCTGCCCGGTGCCTGCCTGCCCACCCGCAGCCTTGGCAATGCGCTGCGGCCCTTCATGCACTGACAGGAAGCTGCCCACGCCGTGGCCGGTGCCGTGGGCATAGTCCAGCCCGGCAACCCACAGGAACTGGCGGGCAAAACTGTCCAGTTGGCTGCCCGCCGTGCCTTTGGGAAACACCGCGCAAGCCAGCGCAATGTGACCTTTCAAAACGCGGGTGAAGCGATCCTTCACTTGCGCAGGCGCGGCATCAGGCCCGACCCATACGGTACGGGTGATATCGGTGGTGCCGTCAACATACTGACCGCCTGAATCAACGAGATAGACGCTGTTGGGTTCAAGCGTGCGGCTGGTTTCCTCGGTAACGCGATAATGCACTACCGCGCCGTTGGGACCAGCGCCCGAAATGGTGTCGAAAGACAGGTCTTTCAGCAGGCCACCTTCTGCGCGGAAGGCCTGAAGCCGGTCAGCGGCGGAAAGTTCGGTCACACCGCCTTTGGGCGCTTCAACCGCGATCCAGCGCAGGAAGCGTGAAACCGCCGCGCCATCGCGCGCCTGTGCCGCGCGATGCCCCGCCTGTTCGGCGGGATTTTTTACCGCTTTGGGCAGGACCACCGGATCTGTCAGCGGCACGATCTGCGCCCCCGCTCCTGTCAGAGCATGGAAGATGGCGGCCACGGCGCGTTCGGGATCAACCGCCACCTTGAGGCCTTTCAACGCTTCCAGCGCAGGCACGAAAGCATCACGCGGGCAGACCCGCACGGCATTGCCCAGATGTGCGACAAGATCGGGCGTGACCTTTTCCGGCGCGATGAACAGGTCTGCCGTACCATCGGCATGGGCGATGACGAACGACAGGGCGACAGGCGTGCGGTCCACATCGGCCCCGCGAATGTTTAACAGCCACGCCACCGAATCGAGTGCGGTTATGACCGCTGCATCAAGCCCTTGGTCAACCAGCCATTGCGCCACGTCAGCACGCTTGGCGGTGGCAGTCTTGCCTGCGTGTTCGTCAGCATGGGGCACGGCGGGGGCCAGCGAGGGCGCGGGCTGATCGGCCCACACTGCGTCCACCGGATTGGCGGCGACAGGCCGCAAAGTTGCGCCGCGCAACTTCAGCGCATCGGCCACGCCATCGGCCCAACCCTTGGCATGGAGCCATGCATCATAGCCGATGGTCGCGCCTTCAGGCGCATGTTCGCCCAGCCATGCGGCAACGCTGGATTGCGGCACCGATTGATAGGACCACAGCGCGCCATCCACCTGATCGCGCACCTGTAGGGTGTATCGGCCATCAACAAAGATCGCGGCCTCGTTGGCCAGAACAACCGCCGTGCCGGCAGAGCCGCCAAAGCCGGTGAGCCATTCCAGCCGCTGGGCATAGGCCCCGACATATTCGCTCATATGTTCGTCGGAAATAGGGATGACGAAGCCATCAAGGCCCTGTTTCACCAGCTGCTTGCGCAAGGCGTCAAGGCGGGCTTCATGGGTGTGCATCAGCATGGGAACATTCCTGAAAGAAAGCGGCCCGGCTTGCGGGCGTCATGCTGGCAACATAGATGCAGGGAATGACTCTTGCCACTCCCCCCGTCGCCGCGAAAAAACCGCACAGCTTTTCCCACCATGGCCTGACCGTTACCGACGATTATGCCTGGCTGCGCGATCCGGGCTATCCGGAAGTTACCGACAAGGCGGTGCTGGCCCATCTTGAGGCCGAAAATACGTGGTTCGACGCCCGCATGGCCGAACGCAAGCCGGTGATCGACAAGCTATTCACCGAAATGCGCGGGCGGATCAAGGAAGCGGACAAGTCGGTTCCGCAGAAGGACGGCAATTTCCTGTACTGGATCGAGTATGAGGAAGGCGCGGAATACAAGAAGTGGTGGCGCCGGCCTGTGGGCGCGGCGGATGATGGCAGCGCGGACGAGCTGATCCTTGATGAAGTCGCACTGGCCGACGGCGTGGAATACTTTCGGCTGGGCGCGATTGCGGTGTCGAGCGATGGAACCAAGCTCGCCTGGTCGGTGGATGACAACGGATCGGAACGCTTCACCGCGCGGATCAAAGTGATCGCCACGGGCGAAGTGCTGCCAGATGAAATCCCCGGCACGCTTTCCGGCCTGATCTGGGTGAAGGGCGATACCGGCCTTGTCTATTCCCTCGCCAACGAAAACTGGCGCACCGACAATGCCCGCCTGCACTGGATCGGCCAGCCGCTGGAAAACGATGTCGAGCTATACCACGAGGATGATGAAGGCTTTCGCGTGGGCGCGGCGCTTTCAGCCAATGAACAGTGGCTGATTATCTCGACCGGCGATCATGAAACAGGGGAAACCCGGCTGGTGCCTGCCGCCGATCCTTTGGCCGAACCGATTCTGGTGAAGCCGCGCCAGAAGGGCGTGGAGTATGACGTGGATGAGCGCGACGGCATGCTTTACATCCATGCCAACGACACCCACGAAAACTTCCGCCTGGCCACCGCGCCGCTGTCCGATCCGGGCAAGTGGACGACGCTGATCGAAGGCACGGACGATTTCTATCTGACCGGGTTCGAACTGTTCCGCGATTTCTACGTGGTCGAAGGCCGGGTGCGCGGGCTGGATCGCATCGAAATCCGCTATTACGACGATCCCGCCCGGATCGAACCCATCGAATTTCCCGAAGCCAGTTACGAGGCATCGCTGGGCGACAATCCCGAATGGGCCATGCAGGTCTTGCGGGTGGGCTATGAATCGATGGTCAGCCCGGCGTCATCTTATGACTATGATGTGGCCAGCCGCAACCTCACCCTGCTGAAAGTGCAGGAAATTCCCAGCGGCTATGATGCATCGCTCTATGAAACGGCGCGACTGGAAATTGCCGCGCGCGATGGCACGATGGTTCCGGTTTCCGTGGTCTGGCGCAAGGATCGGGCAAGCGGTGGGCCGCTGCACCTTTATGGCTATGGCGCCTATGGCATCGCCATCGGGCCGGGCTTTTCGACAACACGGTTGAGCCTTGTCGATCGTGGCTTTGCCTATGCCATCGCCCACATTCGCGGCGGCGATGATATGGGCCGCGCGTGGTACAAGGCAGGCAAGCTGGAAGCGCGGACCAACACCTTCAACGACTTTGTCGACGTGGCCCATGGCCTGATCGAGCGCGGGTTTACCCAAGCCGGGAAGATCAGCATTTCGGGCGGGTCGGCTGGCGGCGAACTGATGGGCGCTGTCATCAATTCTGACCCCGCGCTGTGGGGCGCTGTGGTGGCCCATGTGCCGTTTGTCGATGTACTGAACACCATGCTGGATGAAAGCCTGCCACTGACGCCAGGCGAATGGCCGGAATGGGGCAACCCGATTGAAGATGCCGCCGCGTTCGAACTGATCCGGTCCTATTCCCCCTACGATCAGGTCACGGCGCAGGCCTATCCGCCGCTGATGGTGACGGCCGGGCTGAACGATCCGCGCGTGACCTATTGGGAGCCGGCCAAATGGGTGGCCCGCCTGCGCGAAGTAAAGACCGACACCAACGAACTGATCCTGAAAACCAACATGGGCGCAGGCCATGGCGGCAAATCGGGGCGGTTTGAAAGCCTGAAGGAAACGGCGGAAGAGTTCGCCTTTATCCTGTGGCAACTGGGCGTCGCGGTGTGAGCAATCGCCACGCCCTGTCTTTTACCGCACAGCCGCAGCACATTGATGAACTGGGCCACGTCAACAATGCGGTATGGCTGCAATGGGTGCAGGATATTGCCGTGGCCCACTGGGCGGCGGTGGCTCCGGCAGACCACCAGCAAGCCTATGTGTGGGTGGTGACCCGGCACGAGATTGATTATCGGGGCAATATTGGCGTTGGGGAAAGCGTTCAGGCCGAAACCTTCATCCCCGAACCGCCAACCGGTGCGCGATTTGACCGGCGGGTGGATTTCACCAATGCGGCGGGCAAGGTGATTGTCAGTGCGCGGACGACCTGGGCCTTGCTGGATCGCGTTTCGGGACGCCTGCTGCGCGTTTCGGCAGACGTTGCCGCACCGTTCCTGCCAGATCAGGCCACGCAACGCTCCGCAGGCTGAAACCCGGTAACACGTTCTTTCATCATCCGGTTTCGGCCCAGTCTTTTGGCTTCATACAGCAGCCGGTCGCACTGGATATAAAGCGCCATGAAATCGATCTCCAGCGTGCCTTTGGGATCATGTTCAACCACGCCCATGCTGGCGGTCACAAGCCGGTCCAGCGCGGGCGCCTGAGCAGCGACCCGCGCTGTAATCGCGCGGCGGCAGCGTTCCGCACGGGCGACAGCGTCCGGCCCGCGCAGCAACAGCATGAATTCCTCACCTCCCATGCGGATCGCCTTGCTATCGCGATCATCGATCATCGCCCGCGCAACCGCGCACAGCACCTCATCACCCACCGCATGGCCATGCACGTCATTGACAGTTTTGAAATGGTCGAGATCAATCAGCGCCATGGTGCGGAAACCGGTGCGGAACAGTTCATCGAATCGCCGTTCGATGGACCGACGGTTGCGCAGGCCTGTCAGCGGGTCGCGCCCGGCCACGCCTTCAAGTTCAAGCGCGCGGGCGGTTGCCCTGTCACGTTCATTGCGAACACCGACAAAGCGATTGACGATACCCAGCGCGGTTACCACCACCTCCAGCGCAAGCGCCAGATAATATACCTCGACCGCCTCGGTCGGACGCATGCTGGGTACGACATAGGCCGCGATGCGCCAGACAGCGATTGCAATGATCGGCGTCCACCCGATGATCTGGAACCGGACTGACGGGCTGTGCCGCCGCCATGCATCCACCATCATGGCAACGATAAAGCTCAACGCGATGCCGGTCACAATGTTGAGCGAAACCGACGAATAGGGACGTAGCACGGCCAAGGGCACACTGGCCGCCATCCCCGCCCCGAAAACCACTGGTGCAAAGCGGATCGATATCGTGCGCAAGCGCGGATGCAAGGCATCAGGTTCAAGGAAGGTTGCCGCAAACATCAATGCCGCAGCCACCAGTGTCATGATCGCAATGTTGTTGATCTGCCATTCAAGCAAGGGCGGCATATCGCCCATGATATGCACGAAACCCGTGCCCAGAGCCGCCTGCACCAGCATTGCTGCCGCCATGACCAGATGCCAGATGACAAATCGTTCGGGCAACACTGAATAGAAGGCAGCATTGATAAGCAGCGGCACCAACAACATCCCGCAAATCGCAGCCATGGCAACAATCCGCCCCAAGGGCCAACCTCTGGCTTGCGGGTCCGAATCGAGCGCCATCTGGCTCATTGTGGTCTTGCCCCAAGGACGCACCACCCGGACCACGATCTGCCTCGTATCGGAATCAGCCCCAGTGATCGGGATCGACAGATAAGGACCGGTGCTCAGATGGCTGGCGTCGCGCGGCCACCATGACGTCCACTGCGCTTGGCCACCACGATCTACCACACCCACATCGATCCGTTCAAAATTGCCCGTATGGGTCACGATGCTTTGCGGCAGGACATGCCCGTCCGCAGCGTCAAGATCGAAGCGCATGAGCGTTGTTTCAGCAGACAGGTTCCATCCGCCGCGCCACCCCCCATTTGCACACTGCCAGCGGGCCGAATCGGCCAACACTGCCTGCCACGATTCTGCAACTGCAGCCGGTGCATGACACATCTGCTGGGCGACAATGGGCATTGCGCCCGCTGCTGCGGGCATCATACCGGCAAACAACAGGACGATTGACCACAGCGCTCGTCGCAGCATGCTGAACATGAGAGCGTTCTAAAGCTTGCGCCTTAGAACCAAGTTAATGCGCCAAGAAATTCGATCCGGGGTCAATCCCTATTGGACATGTTCAGTATCATTCATCGAATCATTGCCTTTGGGACAAGTCTGACTCAGGGATTTCAGAACACTAATATTAGGACGCAAACTGATAACCCTGAAATCACAGGACGTTGCCATCCTTGTCACGGTATATTTCGCGACGTCCGACATGATTGGCCGGGCCAACAAGGCCATCGGCCTCCATACGTTCGATCCATTTGGATGCCGTGTTATACCCAACCCCCATCTGCCGCTGAATCCAGCTTGCCGATGCTTTTTGGCTTTCGAACACCAATTGACACACCTGCCGATACTTGCGGTCTTCGGGATTATCTGAAGCGCTGTCGATATCATCAAAGCCGAAGCCGCCGTCTTCGGGTTCTTCGGTAACCGAATCAACGTATTCGGGGCTGCCTTGTGCACGCCAGTGATCGGCGATCTTTTCCACTTCCTCGTCCGAAACGAACGGCCCGTGGACGCGCTTTATCGGGTCGGTGTTGGGCTTGTAGAGCATGTCGCCCTTGCCCAGCAGTTGTTCTGCGCCCTGTTCGCCCAGAATGGTGCGGCTGTCGATGCGGCTGGTCACGGCAAAGCTGATGCGGGTGGGCAGGTTGGCCTTGATGACGCCGGTGATAACGTCAACCGACGGGCGCTGGGTTGCCATTATAAGGTGGATACCTGCCGCACGGCTCTTTTGCGAAAGCCGCTGGATCAGCACTTCGATTTCCTTGCCGACGGTGACCATAAGGTCCGCCAGTTCGTCGACGATCACCACAATCTGCGGCAGCACTTCGTAATCGAGCTGCTGCTCTTCAAACAGTTCCTCGCCTGTATCGGGATCGAAGCCTACCTGAATGCGGCGGCCCAGCGGTTTGCCCTTGGCCTGGGCCGCGCGGATTTTTTCATTGAACCCCGAAAGATTGCGCACACCGATGGAGGACATCTGGCGATAGCGCCGCTCCATTTCCTCGACCGCCCATTTCAGCGCGCGCACCGCCTTGGCGGGTTCGGTAACCACGGGCGAAAGCAGGTGAGGAATGTCGTCATAAGACTTCAGTTCCAGCACCTTGGGGTCAACCAGAATCAGGCGACACTGCGCGGGCGTGAGCCGATAGAGCAGCGAGAGCAGAATGCAGTTGAGGCCAACCGACTTGCCCGACCCGGTAGTGCCCGCCACCAGCAGGTGGGGCATGGTGGCAAGATCGGCCACGACCGGTTCCCCGGCAATGTCCTTGCCCAGAATGATCGGCAGCAGCGCCTTGGAACTGGCGAATTTTTCGCACGCCACCAGTTCACGGAACGATACCATGTCGCGGATCACGTTGGGCAGCTCGATACCCATGACCGTGCGCCCCGGAATGGACGAAACGCGAGCGGAAATCGCGCTCATATTCCGGGCGATGTCATCTGCAAGGCCGATGACGCGGCTGGCCTTGATACCGGGTGCCGGTTCCAGTTCGTACATCGTCACCACTGGCCCGGTGCGGACGGCGGTGATTTCACCCTTCACATTGAAATCATCCAGCACGTTTTCCAGCAGGCGCGCATTGCGTTCCAATGCCAGCTTGTCGATCTTCTGCGCCGATCCTGCAGGCGCTTCGACCAGCAGTTCGATTGATGGCAGTTCGTGCTTGTCGAACAGATCGCCCTGCCGCGCTTTGGCCGGGGCACTCGCCAGCGCGGGTGAGCGCGTCGGATCAGAAATTTCGGTCGGTTTGCGCGGGGCAAGTGCCGCTTCAACATCGATTCCGTCGGCTTCTGCGCGTGCCTCCTTTTCGCGGCGCTCCTTGCGCGGTTTTGCGACCGGCGGCGCGATTTCCTGATCGTCGTCGTCCTCACGATCTGCCCGTGGCGTGCGTTGCAAGAACGGCGGCAGGCTCAACATTCCGCCCCAATCAAAAGCGAATACCCGGCTGGCAATGGCGATACCGCCACCCAGCGCCAGCAGGCCCAGCGGAGCCTTGATCCACAGCGCGGAAATCTGTGGGACCAGATTGGCCAGCGCGGTGATGGCCGATGCCCCGATCAAGCCAGCAAGCCCGCCTGGCCCGGCAGGAAGGCGGCTGGTCGCACTCGCCCCCCATAGCGCCAGCGCGGTGCCGACCAGTGCCATCGCCACCAGCAACAGCACTGTTGGTCGCCACCAGCGCGGCGCAGGCAGCGCTTCGTCATCATCCCCGGTATCGATCAGGTCGCTTTCAGCGCCCCACAAACGCCGCGCAAAAACCCATAGCAGCGGCAACAGTAAAGCCCCTGGCAGACCAAAAATCAGCAGCACTCGCTCTGCCGCCCAGGCGCCGGGCAGACCCATCCAGTTCTCTACCGGACTGCCCGACGCGGTACTGCCCGAAGGATCTGTCTGCGTATAGCTGACCAACGCCAGCGCCAGAAACACCAACGCTGCCAGCAGCACGCTGCCGCCAATCATTTCAAGGCTGCGCCGCAGCGACCGGCGCAGCACGGCACGCCAGTCTGCCCCGCTTGCGCGTGCGGTAGTTGCTGCCCGGCTTGCCATGATGATCGCGTATCCCTGCCCTTGCTTTACCTATAATGCGCCCGAACGGGAGTCAGCGTCAAGAATCCCTGATATGATGCCTGTTTCTCAGCATGTTAGGCCGTCTATCGCGGCCCAGCCATGGACTGGCCCACGAGCGGCAAGGCGCGCCGCGCGGGCATGGTCAAGACCGCCAAGCGCGATCACCGGTAGCGGTGAACGCCGCGCCAGCAACAGGAACCGGACTGCGCCAAGCACCTGTCCACCAGGATGCGATCGGGTGGGAAACACCGGTGACAGCACGATACCATGCGCGCCTGCCCGCACTGCCGCGCCCATTTCCTTCATGGAATGGGCCGTCGCCAGCCGCAACCCCGGCTTTCCGGCAACAGCGCGCGCCGCGCCGTAAACACCATCGGCCTGCAAGTGGTCAGACATATTGGCACCGATAACCCGCAAGCCCCGCGCACGCGCCTGTTTGGCCACCTGCCTAAACCGCCTGTCGCGCTCTGCCGGTGCCAGATGATAATGCCGGAACACCACCGCACTGCCCCGCGGCAGCCGGGCAAGGACGCGCGCCAGTTCCGCATCGTTGCGGGCATCGGTCAACAAGGTGACGTGCGGGATGGTCTGGCGCTTTGCCATGCGCACGCTATAGCACCGCGCCATGGAACAGGCAGTCCCTTCATCGCCACTGGAACAGGTTCGCACGCGCATTGTGTCGGCCGCTAGAATTGCGGGCCGCAAGCCTGACGAGATAACGCTTGTCGCCATTTCTAAGACCAAACCGGTTGCGGCGATTGAAGAACTGATCGCGCAAGGGCAGCGGGTATTCGGCGAGAACCGCGTGCAGGAAGCACAGGCCAAATGGCCCGAAATCCGCGCCGCCCATCCCGATATCGTTCTACACCTTGTCGGCCAGCTTCAATCGAACAAGGCCGAAGAGGCGCTGGAACTGTTCGACTGCATCCATTCGCTTGACCGGCCCAGCCTGGTCACCGCGCTGGGCAAGGCGCAGGACAAGCTGGGCAAGCGCGTGCCCTGCTTTGTGCAGGTCAACATCGGTGCCGAAGACCAGAAAGGTGGATGCGCCGTGGCCGATCTGCCCGCGCTGCTGGCGCAGGCAAATCAGGCCGGAATCGATGTAATCGGCCTGATGTGCGTGCCGCCAGCCGATATCGAATCCGCCCCATTCTTTGCCCTGCTCGACAAGCTGGCTGACGAAAACGGCCTTGCCCTGCTGTCGATGGGGATGAGCGACGATCTGGAAACCGCCGTTCAATTGGGCGCAACCCACGTTCGCGTCGGATCAGCCCTATTTGGCCATCGCTAAAAGGAATTTGTTAAACTTAACAAGCGATAAGGGCAGGAAGGTATTCCTACTGCCGCCAAGGTTAATGCGTCTTGTCGGGCTTATGGAGGATAAGCGCGAAACCTTTGGGAGAACAGGCAGCAATGGCAACCGGGCAATCACCGGACCAGACCGCACTGCACGCAAGTGACAGATTGCTGGATCGCACGCACATTTCGGCAATGGCGGCGCAGGCGATTGTTCTGGCATCCGTCATCCTGTCGCTGTTTGTCGATGACATCTATCATCATCAACTGGCTGGCGTTGCCGCGCTGGGCCTTGCCGGCGTCTTCATGATGCAACTGGGCCTGCGCAAGATTGCGATGGGCATTCGGACGCGGCAATTACAGCAGTTCTGCCAGACCCGCGATTCACGCGAACAGATTCAGGAACTGTTCGCGATGACCGACATGCTGCAGGCTGCCGAAACCTATGATGATGCCAGCGCTGTCCTGATGGCAACCGCACGACGGCTTTTGCCCGGCTATGGCGCAGCGCTCTATATCTTCAACAATTCGCGCGACAGGCTGGACCTTGCCCGTTCATGGGACATGCCTGAGGCATTCAACGCGCAGGACATGCTTTCCCCAGCCAATTGCTGGGCATTGAAGCGCGGCAAGCCACATATCAATGCGCCCGGCGACAATACGCTGTGCTGCGCGCACCATGGATCGCACGTTGGCAGCGTGGAAATCCCGATGATGGCCTGCGGCCAGTTGCATGGCCTGCTGATAATCACCCACGGCGAAACCGAAAACGCCTTTGGCAACCTGATGGAAATACGCCGTCTGGGCCGCGCACTGGCGGATTCGATGTCACTGGCCCTGTCAAACATTGCCCTGCGTGAAAAGCTGCGCACCCAGTCGCTGCGCGATCCGCTGACCGGGCTGTATAACCGCCGCTATATGGAAGACGCGCTGGAACGCTTCGTTTCACTGGGGCGCGCGCAATGGCGGCAGCACCGCGCTGGTGATGATCGACCTCGACAACTTCAAGAAGCTGAACGACGAACATGGCCACGCCAAGGGTGATGCCGTGCTGCGTGATGTGGCCGGCCAGCTTGTCGGCTGCTTGCGTCCCAGCGATGTGGTTTGCCGTTACGGCGGCGAAGAACTAGTGGCGATCCTGCCTGATTGTTCGCTGGAAGACGCCATGGTCAAGGCCGAAATGCTGCGCGACCGGGTTGCAGCGCTGTCAGCCGTTCATGAATGTGCGGTCACGGCCTCGCTCGGCGTAGCCTCGGTGCCGGAAACCGCTGCGTCGTGTTCAGATATTCTGCCCAACGCCGACGCCGCGCTTTATGCCGCAAAGAAAGCGGGCAAGAACCGTGTTCTGAGTGCCGAACGCCGCGCGGGCCGCGACGCGCCAAGGCTGGCGACAATCAAGGCCAAGCAGCCCTGAAACAAAAAAGGGCGGGCCATGTGGCACCGCCCCTTCTTTCACCGAAGGCCCGATCAGAACGAAGCGCTAAGCTCCACGCCCAGCACGCGCCCCTTGTTCAAGGGTGAGAACGTGCCAGCCTTGGGATTTTCGGCATAGGCACCGTCAACACCGGTGGACAGCGGACCGCCGAACACCGGAATCTGCGCCGCCGTGCCCAGTTGCGTGTCTCCGCCGTGCTGCACCTGATCCAACAGGTTTTTGCCATAGAGCGTGAACGTCAGCGCGCCTGCACGATAGCTGATCGACGCATCAAGGTTGTCCGCTGCCGTGATCCAGCCATAGTTGCTGTCGGTATAGGCAAACTTGTCGCGATGCTGGAAGTTGGCGCGGGCGGTGATAGCCGAATCTTCGCCCACAGGGAAATCGGCCACCGCGCCTACACCATAAGTCCACTTGGGCGTGCGCGGCAGGTCCAGCACCAGATCGGCAGCCGTCACCACGCCGTCGCCGGTCAGATCGAACTTGACCGTTTTATAGCGTGCGTTGACGTAACCGACATTGGCGGTGAGCAGGAAATTGCGGCTGACGGCGAAGCGCCCTTCCGCTTCGAAACCTTCGATCTTGGCGTCGGCAGTATTGTAGATCGACTGGGCGACACCTGCGGCAGATCCTTGGTTGATTTCACGTTGCATGTCGCCAACATCGGTGCGGAAAGCGGCAAGGTTGACCGTCAGCTTGCGGTCATCGGTGCGGAACTTCACGCCCAGTTCGTAGCTGTCGACCTGTTCTTCATCAAACGCGAGGCCGCGCGTAGCCGCTACCGCTTCAAACGCATTGGCATTGGTGATGCGGAAGTTATATCCGCCCGAACGGAAGCCGCGCGTCCAGTTGCCGTAAATCTGCGCATCGCTGCCGAACTTGTACTGGAAGCCCAGCTTGGGACTCCAGTTTTCCCAAGTCCGCTTGTCGCTAAAGCCATTGTTCTCAGTGGGAATTAGCGGATTCTTGCCAGTGGTCGGGCAAGTGGCCGTGATGACCGAACACGCCGGACGCGGACGGATATAGGTAACCGCCACTTCCTTGGTTTCCTTGGACCAGCGAATACCTGCAGTCAGCGTCAGCGCATCGTTGACCGCGAAATCGCCCGACGCGAAAGCGCCCAGCACGTCATGATCCTGACGGCCACCGCCGGTTTGCGCCAACGGGCTGATGAATGCCGGAAAATAGCGGATTTCATCATAGGCCAGCTTCTGCGTGAACCAGAAACCGCCCGCCGTGAAGTCCAGCGCGCCGAACTGGTTATTGTAACGCAGCTCATCCGAATACTGCTTCTGCTTAAACAGCGCGTCCGAATGGAAAATGAACACCGGCTTGGCGTCGATATCGCTGTTGGTCTTGGAATCGTAGTCGCGGAAACCGAAGATGTTGGTGATCTTGCCATCACCCACATCGATCTCGGTCTTGTGCGAGGCAAACCAGGTGCGGTTGTTGTAAGAACCCGCGTTGTCGATGGCGAAATCGAAAGTGTCACGCTTATACAGACCATGGTTCTGGCCGGCCGGGCCATCGCCATTGCTGGTGAAGTATTCCACCTTGCCGACCATACGGATGCCATCGGTGGGCAGGAATTCCAGCGCGCCGCGCACGATCTGGGTGTGCGCCTCGCCAAAATCCTTGCCGTCGAACAGGTTCTTGAAATAGCCCTGATCGTAGTTGGTATAACCACCGAGCTTGAAGTTCAGCTTGTCCTTGATAAGCGGACCGGAGACCACCGCCTGCGCCGAAATATTGCCCGAACCACGCCCGGAATCGACCGGCCCGTCAAGCGACAGGCGGATATTGGCGCGCCAGTCGGGCGTGGGATCGCCGGTGTTAATAAGCACCGCGCCGCCGGTGGTGTTGCGGCCATAAAGAATGCCCTGTGGACCACGCGCGATTTCGATCGAGCCAAGATCGAACACGTCGAAAACCAGACCATTGTTCACGCCGATATAGACGCCATCGACGAACACGCCGACGGTGGGATCGATCGACGGGATCGAGCTGTTCACGCCCAGACCGCGAATGGAAAAGTTGGCCGTACCGCGCGACGTGCCGACCTGATCGAGCGAGACGTTGGGCGCGCTATAGGTAAGCGACTGGATATCGCGCACTTGCAGCGCCTGAAGTGTCTGGGCATTGAACGCGGTAATGGCCACTGGCACGGCCTGGACGTTTTCAACGTCCTTCTTCTTGGTCGCGGTTACGATGATATCGGCATTGAGAAGGTCGATGGCAGACTGTTCGCCCTTCGCCTCTTGTGCCTGCACGGCACCTGCGCCCATGGCGGCAAGCGCGACAAAGCTAAGGCCGCGAACTGCAGCCGCACGCACATTTCTTCTGGGAAGACCAGACATTCACAACTCCCATTTTTTTCTTGTGAGAGTGAAAATGCCGCAGGACCAGCCGAACTCAACCGGTTTTTAACAGGCCGGTTAAGTTCGGCAACAGGTGTGACAAATTTACACTGATGTCAGTCGCGCTGCTCCAGTTCCTTACCGGTCAGCGTGACCACATGAAGCAGGTTTGTAGCGCCGGGCGTGCCGAATGGAACACCTGCAAGCGCCACCAGACGCGCCCCGGCAGTGCCAAAGCCATGACGCAAAGCCATGCGCTTGCCCTTGCCGATCATCTCTTCAAAGCTGCCGATATCCTTGGTGGTCACGGCATGCGCGCCCCACAACAGGCCCAGCCGGCGCGCGGTAACCTGCGACGGGGTCAGCACCAGCATAGGCACCGAAGGCCGTTCACGCGCCACGCGGCGAGCGGTCGAACCAGACCCGGTAAACACGATGATGCCAGTAATCGGCAGCGTGTCAGAAATGCTGGCCGCGGCCTGCGCCAATGCGTCAGCCGTTGTCGGATCAGGCAGGGTTTCGATGAAGTGGACACGCGCGGCATAGCCGGGATCAGTCTCCACTTGCGCGGCGATGCGGTGCATGATCGTCACCGCTTCTTCAGGCCATGCGCCCGCTGCGGTTTCTGCCGAAAGCATCACTGCATCGGCCCCGTCGTACACCGCGTTGGCCACGTCCGAAACTTCGGCGCGAGTCGGCGTCGGCGCTTCGATCATCGATTCAAGCATTTGCGTGGCGACCACCACAGGCTTGCCCTGACGGCGCGCGCTTTCGACAATGCGCTTTTGCAGCGGCGGCACTTCTTCGGGATTCAGTTCAACGCCCAAGTCGCCGCGCGCCACCATGATTCCGTCGGCCAGTTCGATGATCTCTTCCAGCCGCGAAATGGCGGCGGGCTTTTCGATCTTGGCCATCAATGCGCCATATCCGCCCATCAGGCGGCGCGCTTCGGCCACGTCTTCGGGGCGCTGCACAAACGACAGCGCAATCCAGTCCGCGCCATGTTCCACTGCGAACGACAGGTCGCGCCGGTCCTTTTCGGTCAGCGCGGGCACCGGCACCACGGCATCGGGCACGTTCACGCCCTTGCGGTCGGAAATAACCCCGCCCACTTCAGCCGAACACAGAATTTCGTTCTCATCTGCACGGATCACGCGCAGGCGCAGCTTGCCATCGTCGATCAGCAGGCGCTGGCCTTTTTGCAGCACGCCGAACAGTTCAGGATGCGGCAGGCAGACGCGGGTTTCGTCGCCCGGTTCAGGGTTGCGGTCCAGCGTGAAGTGGCCGGAATGGCGGATGACCGCGCGGCCATCCTTGAACTGGCCCACACGCAGCTTCGGCCCCTGAAGGTCGCACAGCACGGTGATGGGGCGGTTCAGCTTCTTTTCCAGCGCGCGGATATTGGCGATGGTTTCGGCATGGATGGCATGTTCGCCATGGCTCATGTTAACACGAAAGGCATCGGCGCCTGCGCGCACCAGCTTTTCGAGCATTTCGGGTTCGCGGCTGGCGGGGCCCACCGTGGCGAGGATCTTGACCTTCCTACCGCGCGGATCGATCTTGGCCACAGCTATCGTACTCCCTATGCAATTGGCACGCTGTAAAACAGGCAAGCGGGCTATGGCCCATGCCCTGCCAAAACCCAAGGACGTTTACCGTGGATACGAATGCAATCGATGAACTGCCCGATGCCGTCGCCGCATCCGCCTTTCGCCGCCTTGTCCGCCATTTGCAGCACCGCCATGATGCCCAGAACATCGACCTGATGGGCCTTGCCGGGTTCTGCCGCAATTGCCTTGCCGACTGGATTCGCGATGCGGGCTTCGACGGTGACAAAGCCGCCGCCCGCGCGGTGATTCACGGCATGCCGTTTGATGCATGGAAAGCCGCCCACCAAACTGAGGCGACGCCCGAACAGATCGCGCGCATGGACGAAAGCCTGAAGAAAAACGCATCCGGCCACTGATAGCGCCGAACCGGCACAAGATTTCCACAGCCGCGCTTTGCCCCAAGGCAATGCCCCCGCTATCAGCGCGGCCAACCGATTCACATATTACCCCGGAGATACCCCGATGGCCGAATCCGCCGACGACCGCCTGCGCCTTCTGATCGAGCGCATCGAACGCCTCGAAGAAGAAAAGAAGGGCATCGGCGACGATATCAAGGACGTTTACGGCGAAGCCAAGGCCACCGGTTATGACGCCAAGATCATGCGCCAGATCGTGCGTCTGCGCAAAATGAAGCCGGATGACCGCCGCGAAATGGAAGCGGTTCTGGAAACCTACAAGAACGCGCTGGGCATCGACTGATGAGCCGGATAGGCTGATCCAAATTTACGGAAAGGCCTGCCATGCTTATTGCCACGACCAGCCTGATCGAAGGCCGCCCGGTGCAACGCTATCTTGGCGTTGTCACCGGCGAGGTCATTCTGGGTGCCAATATCGTGCGCGATATCTTTGCCTCGATCACCGATATTTTCGGCGGACGTTCAGGCAAATACGAAGAAGTTCTTGCCCGTGGCCGCGAACAGGCCCTGCGCGAACTGGAAGACAAGGCGCGCGCTGCGGGTGCCAATGCCGTGATCGGCGTCGATATCGATTATGAAACCATCGGCGCGCGCGGATCAATGCTGATGGTCAGCGTCAGCGGGACGGCTGTGGTTCTGTAGCCCACAGGTCTTTATCCCAGCAGGGCCAGCGACAGCATGACAGCATTCGATGCAACATGCGTCAAAATTGCGCCCAGCAACCCGACGCGCTGCCGGATGTAACCGAACATCAGGCCGGACCATGCCTGTGGCAGCACCAGCGGCACCGCCAGCAGGCTGACGTTGGGATAATTGGCCAGATGCATCGCGGCAAACAGCAGCACTGTGCCATAGAATATCGCCGGAAAAGCGCGGGCGAACCAGCGCGGGGCCGTGCGCTGCGCACGCAACCGCCACCAGCCAATTGCCGCAGCCGCAAGCGTTGCCAGCAAGATCAGCCCACCTGCCAGCGCACTGCCTTTGCCAAACGCCACGAACAGCGCAAGGCCTGCCACCGTATCGCCAAGCAGCCACAACGCGGCCGGTCGGCCGGTTTGCCAACCGCGAAAGAACAGTTCCTCCAGCACGGGAGCCAACACCACTGCCCCGCCCCACAGGGCCAGCGGGCTCATCCCGTCAAAGGCATTGGGCGCAGAAAGGCCGAATGCCTTTTGCCAGGCCAGCATGATCTGCACCACCACCCCGCCCAGCACGGCAATTTGCACCGCAGTCAGAATCGCCCAGTGCCCCAGTACTCCCCGCGCGCGCAGGCCGCGCGGCTCAAGCAAAGTAGGGCGGCGTACAAAGGCCAGCAGGTCGGCAATCGCGTCAGGTATCGTCATCGCTCGCGTCATGCCTGCAAATCTGTCTCCACGCCACAATTCGCGTCATCATTGCCCGCAAGGCTTGCGTCGGCTAGGGGCAAAGCAGATTCCGTCAACAGATCCGCAAGAAGCGAACCATGGCAGGCCATTCCAAATTCAAGAACATCATGCACCGCAAGGGTGCGCAGGATAAAAAGCGCTCGGCCCAGTTTTCAAAGCTGAGCCGCGAAATCACTGTGGCGGCCAAGATGGGCATGCCCGACCCTGACATGAACCCGCGCCTGCGCGCCGCCGTAAACGCGGCCAAGGCGCAGTCGATGCCCAAGGACAACATCCAGCGCGCCATCGACAAGGCGAGCAAGGGCGACGGCGAGAACTACGAGGAAGTGCGCTACGAAGGCTACGGCCCCGGCGGCGTTGCAATTATCGTCGAAGCGCTGACCGACAACCGCAACCGTACCGCCACCAATGTGCGCACCGCGTTCGCTAAAAACGGCGGCAACCTTGGCGCGTCGGGCGCGGTCAGCCACGGTTTTGAACGCCTTGGCCTGATCGAATACCCCGGCAAGGTCGGTGACGAGGAAAAGGTTCTCGAAGCTGCGATCGAAGCGGGTGCCGACGATGTCGAATCGGACCTGGGCGATGGCGATGAAAACCCCGGCAGCCACCAGATCTGGGTTGCAGTGGAAAACCTCCACGAAGTCGCCCGCGAACTGGAAAAGACGCTGGGCGAAGCCGAAGGCGTGAAGCTGGCATGGAAGCCCAGCCTCAAGACCGAAGTGTCGGCCGATGATGCCACCACCCTGCTCAAGCTGATCGACGTGCTGGACGACGACGATGACGTGCAGACCGTGTGGGGCAACTATGAAATCCCTGACGAAGTGATGGAAAAGCTGGGCTGATCTTGACCTTCACGAAGCGGCCTTTGGCGGCGGGGTCGATGCCATGATAATCCTTGGCATCGACCCCGGCCTTACCTGCACGGGCTGGGGTGTAATCTCCAAATCGGGCAGTAACCTGCGGCACGTCGCCAACGGGCAGATCCGCACCGACGCCAAGGCCAGCATGGCCGAACGTCTGGTCGAACTGGACGCTGCGCTGTGCACCGTGATCGACCTTTACAAGCCTGATACTGGCGCGGTCGAAGAAGTGTTCGTCAACGTCAATCCGCAGTCCACGCTGAAGCTGGGGCAGGCACGCGGCGTTGCCATGCTGTCGGTTGCGCGCGCAGGCATTCCCGTGGCCGAATACCCCACCAAAGTCATCAAGAAGGCACTGGTGGGGACTGGCGGCGCGGAAAAGCAGCAGATCCAGCACATGCTCAAGATTCTGCTGCCCGGTGTCAGACTGGCGGGCGAAGATGCCTCAGATGCGCTGGCCGTAGCGATCACCCATGGCAACATGCTGGGCAGCCACCGCTAGGATCAGGGTCTAGACGGAACTCACCGCCCTGCCGGGCGTAATCTTTCCATGCAGGCAAGTTCAGACAACGACTGGATGGCCCGCGCGCTCGATCTCGCCGTTTTCGAGAAAGGGAGTGACCCGGCCAACACACCTATCGCGGCGATTGTCGTGCGCGACGGACTGTTGCTGTCCCAGGGCGTCAATTGCACCGCCGAACATTGCGACGCTACCGCCCATGCCGAAATCATGGCACTGCGGGCGGCAGGAAAGGTCGCGGGCGAGATGCGCGTCCCCGGCGCCACGCTTTACTCCACGCTACAGCCGTGCGGCATGTGTACGATGGCCGCGATCTGGGCCGGGGTGACGCGAATTGTTTATGGCGCAGGCCGCGGCGACGTCCACAAGATGTACTTCGAAGACCGCCACCTCTCTACGCTCGACTTCGTGGCTGATGCTTACAAGGATGACCTGACCCTGACCGGCGGCATTTTGGCTGATCGGTGCGCTTTGCTTTATTATCGTCCGTGGGACGACGTGCCGACCGATCAACAGGCCAATGCCTGATCTCCGCCACAGCGGATCATCCGCACGATAGCTCTGGCGCAAGCTGAATGTTCCTGCCATAGGAACAAACCATGATCGCCAAGCTCACCGGCATTCTTGACGATACCGGCCCCGACTGGGCGGTGATCGACGTTAATGGCGTCGGTTACCTCGTCCATTGCTCCGCCAAAACGCTTACCCATCTCGGCATCCGGGGTGACAAGGTCGTCGTCCATACCGAAATGCAGGTGTCGGAAACCGACCAGCGCCTGATCGGCTTTACCAGTGCGGGCGAACGCGCGTGGTTCCGCCTGCTGACGGCGGTTCAGGGCGTCGGGTCCAAAGTCGCGCTGGCCATTCTGTCGGCTCTTGCCGTGGAAGAACTGCAACGCGCCTGCGCCCATGGTGATGCCGCCATGGTTGCGCGTGCCAATGGGGTCGGGCCAAAGCTCGCCAGCCGCATCGTCAACGAACTGAAGGACAAGGCTGGCGGCCTTGCGGGCTATGTCTCGCCCGTTGGACCGGGCGGAGAAGCCATGCCCCTGCCCCCCGGCAACGCCAGCGCAGACGCCATCTCGGCGTTGCAGAACCTTGGCTTCAAACCTGCCATCGCTACCATGGCCGTTGCTGCGGCCGTCAAGGATTTGGGCGAAGATGCCGGGTTGAACGATCTGGTGCGCGTGGCGTTGAAGAGGGCGGCAGGATAATATGACCGACAATCCCCTCCTTTCCGCTGATCGCCAGCACGAAGATCCGGACGCCGCACTGCGCCCCAAAACGCTGGCCGAATTTGTCGGGCAGGCTTCGGCGAAGGACAACCTGCGGGTATTCATCGAAAGCGCCAAGATGCGGCGCGAAGCGATGGACCATGTGCTGTTCTTTGGCCCGCCCGGTCTGGGCAAGACCACACTGGCGCAGATCATCGCGCGTGAACTGGGCGTCAATTTCCGCGCCACATCCGGCCCGGTCATTGCCAAGGCGGGCGATCTGGCAGCGCTGCTCACCAATCTTGAACATGGCGATGTCCTGTTCATCGACGAAATTCACCGCCTCAACCCAGTCGTGGAAGAAGTGCTCTATCCGGCGATGGAAGACCGCGCGCTCGACCTGATGATCGGGGAAGGGCCGTCGGCCCGGTCAGTACGGATAGACCTGCCACCATTCACGCTGATCGGCGCGACGACGCGGCAGGGCCTGCTGCAAACACCGCTGCGTGACCGCTTCGGCATTCCGGTGCGCCTGCAGTTCTATTCGGTTGATGAACTTGAGCGCGTTGTCGCACGCGGGGCCAGCCTGATGGGCATCGGCATCGACAAGGGCGGCGCCACCGAGATCGCCCGCCGTGCCCGCGGCACCCCGCGCGTGGCGGGCCGCCTGCTGCGCCGCGTGCGAGATTTCGCCCAAGTCGATGGTGCCGAAAAGATTACCCAAAGCATCGCTGACAATGCCCTGACCCGCCTTGAAGTCGACAAGATCGGCCTCGACCTGCAGGATAGACGCTATCTGATGATGATCGCCGACATCTACAAAGGTGGTCCGGTCGGCGTTGAAACGCTGGCCGCTGGCCTGTCAGAACCGCGCGATACGATTGAAGAGGTGATCGAGCCCTATCTGATCCAGCTTGGCATGATTGCCCGCACTGCGCGCGGGCGCTGCCTGAATGATCGGGGCTGGCAGCATCTGGGAATCACCCCGCCTACCGGACAGACGCCCGGCCTGTTCGACAGCGCGGAATGAACCTGCCGAAATGATTCGGTTTTAAGGACTCGCCCGCCATTCGGTCCCAGATTGGCACAGAGTTAACAGCCGCACCGCTGCGGTCCCGTTTTCGGGCAGATTCAGGGGCGATAACGCGGTTAATGGCATTGCCCTTGGGCCACCCATCTGCGTTCTTCGACATGTCAGGAAGGGCAAGCAAGGCGTTAACCCGCATCTGCTACGGCCACTCCCTCAGGGAAGAACGAGAGCAACGATCATGTCGGTTCGGATGGCATTGGCAAAATTGGCGGCAGCGGCAGCAGGCGGGGCAATGCTCGGCGGCGGCGCCGTGCATGTGTCGGAAGCCCCTTCGAAGGGTGAAATCCACCACGTCAAGCCGGTGAAGGTGAAGAAGGCGAAACCTGCCAAGCGCGTGGTTGCGCGCCGGGCCGCCCCGCGTGAAGTGCATCGCGCACGCCGCGTGGTCACCACGACCACCACCCGATCATGCGAACCTGCGCAGCAGATGGCGATGGTCCCCGTGCCTTACGTGCCCCCCGTCCCACCCCAGCCGATCGGTGGCAGTTCGGGCGGCGGCGTGCCGGTGGTGATCGGCGGCGGCGGAATCGGCGGCTTTGGCGGCGGGTTCTTTGGCGGCTTCTTCGGCGGCGGTGGCGGCAGCGGCGGTGGCAGCGTGGTCATTTCGTCCACAAGCACCGGCTCCACGTCCACATCGGGCGGCTCCACATCTTCGTCGGGCGGGTCAAGCTCGACCAGTTCGGGCGGCAGCTCCTCCACCACGGGCGGCGTGTCCACCTCGACAGGCGGTGTTTCGACATCAACCTCGACATCTTCGGGCAACGTGTCGACATCCAGCGGCGCGGTCAGCACCTCGTCGGGCAACGTCAGCTCCAGCTCTGGCAACGTCTCGTCGTCCAGCGGGAATGTCTCCACATCGAGCGGGAACGTCAGCACCTCGTCGGGGAACGTGACGTCCAGCTCATCAACCTCGACGTCTTCCGGCAATGTCAGCACCAGTTCTTCAACGTCGAGCAGCACCAGCAGCTCTACGTCGTCGTCGACCTCCAGCTCCACTTCGTCGTCAACGTCCAGTTCCAGCTCGAACGGCGGCACCACGACCACTTCTTCGACCGGTGGCACCGAAGTTCCCGAACCCTCGATGGTGATCCTGTTTGGCGCAGCAGCAGCAGGCCTTGTTGCCCGCCGCCGCTTCGGCAAGGCCAAGTAGGGCTAAAACAGTTCTTGCCCCCGCTGAGGCGGGGAGATTAGGGGAGGGGCGGCTTCGGGGGGAGCCGCCCTTTTTGCTGTCCTGCGTCCCTCTTGCCAACCAGACTCGCGCCGCCGTTCTGACCTCCCTGCTTCTGGCCCTGCGTCGTTCGTGTAGAGCGGAGTCGAGACACAAACGCCTTTGATGATGTTCACGCGTGCCTGCGCCACGCCCCGGCCCCGCACACCACGCACAAACAAAAAGCCCGCCAGGTCATCCCCGGCGGGCTTTTCTGTCAGCCAGTAAGGCCGAGGCTTAAGAAGCCAGTTTGCGCAGCACGTAGTGCAGGATGCCACCGTTCATGAAGTATTCGACTTCATTGGCAGTATCGATGCGGCACAGCGCCGTGAAGGTCAGCTTGGTGCCGTCCTGCTTGGTCACTTCCACTTCGACATCCTGACGCGGCTGCAGGCTGCCAACGCCCTTGATGGTAAAGGTGTCATCGCCCGAAAGGCCCAGCGAGGTGCGGTTCTGGCCTTCCTTGAACTGCAGCGGCAGCACGCCCATGCCGACCAGGTTCGAACGGTGGATACGTTCGAAGCTTTCGACGATCACGGCGCGGACGCCCAGCAGGTTGGTGCCCTTGGCCGCCCAGTCGCGCGACGAACCGGTGCCGTATTCCTTGCCCGCGATCACCACGGTCGGAACGCCATCGGCCTTGTGCTTCATCGCTACGTCATAGACCGAGCCGACTTCGTCGCCATAGCGCGAGAAACCGCCTTCGGTACCGGGGACCATTTCGTTCTTGATGCGGATGTTGGCAAAGGTGCCGCGCATCATCACTTCGTGGTGGCCACGGCGCGCGCCGTAGGAGTTGAAGTCCGCCTTGGCGACCTGATGCTCCATCAGCCACTGGCCAGCCGGGCTGTCAGCCTTGATCGAGCCTGCCGGACTGATGTGGTCAGTCGTGATCGAATCACCCAAGATCAGCAGCGGCTTGGCTTCGATGATGTCGCTGACCGGAGCCGGCGTCATCGACATGCCTTCGAAGTAGGGCGGGTTAGCGACATAGGTCGACCCGGCGCGCCACGAATAGGTTTCCGAACCGGTGACGTTGATCGCCTGCCAGTGCGCGTCGCCCTTGTAGACGTCGGCATAGCGCGCCTGGAACATGGCGCGATCCATGCAGCCAGCCATGGTGGTGGCGACTTCGCTGTTCGAAGGCCAGATGTCCTTGAGATAGACGTCAACGCCGTCCTTGCTCTTGCCGATCGGCGTGGTGGTGAAGTCCTCGACCACCGTGCCCTTGAGCGCATAGGCGACGACCAGCGGCGGCGAGGCGAGGAAGTTGGCGCGCACGTCCGGCGATACGCGGCCTTCGAAGTTGCGGTTGCCGGAGATCACGGCGGCGGCGACGAGGCCGTTGTCGTTGATCGCCTTGCTGATCGGTTCGGACAGCGGGCCGGAGTTGCCGATGCAGGTGGTGCAGCCATAGCCGACGAGGTTGAAACCGACCGCATCGAGGTGCTCCTGCAGGCCTGCACGGACGAGGTAGTCGGTGACGACCTGGCTGCCGGGGGCCAGCGAGGTCTTGACCCACGGCTTGGGCTTGAGGCCCAGTTCGTTGGCCTTCTTGGCAACGAGGCCCGCAGCCACCAGCACGCCGGGGTTCGACGTATTGGTGCAAGACGTGATCGCCGCGATGGTCACGTCACCGTCGCCGATGTCGAAGCCCATGCCTTCCACCGGAACGCGCTGCTGCGCCTTCTTGTAGGTGTTGGCCATGTCGGCGTTGAACACATCGTCCACTTCGGGAAGCGAAACGCGGTCCTGCGGGCGCTTTGGTCCGGCGAGCGAGGGCACGACCGTCGACAGGTCGAGTTCCAGCGTCGAGGAGAAGATCGGCTCAACCGCAGGATCGATCCAGAAGCCCTGCTCCTTGGCATAGGCTTCGACCAGCGCGATCTGTGCTTCTTCACGGCCGGTCAGGCGCATGTAGTCGAGCGTCTTGTCGTCAATGCCGAAGAAGCCGCAGGTTGCGCCATATTCCGGTGCCATGTTGGCCAGTGTGGCGCGGTCGGCAAGCGACAGCGCGGCAAGGCCGGGACCGTAGTATTCGACAAAGCGGCCAACCACGCCGTGCTTGCGCAGCAGGTTGGTGCAGGTCAGCACGAGGTCGGTCGCGGTTACGCCTTCCTTCAGTTCGCCGGTAAACTTGAAACCGACCACTTCGGGAACCAGCATCGACACGGGCTGGCCCAGCATCGCGGCCTCAGCCTCGATCCCGCCAACGCCCCAGCCCAGCACGCCAAGGCCGTTGACCATGGTGGTGTGGCTGTCGGTGCCGACGCATGTGTCGGGATAGGCAACCGTCACACCGTTCTGATCGGTGCTGGTCCACACCGTCTGCGCGATGTTTTCCAGGTTCACCTGATGGCAGATGCCGGTGCCGGGAGGCACGGCGTAGAAGTTGTTGAGGCTCTTCGAACCCCACTTGAGGAAGTCGTAGCGCTCCATATTGCGCTGATATTCGATTTCCACGTTCTGTTCGGCGGCCTTGGGGTGGCCGAATTCGTCCACCATGACCGAGTGGTCGATCACGAGGTTCACAGGCACCAGCGGGTTGATCTTGCTGGTGTCACCGCCCAGCGTGGCGATGGCATCGCGCATCGCGGCAAGGTCGACCACACAAGGAACGCCGGTGAAATCCTGCAGCAGCACGCGCGCGGGGCGATACTGGATTTCGTTGTTCGATTCGGTGGGGTTCTTCTGCCAGTCGACAACCGCCTTCACGTCATCGGTCGACACGGTAAAGCCACCGTCTTCGAAACGGAGGAGGTTTTCGAGAAGCACCTTCATCGAGAACGGCAGGCGCGAAACGTCGCCGAACTTCTCCGAAGCCTTCTTGAGCGAGTAGTAGGCATACTCCTTGCCGCCCACGTTCATCGTGCTGCGGGTGCCGAGCGTATCCTGTCCGACCTGGGTCATGGCTGTGCGTCTTCCCTCCTGTCGCGGCCGTGCTTGCAAACAGCCGCGCGGGGAATCGCGGTAGGGGAAAACCCTGCGCGGCGCGGCAGAATACGGCCTGAAAGCGAGAGCGCGATGCGCGCAAACCTGCCGTGCGTCAAGGGCGGCAAAGCCCCATTTTTGGCCCCAATTGCACTATTTCAGGCTTATTGCTTCGCAATTGCAACAAGCCGTCAATTCGCCGCCCCGCGCGTGGCATGCAGGCACCCTGCAACGATCAGTAATACGCCCGTCAGCGTCGCCAAAGTCACCGCCTCATCAAAGGCCACCCACCCCACGATGGCAGCAGATATGAACGCGGTATATTCCAGCGGCACCAGCACTTGTGCCTCGGCCCGGCCATAGGCCCAGCTCAACAGCATCAGCGACGTGGCCGAAAGCACCGCCGACACCACGATCAGTCCCCACGCAACCGCATTCGGCACCGGAGCCAACCACCACGCGCCGACCCCCAGAAACAGGCACGATACAAGCGCCTGAAAGAACGCCACTTCTTCTGGCCCGGCGATCATGGCCTGCTTGCGTTGCAGCACCAGATTCCATGCATAGAGCACGGCGGACACCAGGATTGCGGCCAGTCCTTTGACCGCCTCGGCATCGGCAGGACCATCAAACTTGCCCCAGCCGATCACCACCACGCCCGCCAGCGCCAGCACCGAACCGCTCACCGCCGCGCGATGCAGCTTTTCCCCCAGCAGAACCGCTGCCAGATACAGCGCAATCAGGGGCGCGATGAAGCTGAGCGCAATGCCTTCGGCCAGCGGGGTGCGGACGATGCCATAGAAGAACAGCACCGCCATGCACGCTGCCACCACGCCGCGCAGAATGTGAACCTTGATCGTCGCCAGCGCAGGCCAGCCTCCGCCATTGCGCTCGCGTCGCCACAACCACAGCGGCAACATGATCGTGGCGCCGGTCAACCCGCGCCAGAACATCGCGGCATAGGCCCCCACCGCAATCGACGCAGCCTTCATCACCCCGTCCATTACCGAGAACAGGGCCAACCCAAGGATCACCGCCACAACTGGTAACAGCGGAACGCGCGCAACTTCACCATTCATTCCGGCAGGCATAAGCAAATCGGTTGCATCTTGAAACCACCTTCTCCCCAAGGCGTTAACGAGGTTCGCGGTGCCCGAATTCAGGCTCCAGTCAGGCGGGATACTTGATCCAGTTCAGGGCTTGGGGCAGGACATCGCAACGACAGGATGTTCCGCACCGGCGACAGGTGGTGTGCGAAGACAGGGATATGCCAGTGAAGCGTGTGATTTGCGGGAACGGACTTTCGGAAAAGCTGGCG
Organism: Novosphingobium sp. SL115; assembly: GCF_026672515.1. GTDB lineage: Bacteria > Pseudomonadota > Alphaproteobacteria > Sphingomonadales > Sphingomonadaceae > Novosphingobium. Next base: position 1,076,818 of record NZ_JAPPRG010000002.1, on the reverse strand, counting down.
GAAAATCTGGCGGAAAAGCTGGGCGGACCTTTGCTGGGCCTCGCCCTTGCCGCCACTGCGGTCGCAGGTCCGGCCGCCATGGCCCAAACCGCATCGGGTCCGGCTGACCTTACCCGCCAGATCAAGCCCCTGTCGCAGCCGACCCCGGCCCCGACGGCAAGCGCCAGCCCCGCAGCCACGCCAACTGCCGCACCGCAGACGCTGGCCCCCGCCCCAACCCTGCACTGGACGCAGGGCGATGCGCAGGCGCTGCTGGTCGCTATCAAGGGCATCGGCAGCGAAGGTCTGTTTCCCAAGGACTACGAACCCGAAGCCCTGTCCGCCGCCATCGTGAAAGGCGAAGGCGAGGCACTGGACGAAATCGCCACCCGCCTGTTCACATGGGTTGCCGAAGACCTGCGCGACGGTCGCACGCCCATGCCTGCGCGCGTGCAATGGTTTGCGGTCGATCCCGATCAGGACGTCAATCCCACCGTGCTCATACTTGCCTCGGCGCTGGAAAAGCATGACGTGAAGGGTGCGCTTGCAGCGCTGCTCCCTACCCACCCTGATTATGCCGCGCTGAAAGCCGCGCTTCCAAAGGCGACCACGCAAAAGCAGGCCGCGCTGATCCGCGCGAACATGGACCGGTGGCGCTGGCTGGCGCGCGATCTGGGCACGCAATACCTGCTGACCAACGTACCCGAACAGATGCTTCGCATCACCGTGCGCAACAAGATCATCAGCACGTATAAGGTTATCGTCGGCAAACCCGGCAAGACAGCAACGCCGCAACTGGCCGAAACCGTGGAAGGGGTGATCTTCAACCCCACCTGGACCGTGCCACAATCCATCGTCGTGGGCGAAGGCCTTGGCGCGCGTCTGGTCAACAGCCCGGCCAAGGCTGCGGCCGAAGGCTACAAGGTAACCAAAGCCGCTGATGGCACCATCTATGTCGTGCAGCAGCCGGGCGATGGCAATTCGCTGGGCCGGATGAAGCTCGACATGCCCAACGAACATGCGATTTTCCTGCATGACACGCCCAACCGCAACCTGTTCAACCTGCCCGCCCGCGCACTGAGCCATGGCTGCGTGCGTGTTGAACGCGCAACCGAACTGGCCATGACGATGGCGATCCTTGGCGCGGGGATGACGCCCGACGATGCCGTGGCCGCCCACACGTCGAAGGTTTATACCAAGGTGCCGATGACCAAGACTTTCCCGGTATATCTCACCTATTTCACCGTCGCCCGCGACGTGACCGGCACGCTGCGCTCTTTCACCGACATCTATAACCGCGATGCCCCGGTGCTGGCCAGCTTCGCCCAGCCGCGCCAGCTTCACACCACCCAGCGCAAGAGCACCGAAGCGATCATCAAGCTGGATAATCCCCTGTAAGGTGAAGACCCGCCAAAGCGTCTGCCAGCGCAAGGCACGCTACGCATCGAAAGAAGAAGCTATCGAGGCCGCCCTGAAAAGCGGCCTCGTTCTGCATCCCTATCAATGTGACCGCTGCCGTCGATTTCACCTGACCAGCCGCACCAAAGGACGGCGTCAGCCGAAACCTGATTAACCCAGACCCAACCGGTCCGCGTAAATCAAACGCCCGCCCGAAAGGTGCCACAGCGCTTCGTTGAAATCCGTTTCGCTCATGGCAAAGCAGCCGTCAGAACGGCCCAGCTTGCCCCATTTGTCCAGCATGGCCGGATCGGCATACCACGCCGGATGCAGCACGATGGCACGGTCCAGCACGTTGGAATTTTCCGGAGAAAGCCCGCCCAGACGGATCGAGGTGCCGTATTTGCCCTTGTACCATTCATAAGTGACATAGGCCCCGCGCGACGTCGCAAGGCTACCGACTTCGTTCGAAAAGCTTTTCAGAAACCCGTCATGCTCAGGGTCCGACCCGCGCCCATGGGCGACCAGAAACGAACGCACTTCCCCCCGATCCAGATTGGCGAAATGAAAGCGCGGCAGCGAACTTGGCATCGCGAAATCGGCAATAGCGACAATATCGGTGCGCCACAGCGAGGCGCGATGTCGTTCCACCTGTTCCGCCGCCAGTTCCAGCACGCGGCGGTGCTGTTCATTGGGGTAATATGTCGCCGCAGCCACGCGCGGCGGAAACACGGCGGCAGCGACGCTTGCGCCCACGCCTGCCAGAACCGTTCGCCTGTTAACCTTGCTGCTCATACCCAGTCCAATAACCCGTTCGGCCCTTATCCAGCCTGAACGACACGCATTCTATGCATTTTCGGTGGAATTTCCAGCATTCGCGCCCAGTTGCGCCGCCAACTGCAACAGGGCGGCACCATCCACCCGCATTCCGGTCCATTCGTCCAGAAACCGCGCGCCCAGCGCCTTGTAGAACCCGATGGACGGTTCGTTCCAGTCCAGCACCGACCATTCCAGCCGCGCGCAGTCACGCTCTACCGCCAGCGCCGCCAGATGGGACAGCAAGGCTTTGCCCAATCCAGACCCGCGCGCCTCAGGCCGCACGAACAGATCTTCCAGATAGATCCCCGGCTTGCCTTCGAAGGTCGAGAAATTGTGGAAGAACAAGGCAAAGCCCTGCCCCACGCCATCGACCTCGCCAATCACGACTTCGGCATAGGGCCGCACGCCGAACAACTTCTCGCCCAGCACGGCGTCATCGAACCGCACTTCATGCGCCAGCTTTTCATAGTCAGCCAAAGCCCGGATTAGGTCTGCAATCAGGGGCAGGTCTGCGCGCGTGGCAGGGCGGATCGAAAGCGTCATCATGCAAACCTTTCCTTCAGAATCGGCCACAACATCCCCAGCGCAAGGCCCGACATGACCAGCGCAAATGCCGCGATTTTCCAGCCCTGTACGGGCTCTCCCAGCGCGAATGCGGACGTCGCCAGGCCGAAGACCGGCACCATCAGCGCCATGGGTGCGACTTGCGCGGCGGGATGACGGCCCAGCAGCCAGCCCCATGCGACATAGCCGAACATGGTGTTGCCGACCGATTGCCAGGCCACCGCCCCCCACGTCGCCCCATCAGCAGCGGCAATGCCCTGCACCATGGCCTGCGGTCCTTCCAGCACCAGCGCGAACGCCAGCAGCGGCGGCACGGCGAAGATTGCCGACCACACGACATAGGCCAGCATGTTCAGCTCGCGGTCGGCATGGACCGCGTTGCGCGCCACAATATTGCCGCATCCCCACGAAAACGCTGCGGTCACGCACAGGGCAAGACCCAACGGTGTCGCGCTGCCATCGGTGTGAGCAAGGATCGTGGCAAGGCCGCAAGTGGCCAGCAGCAAGGCAAGTATCTGGACTTTCGCCACCTTTTCACCCGTCAGCCACACCGACAGGCCGATGGTGAAGAACACCTGCATCTGCAGGATCAGGCTGGCGATGCCGGGCGTGATGTCGGCACGCATGGCAGTGAACAGCAGACCGAACTGCCCGGCCCCGATCAGCACGCCATACATGGCCAGATTGCGCCACGGCACTTTGGGCCGGGGCAGTACGAAGATCAGCGGAAACACCACAAAAACAAAGCGCAACATGGCAAAAGTCAGCGGCGGCAGGTGCGCCAGCCCCAGCTTGATGACCGTGAAGTTGCTGCCCCACACCGCCATGATGGCGACGGCAAGCAGGAGATGAAGCGCCGGCAGGCCCTGACGTTGCGTCAATCCTACTCCGCCGCCTCGGTCACGCTTCCGGCATCCGTGGTTGCAGCTTCGATCTCGGCCGCTTTCTGCTCCACCAGCGTCACGATATGGTCCAGCATTTCCTCGGACTGGACGTGGTGGTCGGTCACCCCGGAAAGATAGACCATATGCTTGCCATTGCCGCCGCCGGTCACGCCAATGTCCGTCTCGCGCGCTTCGCCCGGGCCATTGACCACGCAGCCCAGCACCGACAGCGAAATGGGCGTTTTGATGTGGGTCAGCCGCTTTTCCAGCGCTTCGACCGTGCGGATCACGTCAAAGCCCTGCCGCGCGCAGCTGGGGCACGACACCACGCGGACGCCGCGGGTGCGCAGACCAAGGCTTTTGAGGATTTCAAAGCCGACGCGCACTTCCTCTTCCGGTTCCGCCGACAGCGAAACGCGCAAGGTGTCGCCAATGCCTGCCCACAGCATATTGCCGATACCGATGGAGGATTTGACCGTGCCGCCAATCAGCCCGCCCGCCTCGGTAATACCAAGGTGCAGCGGACAATCGACCGCTTCGGCAAGGCCCATGTAGGCGGCGACGGCAAGGAACACGTCGCTGGCCTTCACCGCCACCTTGTATTCATGAAAATCGTGATCTTGCAGCAGCTTGATGTGGTCGAGCGCAGATTCGACCAGCGCTTCGGGGCACGGTTCGCCGTATTTTTCCAGCAGGTCTTTTTCAAGACTGCCCGCGTTCACCCCGATGCGGATGGCGCAACCGTTGGCCTTGGCCGCGCGGACCACTTCGGCCACGCGGTCGCTGCTGCCGATATTGCCGGGGTTGATGCGCAGGCAGGCCGCGCCAGCATCGGCGGCTTCAAGTGCGCGCTTGTAGTGGAAATGAATGTCCGCGATCAGCGGAACGCGGGCCGCCTTGGCGATCTTCTTGAAGGCGGCAGTGCTTTCAACATCCGGGCAGGAAACGCGAATCAGGTCCGCACCTGCTTCTTCGCAGCGCCGGATCTGGTCGATCGTCGCCACGGCATCGGACGTGGGCGTATTGGTCATGGTTTGCACGGTAATCGGCGCATCGCCGCCAACGGGAACCGCGCCAACCATGATCTGGCGGCTCTTGCGACGCGCGATATCGCGCCATGGACGGATGGAGGACATGAGGCTGCTATAGGGATTTATGCGGCATCCTGAAAGGCACCTAAACGTACATGAACGTCCGCAAACGTCCTTAAAGTGCGCCTGCGAACAGAAATTCCGGGTCTACATGGTCGCCAACAGTAAAGGTGATGTCGGCCACCTTGTCCATGCCATAGCGGCGATAGAATCGCTGTGCATCCGGGTTGTCGGCATAGACCGACAGCTGCATTTCATCCGCGCCCCAGCGCCGCGCTTCTGCCAGCGCCCAATCCATCAACCGCGCGCCGTGACCGCGCCCGATCTGGTCGGGGTCGGTGTAGAGCTGCTTGAGTTCCATCGGGCGCAGCGCGGGCGTGTGGGCGGGCAGGCCGCTGGACTTCACGATCTTGCAAAAGCTGGCGATGCGGCCATCGTCCTCCATCACGGCGACCTTCATCGCCGGGTCGGCCAGTTCTTTCAGAACCTTTGCCGGCGAATGCGCATCATCCAGAAACATTGCAAGGTTTGCAGCGCTGTAAAGGTGGCCGAATTTGGCGATGAAGGCGCGGCGGCCAAGGTCGGCAATGGCGGCAGCGTCTTGTTGGGTAGCGAGGCGAAGCGTCATGCGCTCCGCCCTAGCGATTTCAGTTCGCGCTGGCGACCTTGACCTTCTTGTAGGGCACAAACTGCCCCAGCCCGACCGATCCGCGCCAGAAGCCACCGGTGCGGTCAATCATGCGGACGATATCGACGCTGCACAGTTGCGAACTGAACGTCTGCGTCAGCATGATGTCGTTATCGTCGAGCGACCGCGCGCCCGATTCCGGGCGGTTTACCCACAAGGTGCTGCCGGTGTCATAGACGATGGCTGTCTTGTCATAGATGCGCGTCTGCGTGACGCGGGGGAGATAGATGCAATCCTCAGCCTCGCCCGCGACGCGACCGTCCAGCGCCTTGGCAAGCTGCTGCTCAGGCGTCAGGCGCGGTTTGGCGTCAGCCATGGTTCCCGCAACGAGAAGCGATCCGGCGGCCAGCGCCGCGGCGATCTTGCCTGCAACAATCTTCATGGCACGTATCCTTTTCGATTCGTTACCCCAGCAAATACCACGCTCCGCCTGAACCTGCGCTGAAATCAGCCGGTGCCGCCGATGGTCAGCCCTTCAACCAGCAAGGTGGGCTGGCCAACGCCTGCTGGCACGCTTTGCCCGCCCTTGCCGCAAATGCCGACGCCTTCGTCCAGCGCCAGATCGTTGCCGATACCGGTCACCTTGGTCAGGCAGGTCGGACCATCGCCAATCAGCGTAGCGCCCTTGATCGGCGCGCCCAGCTTGCCGTTTTCGACCAGATAGGCCTCGGTGCAGGAGAACACGAACTTGCCGCTGGTGATATCCACTTGCCCGCCACCAAACGATTTGGCGAAGATACCGTTCTTGATACGTGACAGCAGTTCGGCAGGATCATCATTGCCTGCGCGCATGAAAGTATTGGTCATGCGCGGCATCGGGGCATGGGCATAGGATTCGCGCCGCCCGTTGCCGGTGGGTGCCACGCCCATCAGCCGGGCGTTGAGGCGGTCGTGGATATAGCCTTTGAGGATGCCGTCCTCGATCAGCACGTTTTCCTGCGTCGGCGTGCCTTCATCATCGATCGACAGCGAACCGCGCCGCCCCTGCCCGCCTGCGCCCAGCAGCGTGCCATCATCGACCACGGTAACGCCGGGTGCGGCCACGCGCTGACCAAGGCGGCCGGAAAAGGCACTGGTGCCCTTGCGGTTAAAATCGCCTTCAAGGCCATGGCCGACGGCTTCGTGCAGCAGCACGCCGGGCCAGCCGGGGCCAAGCAGCACGGTCATTTCGCCAGCGGGCGCGGCGACCGATTCCAGATTAACCAGCGCCTGCGCCAGCGCTTCGTCAATCGCGCGGTTCCACGTTTCGGGACTGAACAGGTCATCGTACAGCCGTCGCCCGCCAATGCCGAACGATCCGGTTTCGCGCCGTCCGTTGTGTTCAGCCACGATAGACACGTTCAGCCGCACCAGCGGGCGCACATCATGCGCGACAAACCCGTCCGCGCGGACAATTTCCACCACCGACCATGATCCGGCCAGCGAAGCCGAAACCTGCGCTACGCGGGGATCACGGCTGCGCGCGGCGGCATCGATGGTTTCCAGCAGCTTGACCTTGGCTTCAAACGGCACAGCGTCGAGCGGCGAGGCATCGGTATAGAGATGACGGTTGTTATTGCGCGGCGGTGAGGCGGGCTGACCCTTTGCCGGATCGAGCAGTTTCAGCGTTTCGCCTGCGCGCGCGATGGCGGCGGCGGAAATCTCGTTCGCATGGGCAAAGCCGGTCATTTCGCCCGAAACGCCACGCAGGCCAAAGCCCGCATCGCGCGAATAATCGGCAGTTTTCAAACGGCCATCGTCAAAACCGAAGCTCTCGGATGCAATGAACTGAAGATAGAGTTCGCCATCGTCGCAGGCCTGCAACGCATTGGCGGTGATGGCTTTTGCATCATCGGGAGTGAGCAGGCCGGGGCGATAGAGCAGCGAGCGGGTATCGGTCATGGCAACCGATATAGGGAGGAGAGCGCCGAGGCGAAAGGCCGGGATTTTTTCGGGCGGACGAGGCACGGATGCCGAAAGAAAGCCTCCTCCGGATCAAGTCCGGGGCGACGTTGTGTGGATAGAAGGGGTGAGGTCAGCCATCCACGCGGCCCTGGCGGGGATTTCTATCTGCACTTTGCCGCAGTGGCAGCTTCCGTGAGCGGTCAGGCCGCCGCAGCGGTGTCCGCCGGGCCGTCCTTCAGCACGAAGCGCTTGTCGCAGTAGCCGCATTCGACATAGCCGCGTTCGTCGATTTCGAGCCATACGCGCGGGTGGCCGAGCGCCACGCCGCCGCGAATGTCGGCGGCGCCATCGCACTTGACGCGGTGAGAGGTGGTGAAGGCGGTTTCGGGCGGCTGTTGCATGTTGGTGCCGCTAGCAAATCCGGCGCCCGCAGACAATTGCGTTTTGGTGCCGGTTGGGGCAGGCAGCGCACATGAATTCCAGCGACACCATGCATCCCGCCATCCGTATCCGCGATCTGGTAAAGCGCTATGCGCCCACCGGCAAAGCGCAGAAAGCAGGCGGCGGCAAGCTGGCGCTGGGCGGGGTCAGCTTTGACGTGCCGCAAGGACAGATTTTCGGCCTGCTGGGGCCGAACGGCGCGGGCAAGTCCACGCTGATAAACACGCTGGCCGGTCTTGTGATGAAAACATCGGGCACGGTAGAGATCTGGGGCCACGACATTGACCATGACGTGCGCAACGCCAAGGCATCGATCGGGATCGTGCCGCAGGAGATCGTGTTCGATCCGTTCTTTACCCCTGCCGAAGTGCTGGAAAACCAGGCGGGCCTTTATGGTGTGCCCAAGGCGCTGCGCCGGACAGTAGAATTGCTGCGCGCGGTGCATCTGGCGGACAAGGCCGATGCCTATGCCCGGTCGCTGTCAGGCGGGATGAAGCGGCGACTGCTGATTGCCAAGGCGATGGTACACGCCCCGCCAATTCTGGTGCTGGACGAACCAACCGCCGGGGTTGATGTGGAACTGCGGCGGCAGTTGTGGGAACTGGTGAGCGAGCTGAACCGCGATGGTGTGACCGTGGTGCTGACCACGCACTATCTGGAAGAGGCCGAAGAGCTATGCGACCGCATCGCCATTATCAACCACGGCCAGCTTATCGCCAACAAGCCGACGCGCGAGCTGGTGGACATGGCGCGTGAGAAGATTGTGGTGCTGACTCTCGACCGCGATATTGATGCTGCACCGCAGCATAACTTGTTCTCCAAGAGCACCATATCGGACGAGAGGCAGGTTGAAATAACCTACGACAAGGACCGGATGACCGCTGGAGAAGTGATGTCGCTGGTGCAGGGTCAGGGCTATGCCATCGTCGATGTATCGACCCGCGAAGCTGACCTTGAAGACGTGTTCGTCAGCCTTACCGCCATGCCTAAGAACGCAGGCTGACAGGACGGCAAAAGCGCCGTCCTGCAGAGCATGATATTGGTTAATCCCGTTTTAAATCCGGGGCTTGCGCCTCAGCATGAAACAGGATCGGGCTGGACTTTTCAGCGCGCCACACCCCGCTCCGGACCCGTTCGACAGGCTTGCCGCAGTGTTCGCACACCGCCTCATACCGTATACCGTTCCAGTTGATCCTGGAGCGGTCTGGCCTGTGCCTGTTTATCAAACATGAAAGTTTATTGAGAATCACCGTCTGCCCCACCAACTGACGAATTGGACGTGTTACGTAACATACTGCAATTGCGAAACAAGTAAGCCATGAGGCCTTTTTACAGAGGCCCTGACAGGTGGTTAGCGAAACCCCGACAACGCTCTGTAACCCAGGCTGCATCAGCACGGCTTTGCAAACACCGGACGGTCGTTCTAGAGCCGCTGAAACCGGGGCGGTCCGGAACCAGTGCAGGAACCGCATAAGGAGACGGGCGTGAGCGGGCATGACGTGCTTATCATCGGGTCTGGCGCGGCGGGGCTTACCGCAGCGCTGGTGCTGGCCGAGAAATGCCGCGTGCTGGTGCTGGCCAAGGGCGCGCTGGATGGTGGGTCGACCAACTGGGCGCAAGGCGGGATTGCCGCCGTGCTGGACGCTGGCGACACGTTTGAGGACCATATCCGCGACACGATGATTGCAGGTGCAGGCCTGAACCGGCGCGAGACGGTGGAATTCGTGGTAGAACATGCCCCGCAGGCCATCGCCCGACTGGCCGAGCTTGGCGTGCCGTTCAACGCCGAGGCAGGATCATTGCACCTGACGCGCGAAGGCGGGCATTCGCATCGCCGGATCGTGCATGTCGACGATGCCACCGGCGCAGCGGTGCAGAAAGCGCTGCTGAAGGCCGCGCGTGAACATCCCAACATTACCCTGCTGCCGGGCCAGACCTGCATTGACCTGATTACCGGGCGGCACGAAGCCGCGCGCTATTCCGGATCGGGCCGGGTTTGGGGCGTCTATGCGCTGGACGAGGCAACCGGCAAGGTTGCCGCCCACACTGCACGGGCAACGATCCTGGCCACAGGTGGCGCAGGCCGCGTCTATCAGTTCAGCACCGCGCCGCGCGGGGCCACCGGCGATGGCATTGCCATGGCGTGGCGGGCGGGCGCGCGGGTTTCGAACATGGAGATGATGCAGTTCCACCCGACGTGCCTGTACAATCTGGACGTGAAGAACTTCCTGATTACAGAAGCGGTGCGCGGCGAAGGCGGGCGGCTGGTCAATCCACGCACCGGCAAGCGATTCATGGAATTTTATGACGCACAGCGGCTGGAACTGGCCCCGCGTGACGTGGTGGCCCGCGCCATTGACGCCGAGATCAAGAAGTTCGGGCTGGATTACGTCCATCTGGACATCAGTCACATGCCCGCCGATTTCGTGAAGGGCCATTTCCCCAACATCTATGAAAAGCTGTTGGGCCTTGGCATCGACATGACCACGCAGCCGATCCCGGTAGTTCCGGCCCAGCATTATACCTGCGGCGGGGTGCTGATCGATCTGGACGGGCGGACCGACCTTCCGGGGCTTTATGCCGCGGGCGAATGCACCGAAAGCGGGCTGCACGGGGCGAACCGGCTGGCGTCCAATTCGCTGCTGGAATGCTTTGTGTTCGGCGACGTGGCCGCACGCGACATTCTGCGCCGCTGGGACAGCTTCGATGCCCCGCCGACCGTGCGCGGGTGGGACGAAAGCCGGGTGACCGATTCTGACGAAGAAGTGGTCATCAAACAGAACTGGACCGAAATCCGCCGGTTCATGTGGAATTATGTGGGAATCGTGCGCACCAACAAGCGGCTGGAACGCGCCGCGCACCGCATCCAGATGCTGTCGGACGAGGTGAACGATTATTACGGCCACTTCCGCGTGACCACCGACCTGATCGAACTGCGCAACCTGTTGCAGAGCGCCGAACTGATCGTGCGATCAGCCCGCGCCCGGCACGAAAGCCGGGGGCTGCACTATACGCTGGATTATCCGCAGACCGATGCGGTGGCAAAGGACACGGTGCTGGTGCCCTAGGCCGGTTCGGCTTCGACGAATTCAGGATAGAAGATCGGCGCGCGGGTGGACCATCCCTGTGCCGTGGCAGCTGCTTCGCTGATCGATTGCAGCAGGTCGCGGCGGCGATCCGGGCGGATAAGCGGCAGGGCAGCCGCGGCGCAGAAGGCCGCAGGCAACCACGGGCGCGCTTCGGCCCCAAGCAGGCGTTCGTAAAGGAAGCGGAAGGCGGAAAAGCCTGCGATGCGGTCTTGCGCCAGATCGAACGCGGCAAGGTGCATCAGGTGGCCCATGAAGGGTTCGAGGCTGTCCAGCCCATCAACATTGGGCAGCATGCGGCGCAGCGCTGGAATATCGCGATAGAGATCGGTCTGCGCGTGAATGCTGGCGGCTTCACCATCGTCGCGCGCCCAGCGGGCCACTGCATTGCCGCGGCCCAGCGCAATATCCAGACTGCGCCGAATATAGCGCTGCTCGCACGGTTCGAAGCTGGCGAATTCGCGCATTTCGGAAATGGTGATGCCGCTTGCGTCATACCGCGCCATGATCTTGCCCTCCGATCGCAAGGGCGAATCGGCCCTTTTGCCAGGATCAGAATGGCCCGCCATGGTTAACATGACGTTATCCGTGATGTAGGAAAAGGCTGCGGATGATGCCGCAGCCCGGCCTTCAGCGGTTCAGAAGAAAGCCTTGTATGCGCCGAACAGGCTGGTGAGCGTAAGGACAACGCCAACCATGATGAGCATGGCCTTTGCCGGAATATGCTTTGCCGCCCATGCACCGAACGGTGCCGCCGCCAGACCGCCGATCAGGAAGCCCAGCGTGGCTCCGGCAAGGTCAGCGACGCCCAGATGCCAGATGAACGTGGCCGAGACAGTCAACGTGAGGAAAAATTCGACGGTGTTGACCGTGCCGACGACCTTGCGCGGATCAGCACCCTGAATCAGCAGGTTGGACGTGACCACCGGACCCCAGCCGCCGCCGCCGACCGCATCGAGAAAGCCCCCGACAAGGCCCAGTGGGGCAACATGCTTGGCTTCCTTGATCTTGGGCGGGTAAAACAGGCCGCGTGCAAGCAGATAGAGGCCGATGCCCGAAAGATAGAGCAGTATCCACGGCTTGACCGCCGAGGCATCGAGCGAGGACAGGACATAAGCCCCGACCACCCCGCCCGCCACGCCAGGCAGGAGCAGGCGGAAAAACAGCTTCTTGTCGATATTACCATGGATCAGGTGGCTGATGCCCGACGTGGCCGTGGTGAAACATTCGACAATATGCACCCGCTGCGATGCCAGCGCGGGCGGAATGCCCAGAACGCCAACCATAAGCGTGTTGGAAATGACCCCGAATGCCATGCCCAGCGCGCCATCCACCATCTGCGCGGCAAAGCCGACGGCGATGAAGGGCAGCAGCGCTGTAAAATCGATGCTGGCAAGAAAATCCATCGCGAATCCCATCCCTGTTCCGAACGGTGAGGTAGCGCAGGCCCCATGACACACCGAACGCAGAAATTATACTCTACCTTAAAGGGAGAGTTTTTTGCGACGAAATGATGTCAGGCCCGGCGGCGATAGCGGAAATACCACACTTCATGGCCGTAAACCGTGCGTGCCTTGTGCTCATAGCGGGTTTCAGGCCAGCCACCGGGCCGCACCTGAAAGTCCTGCGCCTGTTGCGCCTGCCATTCAAACTGGTGCTTGTGCTGGCGCATGACCATCAGCGCGTGACGCAGATAGACCGCGTGGTCGGTGCCAAAGCGGAACTCGCCACCGGGGCGCAGTTTGGCCGCGAACATATCGACCGGGCCATGGTTCATCATCCGCCGCTTGGCATGGCGCGCCTTAGGCCAGGGATCGGGGTGCAGGAGATAGAGAAACGACAGTGAACCATCAGGAATACGCTCCAGCACTTCCAGCGCATCGCCATGATGGATGCGCACATTGCCCAGCGGAGCATGCTGACCGTTGTCACCCGCCACATGCGTCAGCGCCTGCGCCACGCCGTTGAGAAACGGCTCGGCCCCGATGAACCCGTGATCGGGCAGCATATCGGCACGGAAGGCCATGTGCTCCCCCCCGCCGAAGCCGATTTCGAAATGCAGCGGGCGCGGCTCGCCAAACAGCGCTTCGGCAGTGATCGGCCCTTCGGCAGGCATCGCGATTCTGGGCAGGAGCGTATCGACCAGTCCCTGCTGGCCCTGCCGCAAGGGCTTGCCCTTGGCACGGCCATAGAGCCGGTTAAGCGTGGTCGGATCGCCGGATTTGTGTGCAGTCATGATGCGGGCGGATGGCAGGAGGGGCGGTAACGGTCAATGGGGAGCAGCTACGCCCAAACCAAAACGGCCCGCCATGGAGGAGGCGAGCCGTTTCGGGATTGTAGCGTTGAAAAGCGGTCTGAGAAAAACGATCAGGCCGCTTCGGTAGCGCTAATATCATCCGGATCACGCAGGACATATCCGCGGCCCCAAACGGTTTCGATGTAGTTTTCACCACCGCAGGCATGCGCCAGCTTCTTGCGCAGCTTGCAGATGAACACGTCGATGATCTTGAGTTCAGGTTCGTCCATGCCGCCATAAAGGTGATTGAGGAACATTTCCTTGGTCAGGGTCGTGCCCTTGCGGAGCGAAAGCAGCTCCAGCATGGCGTATTCCTTGCCTGTCAGGTGGACGCGGGCGCTATCAACCTCAACCGTCTTGGCATCGAGATTGACCGAAAGCTTGCCGGTGCGGATGACCGATTGCGAGTGCCCCTTTGACCGGCGAACCACCGCATGAATGCGAGCAATCAGCTCTTCGCGGTGGAAAGGCTTGGTCACGTAATCGTCCGCGCCGAAACCGAACGAACGCACTTTTGAATCCATTTCGGAAATGCCCGACAGGATCAGAACCGGGGTTTGCACTTTGGCGACACGCAGCTTTTTCAGCACATCGTAGCCGTGCATGTCTGGCAGGTTCAGGTCGAGCAGAATGATGTCGTAATCATAGAGCTTGCCCAGATCGAGGCCTTCTTCGCCAAGATCGGTGGAATAGACATTGAAGCCTTCGGCCGAGAGCATAAGCTCAATCGCCTTGGCGGTCGTCGGTTCGTCTTCGATCAGCAGTACGCGCATTTTACTGCCCCCTTCTTGCCATGTCCCCAAGGCAATTAACCCGCCTGAAACCGGGGTTGATCGCCATTAACCATAGGAGGAATGAACATGAAAGGTTAATTTGTTGTAAAGCCAGCCGACGGTTCTGACGGCCTTAATGGCGCAGGTGGCTGGAAAAGAATCATTTCTGCGGCGAAGTGATTCAGATCGGGCGAAAATCTGCAGAGATTCCAGAGCATCGCGCCATAAATCCAGCCGCCAGAATAGAATCATCCATTTCAGATATAGGTTAACCGCGGCGCGCGATTATCCCTGAAGCACCCGATTCGGACCCCGAATCAGGCGCCTGTGATACCAAGGCTGGATGCCGCCTCACGCAGTTTTCTGGCGCTGGCGCTGTCGTTGCGGAATGCGGCAAGCCCCTTTTGCAAGGCTTCGGCAGCCTTTTTCGGTTCGCCCAGTTGCATCCGGCTGCGCATCAGCATGATCCAGCGATCGGCATTGCCCGGTTCTTTTTCAAGTTTGGCCTCAAGTCCATCGACCATGCCCCGGATCATCGCTTCCTGCTGGCCCTTGGGCAGGCTGGCGGCAGCTTTCATCTCTTCGCTGGTTGGCCCCGGAATGCCGGCAGCGGCCTTGTGCGGGCCATCGGTGATGACGCCATTGGCAGGCGCGGCAAAATGCGCTTGCGCAAGGCGCTCTTCCACCTCGATCTTGCGTTTTTCGCCCACCGAGCGGATCACTTCGCGCACGTCTTCGGCATAGGGCGCGTCAGCGGGCGTATCTTCCAGCAAAGCGAACCATGCGTTGATCGCCTGTCGCGGACGGCCCGAAAGATCGAGCGCCACAGCCTGAAAATAGCGGGCGCGGGCGTCCTTGGGGTCAAGCCGGATCGCCTTGTCGAACGCGGCCTTGGCATCGCGCGGCATACGGCCTTCTTCCTTGCTGGCAAGCACCAGCGCTTCGCCCAGAAACGACCATGTATCGGCATGTTCGGGATCGAGCTTGGTTGCCTTTTTCAGCGCGGTGGCAGCTTCGGCATAGCGTTCGGTCTGAAAATAGGACCAGCCAAGCATGCGCCAGCCCTCGGCGTCTTCGGGGTTTTCGGCCAGCTTTGCCTCAAGCCTGGCCACCACGTCATCGACCGAAGGCTGCTGGCTGGGGGCGACGGCGGGGGGCTGAGCCTGCGGCGGAGCGGCATCTTCACCCCGCATCATGGCCAGAGCGCCCGCACCCAGCGCAATCGCGCCTGCCGCGACCAGCGCGATGCGGCCCACGCGCGATCCGCCCGGCGCGGGTGCGCGCAGATCAGGCGGGGTGGCGGGCTGGGACTCGGTCATCGCATACTCCTGTCGGACGCACGTTGCGCACATCCGTCGCTGGTCCGCGCATATCGCGCCCGATGGGTTGGGCGCAAGCGGCTGGGGCACCAACGGCCTGTGACTTGCGGTTTTTCAGACGGATGCGGCCGATAATCGGCGCGAACCGCCAAGACCTGCAAATAGCGGTGGCAATGCGCGGTGCTTGCGTTAAAGTCTTGGCCGACAGGGGTCGCAAATCGGTTTTATCGGGAACAGGTGCGGGGACACGCATCGTTTCTGCTGTGCGATGCGGGGGACGCATACCGGTGGGCGAGATTTTCAAGGTAGCGATCATTGGGTCTGGCCCGGCGGGCATGAGCGCGGCGAGCCGTGCTGCGCAGCTTGGCCTTAGCCATGTGCTGCTGGAAAAGACCGACCACCTTTCGGACACGATCTTCAAATACCAGAAGGGCAAGCATGTGATGGCCACGCCATCGCAGCTGATCTTGCGGTCCGATCAGGAATTTGACGCGGGCAAGCGTGAGGATATTCTTGACCGCTGGGGTCGCCGCACCGCCGACCTTGGCGTGAACGTGAAATACAATGCCGAGGTCAAGGCGATAAAGGGTACCGGCGCGCCGATCGAGGGATCGGTGCAGAAGATCGTGACCCGCGCCCGCAACGGATCGACCACGACCGCCGAATTGCAGCGCCATGCCCCGCCTTATGCCATCACGCTGACCAATGGCGAAACGGTGATGGCCGAAAACGTGGTGCTGGCCATCGGCACGCAGGGCAACCCCAACCTGGTGCGTTGCCCCGGCGCCGATCTGCCCCACGTCACCTATCAGCTGGACGATCCCTACGCGGTGCTGGACCAGCATATCGTGGTGATCGGCACCGGGGACGCCGGAATCGAGAACGCACGCGGGCTGGTGGAAGATGCGGCGCAAGGCAATGTGGTGACGGTGCTGAACCGCAGCCCGAAGTCGACCAATGTGCGCGAAAGCTTTGCCACAGCCAAGGAACCCAACGCCAAGGCGCTGGTCGAGGACGATGCGGCGGGCAAGCTGACCATCCGTTACGAAACTGAAACCAAGGCGGTGGAGCCGGGCTGGATCACCCTGTCCACCCGCGACGGGGAAGAGCGGATCAGGTGCGACCGGATCATCGCGCGTATCGGGTCTGCCCCGCCGCGCGCGTTCGTGGAAGGCTGCGGGATCGAATTTGCCAGCGCCGACCGTCTGGCCTTCCCCACGCTGTCCCCGCAGTTTGAATCGACCGCGCCGGGCATTTTCGTGATCGGCGCGCTGGCGGGCTATCCGCTCATCAAGCATTGCATGAACCAGGGCTACGACGTAGTCGAGTTCATCAATGGCAACAGCGCACTGAAACCGGCGGACGAACCTCTGCTGGAAGCCAAGTTTGCAGGACTGCCGGGGAACCGGTCGGTCAGTGAATGGCTGGAGTTCCTGCGCACCAATGTCGCCATCCTTGACGGGATGACCACGCTGCAGCTGCGTGAATTCATGCTCGATTCCGAAGCGCGCGCCTATCGCGGCGGCGACGTGATCTTTGAAAAGAACGATCCGGGATCATCGCTGTTCGCCATAGCATCGGGGTCGGTCCATGTGCGGATCGACGCGAACGATCCGTCGAAGGTCATTCCCATCCCTACAGGCACGATCTTTGGCGAAGTGGGCCTGATTTCCGGCCGCAAGCGCGGGGCGACCATCGTGGCCGCCGAAGACACCATCTGCGTGGAAATCAGCCGCAACGCCGCACTGAAGCTGCAAAGCCAGGTGCCCACGGCCAAGCGCGCGATCGAACGGATTTCGACCGAGCGCCAGATTTTGCAGATGTTCGGATCGGGCTTGAGCGCCGCCGACATCGCCGAAGTGGTCGACACCGCCAAGATCGTGCAGGTGCGCGCGGGCGAAGCGGTGATTAACGAAGGCGATGAAGACCGTGACATCTACGTGATCCGCGTAGGATCGATGATCGTGGAAAAGGAAGTGGGCGGAAAGCCCGTGTTCCTGTCCTATCTTCCCGCCGGTTCCTATGTGGGGGAAATGGCGCTGATCGATGGTGGGCGGCGCACGGCCACTGTGCGCGCGGCGATCAAGAGCGAAGTGATCCAGTTGAACGGCGAGGCGTTCCGCCGGGTGCTCGCAGCCAAGCCTGCACTGCTGCGCCGCGCCCGCGAAGACATGGAAGTGCGCCGCGCGACCAATGCTTTCATCGAAGCAAAGAAGGACAGCTTTTCGGGCGTCGTTGACCTGTATTCCGAACAGGCCAAGTTCCTTGTGGCGCAGGGCCTTGGTGAAGCGACCGACGTTCTGCTGATCGACGAGCGGCTATGCGTGGGCTGCGACAATTGCGAAAAGGCCTGCGCCGACAGCCATGACGGACTTTCCCGGCTGGACCGCGAAGCGGGCAAGAGCTTTGCCCATCTGCATGTCCCCACCAGTTGCCGCCACTGCGAACACCCGCACTGCATGGCCGACTGCCCGCCCAACGCAATCCAGCGCGGGCCTGATGGTGAAGTGCGCATCAACGACACCTGCATCGGCTGCGGCAATTGCCAGCGCAACTGCCCCTATGGCGTGATCCGCATGGACAAGGTTCCGCCGAAAAAGCCGGGGCTGCTGTCGTGGCTGTTCTTTGGCACCGGGCCGGGACCGGGCGAGCCGCCCTATAAATGGTCGAAGAAGCACACCAAATATACCGGCAATCCGGCCACGGACGAAGCGCTGGACCGCAAGAAGGCGATCAAGTGCGACATGTGTGCCGGCATCGACGGCGGTCCCAGTTGCGTGCGCGCCTGCCCCACCGGAGCCGCAATCCGCGTTTCGCCAGACGAGTTCCTGACCGTGGCGCGGCTTGAGAACGAGGGAGCCTGAGGCGATGGCAAGCGTTGCACCCAAAAAGCCCGTCGCCCGCAAGAAAAGCGGCACCACCCGCGACCGCACCAGCACGCACGAAGGTTTCCTGACCCACAACAACGTGTTCTGGGGCAAACTTTCGGCTGGTTTGGCGCTGGTGCTGATCCTGCTTTACATTTTCGTGCCGCTGCCAGGGCAGCACTTTGGATCAAGCTGGCTGGGCTATACGCTGGGCACCATCGGCGCGCTGCTGATCCTGTGGCTGACCATGCTGGGCGTGCGCAAACGCGCGATCACGCCGGGTCGATGGAGCCTGAAAGGCTGGACCAGCGCGCATGTCTATCTGGGCCTGTGCCTGACCGTGGTAGGTACGCTGCATTCTGGTTTTCATCTGGGCTGGAACGTCCACACGCTGGCCTGGGCACTGATGCTGCTGGTGATTGCATCGGGCGTATTTGGCATCTGGGTCTATGCCACCCTGCCCCGCGCGCTTTCGGCTAACCGTTATGACCAGGACGGCGCGATCACCGAGCGGCAGATGATTGAAGCGCTCCGATCGCTGGACCGGCAACTCCACGACGCTGCCCAACCGCTGGATACTGAAGCGG
Source organism: Novosphingobium sp. SL115 (assembly GCF_026672515.1). GTDB lineage: Bacteria > Pseudomonadota > Alphaproteobacteria > Sphingomonadales > Sphingomonadaceae > Novosphingobium. The sequence goes on along the minus strand of NZ_JAPPRG010000002.1, from coordinate 1,058,142 downwards.
CGACACTGGTGAATCACAGTCTGGACGAAGACCCGTTTGGGGGCACCTTCTGGAACCGTATTGGCGGCAATTATCCCAAATGCGCCACACGCTATGCCGCATCGGAACTGCGCCTCACCCGCACCTATCGCCCGCGCGTGAACGATGATCCGCTGGAAAAGGTCGATGCCCTGCTGACTCGCAAGGAAGCAATGCTGGGCCGTCTGCGGCGACACCTGAAGCTGAAATCATGGCTTCAGGTGTGGCTCTATATTCACGTCCCCGTGACCTTCGCGCTGATTGCGGCGCTTTCCGCCCATATCGTCAGCGTCTTCTTCTACTGGTGAGCGAACGATGAGCTTTCTTGTCCGCCAGATCGCGCTCAAGTCCAGTGGCGAGGAAATCGTCCGGCCTTCAGTCGTCGAGATCCCCGAACTGACCATTGGCCGCGATTCGGCCTGCGGCGTCCATCTGCCCGATCTTGCCGTGAACCCGCGCCACGCGCGCGTGTCACAAGGCAAGGATGGCCTGCTGACGATAACCGCCATCGGCGACCAGCCGTTCGCCGTGAACGGACGAAGCACGCTTGAGGCCGTGATCGACCCCGTGGTGGGGGCCGAACTGACTTTTGGCGGCCACCGCATATCGGTTTCGCGCGATAGCGACAGCGGTGTGCCGGTGCTGACGGTGCGCCGGGTGGAAGCCCTGTCCGAATCCGCCGAGGACAAGGACATCACCACGGTTTATACCCTGAAAGGGTTGCTGCCGGGCAAACGCATGTCGGCATGGGCCTTTGCGGTGATGGTGCTGATCGCGTTCCTCGCCTTCCCGATCTACAGCTATATGACCTATAAACCGCTGGCGATGCAGGAAAAGGTGCGCCGGCCCGATGGCTTTCACGCCGATCAGACATGGTCGTCCGGCCCTTTGAGCCTTGCCCACAAGAATCTGGGCAGCGATTGTCAGGCCTGCCACACGCAGGCCTTCGTGGCGGTGACCGACAATGCGTGCCTGACCTGCCATACCAAGGACGCGCACGACCATATTGCCGACAAAGGCCGCCTGCTGAAAGCGCGCGGCGAGCCGACCGGCATGGCCGCGCTGCAGCGCACGGTAGCCAATGCCTTCAACCGTCCGGCGGGGCGCTGTGTCGATTGTCACACCGAGCATGAGGGTGAGGCTGCTATGCCTGCCACGCAGCAGAAGTTCTGCGCCGATTGCCACGATGGGATGAAAGGCCGCTTGCCCGACACCAAAATCGCCGATGCCGCCGATTTCGGAACGGCCCATCCCCAGTTCAGGCCAATGATTATCAGCGGCATGGACGGCGACAAGCCGTTGTTCCAGCGCGCGACGTGGGCGCCCGGAGTGCAGGAAAACAACGGACTGAAATTCACCCACGGGCAGCATCTTTCGCGCACCAACGGCATTGCCCAGATGGTGCGGCGCATGCCCGGCAAATTTGCCGCGAACGATGCGCTGGAATGCGCCGATTGCCACAAGGCGGATGCCACCGGCACCCGGTTCAAGCCGGTGGTGATGGAAGATTCGTGCCAGATCTGCCATTCGCTCAGCTTCGATCAGGTCGGCGGCACGTTCCGCACGCTACGTCACGGCGAACCCGAACAGGTGGTGGCAGAGCTGCGTGCGTTCTATCGCGGCGGCGCGCCAGCGCGTCCGGCCAATCTTTCCGGCCTTGCCCGCCGTATTCCGGGCGATGCCGCGATGCGGTCCACCGCAGCAGATTATGCCCGCGCGGTACGTTTCTATCCCACGCGCGCGGAACAGGCGGTGGCGCAGGTCTTTACCAAGGACGGCATGTGCTATGATTGCCATACGGTAACGCGCGGCGGCCCTGCCGCCAGCGCGGGCTTTGCCGTGCAGAAAGTGGTGCAGAACGACCGCTATTTCCAAAAAGGCTGGTTCGATCACAAGGCGCACGACAAGACCGATTGCGCCGATTGCCACACCGCAGCAGGCACATCGAACAAGGCGACCGATCTGTTGGTGCCGGGCATCGATGGCAAGGGTGGCTGCCGTTCGTGCCATGTTGGCGGCGAAGGGGCAAAACTTGCCGCCGTGTCGGTCAAGTCTCCCGTCGTTTCGTCCTGCGCGATGTGCCACTCCTATCACATGGACAGCGGCGCACCGTGGGTGCCAGCAAAGGATCGAAAAAAGAACGATGTGCAGACCGTTGCCGTTGCCGACCGGCCACGGTTCCCGGTCAAGCTGCAATAAATGGCCTGCGGAGGGACGATGCTGATAGCGCAGGTCACCGATATTCATCTGGGCTTCGAACCCGATTGCCCGGATGAATTCAACAGGCAACGGCTGGACCGTGTGCTGGCCGAACTGGCCGCGCTGGAACCCCGCCCCGACATGCTGCTGGCCACGGGCGACCTGATCGATCGGGGTGACCGGGGCAGTTATCTGCGCCTGCGGGAAGCCTTTTCAGGCCTGCCCTTCCCGGTGCATTATGCTCTGGGCAATCACGATGACCGCGCAACTTTTGCAGACGTTTTCCCTGAAGCACAGTTTGATGGCGGCTTCCTGCAATATGTGGTCGATGCCGGACCCTTGCGCCTGCTGGTGCTGGATACGCTGGAAGAAGGCCGCCATGGGGGCGCATTCTGCGATGCGCGAGCGGCATGGCTGAACGCACGGCTTGATGAAGCGCCCGATGCGCGCACGCTGATCGTGCAGCACCATCCGCCGGTCGAAGTGGGCATCGCGTGGATGAACACCGATCCTGCCGAACCATGGGTGGAACGGCTGGCGCAAGCCTTGCGCGGACGCAGCAACGTGGTGGGCATCGTGTGCGGGCACATTCATCGCGCCATCACGATAGGCTGGGAAGGCACCGTGGTCGCCACATGCCCGTCCACCGCGCCGCAAGTGGCGCTGGACCTGCGCCCGATTGATCCTGACGTGCCAGACCAGCGCAATCTCATCATCGCCGATCCGCCCGGCTATGCCCTGCACTGGTTCAACGGGCGCGAACTGGTGACGCATTGGGACACCGCCGAAGACCATCAGGTGCTGGCCCGGTATGACGATAACCTGCAAGGGATGATTCAGCACATGCTGGCCGAACGTCCCGCCACGCAGGATTAGGGTCAGGACCTAGGGCGCAGGCGTAACCTTTGGCGTGGACGCAAAGGGTGTGATGCCCAGTCTGGGATAGATTTCGGCCGGATAATAGAACGCCCCATCCTTCACCACCATGGCAATGGATTTAATCGCTTTCAGGTCTTGGGTCGGATCACCCGGCACAAGGAAGAAATCGGCAAGCTTGCCACGTTCGACCGATCCCAGTTGCTGATCCTGATGCAGATACGCCGCCATTTCCAGCGTGGCGCGGGCCAACACTTGTGCAGGTGTCATCCCGACCTTTGTGAAGAGTTCCAGTTCGCGATGATAGGTAAACGCGCCACCTAGATCGGTGCCGGGAATCAACTGGATGCCCTTGGCATTCATCTCGGTCAGGGTTTCCAGCACTTTGGCATAAGCGGCGACATATTCGGCGCGTTCCTTGGGCGAATCAGCACCGAACAGGGCCTGTTTCAGCTGGCGCTGTTCGGCAGGCGGCATGTGATCGATGTAATCGACCGCGCCGGGATTGGGCCGACCGTCCAACGCGGTCAGCCCCAGTTCGTGAATGCCGATGGTGGGTTCATGCGCCACATGGCCTGCGACCATGGCGTTCAGCGTGGCCTGCACTTTGGCCGACTTCACATCCAGCGCAGGGAAGCGGCGCATGGCGGTGAAGCGGAACAGGGTGCGCGTGTCTTCACCGGGGTTCAGCACCCAGCCGAGCATAAGCTGGTTGACGTGAGTCACTTCGTCATACCCCGCCGCGATCATGGCGTCCGCATTGGAAAAGGCGGGCACATGTCCCGCCACGCGCAGGCCTAGACGGTGCGCCTCTGCCACCACGGCGGGCGCCCATTCGGGATTCATCGAATTATAGAGCTTGGCCTGCCAGAACCCGCGCGCGGCATATTTGCGCACGGCTGCCAAGGCTTCATCCTGCGTTGCCACCAATGTTCCGGCACGGGCGGAAAACGGGCTTTTGCCTTCGATGAAACCGGACCGGGTCACGCGCGGCCCGGCAATTTCGCCAGAATCAATTCGGGCGACCAGTTTGTCGAGCACGTCATCGCGGTTGCCCATATCCCGCACCGAGGTAATCCCCGCCAGCAGGTTGAGCAGCGCGTCCTGCTGGGCAAGGTGCCCGTGCATTTCATACAGGCCCGGAACCAGCGTGCCGCCCGCGCCATCGATCTGGGTTTCTTGCGGGGTGGCGATGCTGGCGGTGGGCACCACTTCGCTGATGCGGTTGCCGAACACCACCACGTCGCGCAGATCGGTCAGTGCCTTTGCCTTGGGGTCGAACAGGCGCACGTTGCGGATGCGGACTGGCCCGGCATAGCGGTGCGCGCTGTCCTTCTGGAGCTGCACAAAGCGGTCCGCGCCCAGCTTTTCAGCCAGCGCCTGCAAGGGTTCGGCGGCACTTTCATAACCTTTGCGCACCAGCGCGGTATCGGCTGATGGCACCGCGAACAGTTCGCCATTGGCATCCAGCGTAATGTAATCGGGATCAAGCGAAAGGCCGGACAGTTCGTAAGTCGTCGCATCGACTTTGCCATCTGATCCGTCAAAGCTGCGGCGGTCGCGCAGCGTCAACCGGGCAGTGCCGCCGGGCGCGACCGATAGCGTCTGCCCCGGTGCCGCCAGCAAAGCCTTGGCCAGCAGCGCAATATCCAGCACCGATCCATTCTGCGCCACGTAATAGCGCGGAGCCTGTGCACCCTTGATCGCGCCCTTCCCGGCCAAATCCCGCCAGCTTGCACCGCTGCCACTGCGCTGAAAGCGTTCGTCCACGGTGTTGCCAAAGGTGGTGCGCCCGGTGATCCGCCAGTCCACCGGTGCGCCACTGGCGTCCAGCGCAACCTTTTCGCGGATGGTAGGCCCGCGCCCGTTCTGCTTGATATTGTAATCGACGCTGATCGTGCGCCCCTGCACATCGACGATGTAATGGCCGATATCGGCACCTTCGGTATAGATGCGATATTCAACCGGCTTTGCAGCAAGCGCCGTGGCGCAGGACGCAATTCCGATGGCGCAAAGCAGGCCGAATTTCATCGCAAGTATCTCCCTGGAAATCACTTTCAGGGGCAATCCTAGCCGATCAGCGCACCGCCGCCAGCGCCTTCTGTCGGCGGCGCTGCACCGAACTGCCAAGGCCGATAGCCTCCCGGTATTTGGCCACGGTGCGACGGGCCAGATCAAAGCCTTTGGCTTTCAGCAGATCGACCAGTGCATCGTCCGAAAGGATCGCCTTGGGATCTTCGGCATCGATCAACTGGCGGATCGCGGCCTTCACCGCTTCTGCCGACGCACCTTCGCCATCGGATGACCCCACGCCGGATGTGAAGAAATACTTCAGTTCGAACGTGCCCCGGTTGCAATGCAGATACTTGTTCGATGTGACACGGCTGACCGTGGATTCGTGCATCGAAATGGCATCGGCCACCTGGCGCAGCGTCAGCGGGCGCAAATGGGCAACGCCGTGGCGGAAAAAGCCATCCTGCTGCTGCACGATTTCCGCCGCCACTTTCAGGATCGTCTTCTGCCGCTGGTCCAAGGCTTTCAGCAGCCAATTGGCATCGGCCAGCTTTTCACCCAACCACGCCTTGGCGTCCTTGGTCATGCAGGCACCGCGCATTTCCACATAATAGCTGCGGTTGACGATCAGGCGGGGCAGCGTCGCCTGATTGAGCGCGATGTCCCAGCCGCCATCCTTGCCCGCACGGATCAGGATATCGGGCACCACAGCTTCGGCTGTGCCCCCGCCAAAGCGCAGGCCGGGGCGCGGATCATAGCTGCGCAGTTCGGCCAGCATGTCGGCAAAATCTTCGTCGTCGACCTGACACAGCCGTTTCAGCCGGGCAATTTCGCCGCGTGCCACCAGTTCCAGATTGTCGATCAGGCGAGCCATGCACGGGTCGTATCGGTCCGCTTCCCTGGCCTGCAACGCGATACATTCGGCCAGATTGCGCGCGCCGATGCCGGTAGGGTCGAGCGATTGCACCAGCCCCAGCGCGCGTTCGACCACCATGGCCGAAAGGCCCAGCGCGTCGCACACTTCGCCCATCGGCAGGGTCAGGTATCCCGCCTCGTCCAACTGGTCGATCAGCCAGCGCGCGGCGAACAGCAATTGCCCATCCGACGTGGCCGTGCCGATCTGCGCATGAAGGTGTTCAGCAAGCGTTTCGTCAAACCGGCCCCGCTCATCGATATCCGGCCCTTCGCCGCCACCGGATTCACGCAATGAGGAGGACAGTTCCAACGTGCCGCCGCCGAAATCGGCATCGCCTGTGTCGCGGTCCTGGTCCAGCGCGGCAGCATCGATATCCAGCGGGCGATCTTCCGCCACGCGGCCTTCAGCGACAAGTTGATCGACCGGCGAGGATTCAAGGTGCGTGCGGCGCAGGTCTTCGGGCAGGGCATCGACCACCGGGTCAGATGGCGCGGCTTCCCCGATATCAAGCAGCGGGTTGGCTTCCAGCGCTTCACCAATGAAGGTTTCGACTTCGAGATTCGACAGCGCCAGCAGCTTGATCGCCTGCTGCAACTGCGGCGTCATCACCAGCGATTGGGTCTGCCGGATATCCAGCCTTGGCCCCAAAGCCATGATCTAGATCCCCCCCAAGATCTGCATCAGGCAACGATGCTCACAGCGTGAAACCTTCGCCCAGATAGAGGCGGCGTACATTGGCATCGGCCACCAGCGCTTCGGGGCTGCCGGCAAACAACACCTGCCCGCCATAGATGATGCAGGCACGGTCCACGATATCCAGCGTTTCGCGCACGTTGTGATCGGTAATCAGCACCCCGATGCCGCGCCGTTTCAGGTCTTTGACCAGATGGCGGATATCGCTGATCGACAGCGGATCGATCCCGGCGAACGGTTCGTCCAGCAGGATGATCGACGGGCGCGCGGCCAGCGCGCGGGCAATTTCGCAGCGACGGCGTTCACCGCCCGAAAGCGCCATGGCCGGGCTGGACCGCAGGCGGGCAAGACCAAATTCATCAAGCAGGCGTTCCAGTTCTTCGGCGCGGGTCGCCTTGTCCGGTTCGATCAGTTCCAGCACCGTGGAAATGTTCTGCTCCACCGTCATGCCCCGGAAGATCGAGGTTTCCTGCGGCAGATAGCCAAGGCCGAGGATCGAGCGACGATACATCGGCAGCTTGGTGATATCGACGCCATCAAGCAGAATGCGGCCCGAATCGGGTCGAACAAGGCCCATGATCGAATAGAAGCAGGTGGTCTTGCCCGCTCCGTTCGGCCCCAGCAGGCCCAGCACTTCACCCTTGCCCACAGAAAGCGAAATGTCGGTCAGCACTGCACGCTTGTCATAGGACTTGGCGATAGACACCACTTCCAGCCCGCCTTGCGGAATGGGCGGCGCGGCATTGACGGGAGCAGCAGTATCTTCGGCAAGGGTCATCGATCAGGCTCTGTCGTTTTCAAGCGCTTGGGCATTCCAATAGCGCCTCGCGCCGTTCGGGCAAACCCCGGCAAGAACGATTGGCAGGATTTATGCATGGCATACCCAACTTGTCCTAACCGGGGATCATTGCAGACGGATTAACCTTGCACAGGCTTGCAACGCATGTTCTATTCTTCCGGGAACGAGGAAACAGAGAAGGCAAGGCGCCATGAACAAGGCCCTCCACTCGCATAAGGTCGCCGCTGCCAAGCCGGTCGACTGGCGCAAGAAGATGAGCGACAATGTCGCCTACGGCCTGCTGGTCTATACCGGCCTGCAGATTTTCGTCACGCTGCACACCATTCAGGGCAACAGCACCTCGATCATGCCGGTTTTCGTGCTGGTCGTGCTGGTCGCAGCCATCATCCCGCTGTTCCGCAATTTCGAACGTCGGTGGGAACAGTTGAGCGACGAAGATGCGCACAACATCGCCTATAAAGCTGCCTATCGCCGCGATCAGGCAAAAGTCTGGGCGCTGGCCGCGCTGTTGCCATTTGTCATCTCCGGTGGATTCAAGCTGTTGTCGGCTGCGTTCTGATTGCCCGCACGCATAGGCGGCGCTAGACCCCGCAGCCTTGTTCCGCTGCGAAAGGTCAATTCATGCTGTCACCCGCCGAAGCCAAAGAACGCTGCGAAGCGCTGATTGCGCGTGCGCAGCGCGCCGGGGCCGACGCAGGCGATGCGGTCTATGTCGCCAACGGATCGGAATCGGTTCAGGTGCGCCTTGGCGCGCTGGAAGATGTGGAACGGTCAGAATCCGAACAGATCGGCCTGCGCGTGTTCGTGGGCGGGGCATCCGCTTCGATCGGATCGACCGACCTTGGCGATGGTGCGCTGGACGAACTGGCCAGCCGCGCGGTGGCGATGGCGCGTCTTGCCCCGGCAGACAAATTTGCAGGCCTTGCGCCTGAAGACATGCTGCTGCGCGATGCCCCGCCAGAGCTTGATCTGGATGACCCCACCGAACGCAGCCCCCACGATCTGCGGCGCTTGGCCGAACAGGCCGAAGAGGCCGCGCGTGCGGTGACAGGCGTGACCAACAGCGAAGGCGCAGGTGCCAGCGCCGGGCGCGGCCTGTTCGCGCTGGCCACCAGCCACGGCTTTTCGGGCAGCTATTCCACTTCCAGCCATTCGCTTTCCGCCAGCGTCGTTGCGGGCGAAGGCAGTTCGATGCAGCGCGACTATTCCTGGCGCAGCACCCACCATGCCGCCGATCTTCTGGCCCCGGCACACATCGGCCGCGAAGCGGGTGAACGCGCGGTGGCGCGGCTCAACCCCGGACGGGTGAAGAGTGGACCGGTGCCGGTAGTGTTTGATCCGCGCGTGGGCGGATCGCTGGTGGGGCATTTGCTGGGCGCGATGTCAGGCGCGGCCATTGCCCGCCGCTCCAGCTTTCTGCTCGACCGCGATGGCGCACAGCTGTTCGACACTGCGATCACCATCACCGACGATCCGCACCAGCGCCGGGGCCTGCGTTCGCGCCCGTTCGACGGCGAAGGCTTGCCCACGGCCCCTCGCAAGCTGGTCGATGCAGGCCGCATCACCGGCTGGCTGATGGATTCCGCCGCGGCGCGCCAACTTGACAGCCAACCCACCGGCCACGCATCGCGCGGATCATCGGGCGCGCCCCATGTTACCGCAGGCAATCTGGTCCTGCAGGCAGGCACGGTATCCCCGGCAGCCCTGATGGCCGATATTGCCGATGGCGTCTATGTGACCGAACTGATCGGCCATGGCGTGAACGGGGTGACCGGCGATTACAGCCGGGGCGCATCGGGCTTCCGCATCGTGAACGGCCAGATTGCCGAAGCGATTGCCGAATTTACCGTGGCCGGGAACCTGATCGACATGTTCGCAAGCCTGACCGCCGCCGATGATCTGGAAATTTATCGCGGTATCGACGTGCCCACCCTGCGCGTCGACGGGATGAGCGTGGCGGGGGACTGATCTTCAAGGCAGGCGCATCGCCTTGCCAACCAACAAAAGGGGCCGCCCTGCACATGGCTGGGCGGCCCCTTTTTATAATTCATCCGTCAACAGGTTCAGCCCTGCTTGGCGGCCTTGGCGCGTTCAACCGCTTCAAGCGTGATCTGCTTGGCATCGTCTGCACCACCCCAGGTGCCGACACGGACCCACTTGTCCTTTTCCAGATCCTTGTAGTGGGTGAAGAAATGCTCAATCTGCTGCAAAACGATTTCGGGCAGATCTTCGCGTTCCTTCACGTCCGAATAATACGGGAAGGTCGAATCGACCGGCACGCAGACCAGCTTTTCGTCACCGCCATGTTCGTCTTCAAGGTTCAGCACCGCAATCGGGCGAGCGCGGACAACCGAGCCTGCAACGAAAGGCGAGCGCGCGATCACCAGCGCGTCGAGCGGATCGCCATCGGGCGAAAGCGTGTGCGGCACAAAGCCATAGTTGGCGGGATAGCGCATAGGCGTGTGCAGGATGCGATCCACGAACAGCGCACCCGAAGCCTTGTCGAATTCATACTTGACCGGCTCGCCGCCGACGGGGACTTCGATGATGACGTTCAGGCTTTCCGGCACATTGTCGCCGGTGGGAATCATGTCGATGCGCATTTTTCGCCCTGTTCGTTTGGGGTGAGAATCTCTTTTCGCCCCCTAGCGAAGCCGCTTGTGCGCCGCAACAAGACTTATGGCGGAAATACCGTTAGCCCAGCGCATTGATGGTAAACGCGATAATACCGATGTTGAAGACGAACGCCGCGAAGGAATGCAGCGTCACGATGCGGCGGATCGTGCGGCTGGTGATGGCACAGTCCGATGTCTGGAAGGTCATGCCCAGCGTGAAGCTGAAATAGGCAAAGTCGAGATAATCGGGCGTTCTGGTATCGGGAAAATCAATGCCGCCACTATCGCCCCCGCCGGCCTGAGCGGAATAGAACAAGTGGGCATAGTGCAGCGCGTAAACACTGTTGGCGAAAAGCCATGTCAGCAACAGTGTGCCCACCAGCTTGGCCATCGCCACATGATCGCCCGTCTGCGCGCGCGGCAGTTCTCCCGAAATGGCAGCGAGGATGACAATGGTGGCCAGCGTGGTGATGCCCAGCACCAGCACGCGATTGGCGTCGTTTTCCGCCGAATGCAGCCGCATCCGCCCCGTATTGGAATCACGCAGCAACGGGATCAGCGACAGAAGAAAAATCGCGGCCGCCACATCGAACGCCATGGCCACACCGTCGGCCAGACTTTCACCGCCGGGCATCAGCAGGTATCCACCAAGCCCGGCCACGAACACGGCCAGAAACACGACGTAGCGCGGCGGGGCCAGCCGGTTGCCCAGCCCCTTCCCGCCGCGCGCTGCCACCCTTACTTCTTCTTTGCCGCAGCAGCTGCAGCCGCTGCCCCGCCGGGCCGCTTGGGCGTCAGCAGCAGGTCAAGGCCAGTGGGCGCCTTGCCGGGGGCCACACGTTCAAGCCAAGGATAGCGCAGGCCATCCTTGTAATCGATGCGGATGGTGTCGAACCGGCTGCCGCGCTTGACCAGCAGGTCCAGCGGCGTTCCCGCAGAACCGTCAGCGCCACTCTTGGCAGCGGTAATGGCCTTCTTCAGTTCATCCGCGCTGTATGCCACGCCATTGACTGCGGTGACCTGCGCCCCGGTGACGATGCCTGCATTGAAGGCCGGGCTGTCCCAGCGGCTGCCAGTGACCTTGCCGTCCTTGTCGAGCGAAATGCCGATGGAATTGCCAAGTGCCAGCCCCTTGCCAAAGTCCATCGCGGCCTTGGTGAAGGGGTTGGGTTCTTCCTTCCACACCAGCTTGTAGCCACCCTTTTCAATGCCGTTCAGCGGTGCGGGCTGGCCCGGCTGGTTGATGCGGGTGTCGATCAGCTTGGCCCAGTCATAGGGATAGAGCGCGTTCAGCTTGGTGACGATTTCGTCCACCTCGAACGGAATCTGCCCCCAATCGCCGGGGTTCATGCCAAAGAACGATTGCGCGAAATCGTCGATGGATTTCTTGCCACCGGTGCCTTCACGCAGGATCTGGTCAATCTCCAGCCAGACCAGCGCGCCTTCGGTGTAATAATCCTCGTTGCGGGCGAGCGAGGAATAGGGCTTGGCCTTGCGCGAGGCGAAGACCGGATCGAAGCCGGTATCTTCGACCGAGCGCCATTCGCGACCCGGCTGCTGGGTATAACCGCCAGCCCAAGCGGCCAGCATGCCCAGCACAATGTCCTTACCCTGCATGCCCGAACGGCCTGCCAGCACCAGACCCCAGAACTGGTCCTGTCCTTCATAGGTCCACAGCAGGTCACCCTGCATGGGCTGGCGATAATCCGGCGTCCACAGGCGCGACGGGCGGCGGAACTTGCCCGACCACGAATGGGCATATTCATGCGGCAGCAGGTTGCGGTCCCATTCCTGCTTGGCCCATTCGGTAAAGGCTTCGGGTTCAAGCTGGTTTTCGCTGGACCGGTGATGTTCAAGGCCGATGCCGCCGATCTTGTCGGACAGCGCCAGCAGGAATTCGTAGTGGTCGAAATGGTTGGCGCCAAACGCCAGCCGCGCTTCTTCGACCAGCGCCTTGTGCGCGGCGATGTGTTCGGGCTTGGCTTCAAGCTGTTCGGGCTTGTCCGACACCACGTTCAGCGTGACGTTCTGTCCCAAGTCCCACTTGCGGAAGTTCTTGCCCGCAAAGATCGGGGAATCGACCAGTGTTTCGTAATCGGTTTCCGCCCAGGTCACGCGGTTGCCGGCCATGCTCATGCCATCCAGCGCAGTGGCAGGCGTCCAGCCCTGCGGCAGGGTGACGGCGGGCTTCACCTTGATCCGGCGCACATAATGCCCGGCGGGATAGAGGCTCATCTTCTCCCACTGCAGGTTCAGCATTTCGGGCGTCATGGTGATGCGCCCTTCGTTCGAGGCGAGAGGCGATGTGTGGACGAATTTTGCCACAACTTCCTTTGCCCCTGCGGGCAGCATGACGTGGAAGGCAAAGACTTCAACCCGGTCACGCTTCCATTCCACCGGCTTGCCATCAACAAAGAACTGCACGCCCACCAGTTCGGCCAGTGGGCCGCGCGGACCGTGGTTGCCGGGCAGCCATTGCGGGAACAGCAGGATCAGCTCCTTTGCGTCTGCGGCCACCGGAATGGTCTGCGTCACGCGATAGGCGCCGCGCTGCACATCGGATGCATCGATATCCAGCGCCATCGTGCCGGGATAGGCCACGTCGCGCGCATCGGGCACGGTCTGGGTGATCGGCACCGCCATCGGCGCGGAGTTCGCTGCCAGAGCCTGCGTTGAAACGGAAAGGGCGAGAAAGAGCGGGGCAGCCGCAAGTGTCTTGATCATGGCGCAATTCATGGCCCGAAGCGGTCGCAATCGCAACCATTTGGCCACACCTTTTTGTCAGCGCTTTTCGTTTGGCTGCTTTCGGGCTAATCGCGCGCACCATGAGCACCGAGAAAACCAGCATCCAGACCCCGCAGGCCATTCGCGGCACGCAGGACATTTTCGGCCCCGATGCCGAAGCTTTCGCCTTCGTCGTGGAAACCTTTGAACGTGTGCGCAAGCTTTACCGGTTCCGTCGCGTGGAAATGCCGGTGTTTGAAAAGACCGCCGTGTTCAGCCGGTCCTTGGGCGAAACGACCGACGTTGTTTCCAAGGAAATGTATTCGTTCGAGGATCGCGGCGGCGAATCGCTGACCCTGCGCCCTGAATTTACCGCTGGCATCGCGCGCGCCTTCATCACCGATGGCTGGCAGCAATATGCGCCGCTGAAGGTTGCCACCCACGGCCCGCTGTTCCGCTATGAACGCCCGCAAAAGGGCCGCTATCGCCAGTTCCACCAGATCGACGCCGAGGTGATCGGCGCGGCCGAACCGCAGGCCGATGTGGAACTGCTGGTCATGGCCGATCAGTTGCTGAAGGAATTGGGCATTGCCGATGGCGTGACGCTGCAACTCAATACGCTGGGCGATGGCGCCAGCCGCGACGCATGGCGGGCCGCGCTGATCGAATACTTCCGCGCGGTGAAGGGCGATCTGTCGGAAGATTCGCAGGACCGGCTGGAGCGCAACCCGCTGCGCATCCTCGACAGCAAAGACCCGCGCGACAAGCCGTTCACGGCAAATGCCCCCAAGATCGACGATTACCTGAGCGACGAGGCGAAAGACTTCTTCGCCAAAGTCACCGGTGGCCTTGATGCCGCAGGCGTTGCATGGACCCGCGCCCCGGCACTTGTGCGCGGGCTGGACTACTACCGCCACACCGCGTTCGAGTTCGTGACAGACCGTCTGGGCGCACAAGGCACCGTGCTGGGCGGCGGTCGCTATGACGGGCTGATGGAAGCGCTAGGCGGTTCGCCTACGCCTGCGGTCGGCTGGGCTGCGGGGATTGAGCGGCTGGCGATGTTGGTTCAAGAAGCTGGAAACGCCCTGCCAGATACATTGGATGTCGTAGTCGCTCTGGAAGATGATGCCGCGTTGAACTTCGGTATTCAAGCCAACACGGCTATCCGTGCGGCAGGCTTGTCTAGTGAGATGATTTCCACCGGATCTCCACGCAAACGCTTTGATAAAGCGAGCAAAATTGGAGCGAAAGTGCTGGTCGGTATATCGATACGCGACGGACAAACGCATTTGAATATTCGCTCGACGTCAAATGCTGAAGAACGATTGAAGGTCGATGATATTTTCGCAAACCTAAAACGATGAGCGTATCCGACGCCCGCCTGGGCCACCTCACCCACCGCTTTGCCGAACTCGAAGCACGGCTTGCGTCGGGCACGCTGGAAGGCGCCGATTTCATTGCTGCCAGCCGCGACTATGCCGAACTGGAACCCGTCGCCCGCATCGCACAGGAAATTGCCGCGATGCGCGAGGAACTGGTCAGCCTTGCCGCGCTCGACGATCCCGACATGCGCGAGTTGGCGGACGAGGAACTGCGCCGCATCAACGCCGAACTGCCGGAAGCTGAACACCGCCTCGCCATTGCCATGCTGCCGCGCGATTCGGCGGACAGCCGCCCCGCCATGCTCGAAATCCGCGCAGGGACCGGGGGCGATGAAGCCGCACTGTTCGCCGCCGATCTGTTCCGCATGTACGAACGCTATGCCGCCGAACAGGGCTGGCGGGTGGAAGTCGTCTCGGTCAACGCCAACGATCTTGGCGGCTACAAGGAAGTCGTCGCCAATGTCACCGGAAGCGGCGTCTTCGCCAAGCTGAAGTTCGAAAGCGGCGTCCATCGCGTGCAGCGCGTGCCCGTGACCGAATCCGGTGGGCGCATCCACACCTCTGCCGCCACCGTCGCCGTCCTGCCGGAACCCGATGAGGTGGACGTGCGGATCGAGGACAAGGATCTGAAGATCGACGTCTATCGCGCCAGCGGCGCAGGCGGGCAGCATGTGAACACCACCGATTCGGCGGTGCGCATCACCCACTTGCCCACCGGCACGGTCGTCACCTGCCAGGACGGGCGCAGCCAGCACAAGAACAAGGACAAGGCGATGCAGGTTCTGCGCGCCCGCCTGTTCGAGGCGCAGCGCGATGCCGCGCAGGGCGAAGAGGCTGAGGCGCGCAAGGCGATGGTCGGATCGGGCGACCGTTCGGAACGCATTCGCACCTACAACTTCCCCCAAGGCCGCGTGACCGACCACCGCATCAATCTGACGCTGCACCGGCTGACCGAAGTGCTCGAAGGCACAGGCCTTGGCGAACTGGTGGATGCGCTGATTGCCGAAGATCAGGCCAAACGGCTGGCAATGCTGGATGGGTAAGCATAATCTACCGCGCGCCCACGAAGGCAGCGGCTGAATGACCATAGCCAACGCCCTGCGCGAGGCTGCCGCCCGCCTTGCCCCCACCAGCGATACCGCCCGGCTGGATGCCGAAGTTCTGATGGCGCATGCGCTGGGTGTAACGCGCACCGATGTTCTGCTGCGCCACATGCGCGACGCGGTGCCCGATGGTTTTGCCCCGCTGGTCGACCGGCGCATGGCCCACGAACCGGTTGCCTATATCACCGGATCACAAGAGTTTTACGGCCTCGACCTGATCGTCAACCCTGCCGTGCTGATTCCGCGTGGCGATACCGAAACACTGGTCGAAGCCGCGCGCGAAGCCTTTGCCGGTCGCCCTGCCCCGGCGCGCATCCTTGATCTGGGCACGGGATCGGGCGCGCTGCTGCTGGCGGCGCTGTCGCTTTGGCCCAAGGCCGAAGGGATCGCCATCGAACGGTCGGCACCGGCGCTGGCCGTGGCACGGGCCAATGGCGCGCGCCATGCGCCCGCCGCGAGGTTCATCGAAGGCGACTGGACGAAGCCGGACTGGTCCAAAGGACTGGGCCAGTTCGACCTGATCCTGTCCAACCCGCCCTATGTCGAAGATGCCGCTGATCTTGCCCCTTCGGTCCGCGCGCATGAACCGGCTACCGCGCTGTTTTCAGGCGCGGACGGGCTGGATGATTACCGGGTGCTGGTTCCGCAACTACCCGATTTGTTGGCGGAAAATGGCGTGGCCATGGTCGAGATCGGCTGGACCCAAGCAGCCGCAGTTTGCGCCATTGCCCATGACGCCAACCTCACCTCGCGCGTGCATCTTGACCTTGGGAATCGACAAAGAGCCGTGGAAATGGCGAAAAGGCGCAATATTCCTCTTGGCAAGGCCGGGAGCGACGACTAATTGTGTTTTCAGGCAGGGGACGGATGAGGCTTCCCGTCCCGGCCAGCTCCACCATTTGCAGGGATGAACGACCAATCGGTCGGGAAGAGCGCAGATGCTGGAAACCCCGATTCGCCCATCGTCAAACGTGGGGTGGGCCGGTGGCGGAGGGTTTCGCTGCAATACCCTTGCACCAAGTTTTCGAGAGGCTGCCTCAATTAAGGAAGTGCCTGAGTTGAATAACAATCGTGGTAACAACCGCCGTCGCGGGCGTAGCAACAATCGCCCGCAGAATGGTGGTCAGCAGCTTAACCGGATCGACAGCCGTGCGCGGGGCAATGCCCCCCAGTTGCTCGAAAAGTATCGCAAGCTTGCACAGGACGCGCACCTGAACGGTGATCGCGTGCAGGCGGAATACTACCTGCAATTTGCCGACCACTACTTCCGCGTGATCGCCGATACCCGGACCCGCCAGGAAGAACAGCGCGCCCGCCAGAACGGCGGCGGCGGTGAACGCTGGCAAGATCAGGAAAGCGAAGACGACGGCGGTGATTTCAGCGTCGAGGGCGATTTCCCGGCATTCGACCGCGCACCCAGCCGTCAGGAACGCGAAGATCGCAATGAAGGCCGCAGGGATCGTGAAGATCGCCCCCGCGAGGACCGGCAGCGCGATGATCGACCCCGCGAAGATAGACAGCGTGATGATCGCAACGAAGGTCGCCAGCGGGATGACCGTCCGCGCGACGATCGCCCGCGTGAAGATCGTAACGAAGGCCGCCGTGACCGTGAAGATCGGCCCCGCGAAGATCGTCACCGTGATGACCGTCCGCGCGATGACCGCAGCGAAGGTCGTCGTGACAACCGCCGGTTCGACCGCAAGCGCGAACGCGATAGCGAAGGCGAAGTGGTGGCCGCAGAAGTGCTGCCCGGCGAAGGCGTCCCGGCAATCGAGGGTGAACCCATCGCCGATGCCAGCGACAACCCGTTCGTGCGCGACAACCGCGCCCCGCGCGGTGGCCTACGCCCCCGCACCGAACGCCGTCCGCGCCGCGAACGGGGCGAAGAAGAAGCGCCTGCCGCTTTCGATCCTTCCAGCCTGCCACCGTCGATCAGCATTCGTGCCGAACCCGACGTCGAAGCGGCTCCGGCTGAACCGGCACCTGCCATTGCCGCCGCTCCTGCCCCGGCAGCGGTAGCGGAAGAAGCGCCCGCGCCCAAAAAGCGTGGCCGACCGCGCAAGACCCCGGTGGCCGGAGCGCCGGTCGAAGGCTGAAACGTGACGCATGGGCTGGCCGCTTGCGGTCGGCCCCGTCGCACCCCATAGCAGGCGGGCATGATCGCTCTTCGTCGCATCCCGCGCCCGCACGTTCTGACCATTGCCGCCGGTAGCCTTGCTGCCTGCGGGTTTCAGCCGCTGGGGCTGTGGCCGCTGACGCTGGCCGCACTGGCATGGCTGATTCACCGACTATATGTGGTCAAAACCTGGCGGCAGGCCCTGCTGACAGGCTGGCTGTTCGGACTGGGCCATTTCACCGTGGGCAACAGCTGGATCGCCACGGCCTTTACCTATCAGGCCGAAATGCCCGCATGGCTGGGCTGGATCGCGGTGGTCGCGCTGGCGCTGTATCTTGCGGTGTTCCCCGCGCTTGCCACGCTGGGCGGATGGTGGCTGGCCAATACCCGCCGCGCCATTTTGCTGCCCGCCTTTGCCGCATCGTGGATCGTGGCCGAATGGCTGCGGTCATGGCTGTTCAGCGGTTTTGCGTGGAACCCGCTGGCCATGGTCACGCTGGGCGAATTTCACCGCCCCGGCCTTGCCCTGCTGTCGCAATGGACCGGCACCTATGCGCTTTCAGGCTTTGTCGTTCTGCTGGGCGGGTGGTGGCTGTTTGCGCTGCGGGCGTGGAAGAATGGTCGCCGCAAAAGCGCCGCCTCCTATGCGCTTGGCCCGGCCCTGTTGATGGTCCTGCCACTGCATGGCGACCTGCGCGAAGGCACCCTGCCCTTCACGCTGGTTCAGCCGGACATACGGCAGGAATTGCTGAACGATCCGGCCAATTACGAAAACCAGTTCCGCCAGACCGCTGCGCTCTCGCTGGCCCGCCAGCCGGGCACCCGCCGCATCGTGCTGTGGCCCGAAAGCGGCGTGCCCGATCTGCTGCGCGAAGGGTATCCGGCGTTCTGGTATGAAGAGCTGACCTTTGCCGCCGATCCTGTTCAGGCACGGACACGGATCGGGCGGGTGGTCGGCCCCGGCAGCCTGCTGCTGACCGGCACCACCGACCTTGAAATGCGGGGCCGCACCGTAGTTGGCGCGTGGAACGTGGTCACCGCGATTGACGGCAGCGGCGCAATCCGGGGCAGCTATGCCAAGGCGCATCTGGTGCCCTATGGCGAATATCTGCCCGCACGCTGGCTGCTGGAACCCCTTGGCCTGTCGCGGCTGGTGGCGGGCAGCCTTGATTTCTTTGCAGGACCGGGACCGCGCACGGTGGATTTCGGCACTTATGACAAGGGTGGCTGGGGTAAGGCCGGGTTCCAAATCTGCTATGAAATCATCTTTTCAGGCCAGGTGGCCGACCGTGCGCACCGCCCGGACTATATCTTCAACCCGTCGAACGATGGCTGGTTCGGCGCATGGGGACCGCCGCAGCATCTGGCGCAGGCGCGGATGCGTGCCATCGAGGAAGGCCTGCCCGTGCTGCGGTCCACCACCACCGGAATCAGCGCGGTGATTGATGCCGATGGCGTGGTGCGCCAGTTCGTGCCCCCTCACCGCGCCGGGCGGCTGGATGGCAAAGTGCCGCCTGCCCATGCCCCAACGCTGTTCGCCCGCACCGGCAATGCGCTGGTGCTTGTCTGGGCCGTAGTTCTTCTTGGGATCGCGCTGGTTGCCAGCGCCACGCGGAAGCGCTAGACCGCAAATCAGACATAAAGATTTCTTTATATAGGGCCGGTAATGCGCACCGATTATCTCTTCACGTCCGAAAGCGTTTCCGAAGGTCACCCGGACAAGGTTGCCGACCAGATCAGCGACGCCATCGTCGATCTTTTCCTGTCGAAAGACGCCGAAGCGCGCATCGCCTGCGAAACCCTTACCACGACGCAGCTTGTTGTTCTGGCAGGCGAAATTCGCTGCAAGGGCGTTTATGAAAACGGCGCATGGGCACCCGGCGCGCGCGAAGAAATCGAAGCGACGGTCCGCGCCACGGTAAAGCGCATCGGCTATGCCCAGACCGGTTTCCACTGGGAAAGCTTCCGCTTTGAAAACAACCTGCACGGCCAGTCCGCCGAAATTGCGCAGGGCGTGGACGCTGGCGACAACAAGGACGAAGGCGCGGGCGATCAGGGTATCATGTTCGGTTACGCCACCGACGAAACCCCCGACCTGATGCCCGCCACGCTCTATTACAGCCACAAGATTCTGGAACGCATGGCGGCCGACCGCCATTCGGGCGCGGCCCCGTTCCTTGAACCTGATGCCAAGAGCCAGGTGACGCTGCGCTATGAAGGTTCGCTGCCGGTGGCGGCAACCGCGGTAGTCGTTTCCACTCAGCACAAGCAGGGATACTGCCTGACCGGTGAACACGCCGATCCGGCCAAGTATGCCGAGCTGGAAGCTTATGTGAAGCGGGTGGTGGCTGAGGTCATTCCGCCCGTCCTGCTGCGCGAAACGCAGTATTACATCAACCCGACCGGGGCATTCGAAATCGGCGGACCGGATGGCGACGCGGGCCTGACCGGGCGCAAGATCATTGTCGACACATACGGCGGCGCGGCCCCGCATGGCGGCGGTGCGTTTTCGGGCAAGGACCCGACAAAGGTCGACAGATCAGCGGCTTATATCACGCGCTATCTGGCCAAGAACGTGGTGGCCGCGGGCCTTGCCACGCGCTGCACCATCCAGATCGCCTATGCCATTGGCGTGTCGCAGCCGCTGTCGCTCTATGTCGACACCCACGAAACCGGCAGCGTGGGCGACGACAAGATCGAGGCTGCGATTCAGGGCATTGCGAAGTTGGGCGGGCTGACGCCGCGCGCCATCCGCACCCATCTGGGCCTGAACAAGCCGATCTATCAGCCCACCGCCGCCTATGGCCACTTTGGCCGCAAGGCTGAAGGCGACCTTTTCCCATGGGAACGGCTGGATCTGGTGGACGATTTGAAGGCTGCTTTTGCGCGGTGACCTGAACGGCACCTAAAAGCACCTGAACACACCTGACGTTACCTGAACGGCCCGTTTCGATACCCGAAGCGGGCCGTAACGCTTGTTGGGTTTCAATTCGCGTTTCCTACATCGCAGCCCCCCGCCATCACCCTGATTTTTGGCGGAGATGCCCATGCGTGAATTGACCCCCCGCATCGCTCTTGAACTGATGGCCCACGAAGGGATCGTGACCGAAGCCTATCGGGACAGCGTGGGAGTGTGGACGTGGAGCGTGGGGATTACCGACGCTTCGGGGCACCGCGTCTTTCCGCGCTACAAAGACCAGCCCCAGCCGCTGGAACATTGCATCGGCGTCTATCTGTGGCTGCTGCGCGAAAAGTATCTGCCGCCGGTGCTGGCCGCATTCGGCGGGCATGATCCGAGCGAGGCGGAGCTGGCTGCCGCGCTGTCATTCCACTGGAACACCGGCGCGATCGGGCGGGCTAGCTGGATCAGGAAGTTTGCGGGTGGCGATGTGGCCGGTGCGCGCAAGGCCATGCTGGACTGGGCGCGGCCCGCATCGCTGCTGGGCCGCCGACGCAAGGAACAGGCACTGTTCTTTGATGGCAAGTGGAGCGAGGACGGCACCGCGCTGGTTTATGATGTGGCCAAGCCATCCTACCGGCCCAAGGGCGGCAAGCGAGTGCCGGTGCGGGCGCTGGTGGAGGGGTTGTTTGCGGGTGAACCTGCCCGGAAAACGTGGTTTGATAGACTGTTTAGATGACTCACTATTCGTCATTCCCGCGACGGAGGGAATCCATCAGCAGCAAGGCCGTCGCGCGGCGACGACATTTTTGATGACTGGTCCCCCGCCTTCGCGGGGGTGACGAAAGAGGGCTGGGGTGGCGAGGAAGGGGCGGCTTAGCCGAAGCTGCCCTTCCTTGGCCCCAGATAGCCGAACAGGAAGGCGCCCACTTTGCGCATCTGGATTTCCTCTGCCCCTTCGGTGATGCGGTAGCGGCGGTGGTGGCGGTAGATGTGTTCGAAGGGTTTGTGGCGGGAATAGCCGATGCCACCGTGGACCTGCATGGCCCGGTCTGCCGCTTCGCAGACCAACCGGTTTGCCCAGTAATTGCACATTGAAACCTTGTCCGACAGTTCGCGCTCGATCCGCTGGTGGCCACCTTCCTGCGCTTCAAGCTGGTCCATGTCCCACGCGGTCTTGCGGATCAGCAGGCGGAGCATTTCGCATTGGGTGGCAAGTTCCACCAAAGGGAACTGGATGGCCTGATTGCGCGCCAGTTCTTCGCCAAAGGGTTTGCGCGTGCGCGCATAGCGCACCGATTCTTCGATGCAGAACGTCGCCGCGCCCAAGGACGACGCGGCCTGCCGGATACGGTTCTGGTGGACGAAGCTTTGCGCAATGGCGAGGCCCCCGCCGACCGGCCCCAGCACCGCGCTTTCGGGCACCCAGACATTGGTGAACGATACGCGGGGGTGATCGGTGGGCATGTTGAAAGTCCACAGATATTCCTCGATCACCAGCCCTTCGCAGGGGTTGGGCACGAGCAGGCAGGTGATACCACGCGCCTCCCCGTCCTTGCCGCTGGTGCGCGCAAAGGTGGCGCAGTGGGTGGCGACGTGCATGCCGGTGGTCCACATCTTTTCGCCATCGATGCGCCAGCCGGGCACGCCATCACGCACTTCGGGCACGGCGCGGGTTTCCATATGGGTGGCGTCCGATCCGTGATCGGGTTCGGTCAGGCCGAAGGCGACGCGGCGGGTGCGGGCAAAGCCGCCACTGATGAATTCGGCCTGTTGTTCCACCGTGCCGAAATGTTCGAACATGTTCACGAAGGGAAAGTTGCCGACGATGGAATGTTCGTTCTGCAAATCGTTGTGCAGACCAAGGCCCTTGGCGGCGAAGTGATCGCGGATCACCGCCATCCACAGGTTCTGGCCATCCTTGCCGCCGTATTTCTTGGGCGCGGAAAAGCGCCAGTGCCCGGCGGCATCGGCACGGGCGGTGGCCTCTACCAGCAAGGCTTCCCATTCGTGACGGGGCAGGCCGCCGTTGTCGAAATCCGTGCGCGCCCATTCACGGCGATGATCGAAGAAGCGGATGTTGTCATCCGCCTGTTCCAGTGGGGTAATTTCCGCCGCGATGAAAGCGTCGAGTTCGGCAAGATAGGCGGTAAGGTCTGCGGGCAGATCGAAGTTCATCACAGATGCTCCCAGAGCGTGCGCGCGGAGGATAGCGCGGGATATTTAGGCATGTCCGCGGCAAGCGTGGACAAAGCGCGGCGGCGCAGATCGGCCAGCAGTCCGGGGGTGGACAGCGTGGCGCGGGCTGACAGCAGATCATCGGCCAGCGCGCGATCGGCCACGGGCGGACGCCCGGCCATTTCGCGCTGGACGATGCCCAGCGCATTGCGCGCAACGGCCAGTTCCCAGCGTTCGCGCCCGGTCAGACGGTCCTTCACCGTGGCGGCCAGCCATTCGGACACGGCGGTCAGGATTTCGGCGGCAGATGGCTCGCCCTGTCCCGTCACAGGCGGCACGGGGGCGGGCGGCAGGGCACGGTCCTGTTCAGCCCGCGGCGCGTCGCCTTCCAGCAGGAGCAGCAGATCGAGTTCCTGTTCGGCGCAGCGCCGCGCCACCACCACCCGTTCCAGCGAACGGTCGGTGCCTGCGCGCCATGACTGGCCCATCGACAGGCAGCCCAGCGCCCACCATACCGTGCGATAGACCAGCCAGAAGCGAAAGCGCGCGGGATCAAACGGTTCGCCGCCTGCCGCCTGATAGGCATTGGCCATGGTTTCGATGTCAGTCAGGCCAAAACCGCGCCGGTCCAGCCGCCCGAAGCGCCACACGGCCATGCAGCCATAGGCAAGGTCTTCGTGTCCGTCGCCCAGATGGGCCAGTTCCCAATCGAGCACGCCTGACAGCCGCCCCTGATCGACCATCAGGTTGCCGATGCGGAAATCGCCATGGACGACGACAGGCGAGGCAGCGGGCGGAAGGTGGGCGCGCAGCCAGGCGAGGCCGAGTGCGATGATAGGGCGATCCCCACCTGCCTCGGCAAATTGGCGGGCAAGGCCTTCCACGCCTTCTGCCGGTTCCAGCCGCGGCAGGAACGGGACGGCGGCGGCATCCAGCGCGTGAATCCGCGCCATGGCCTGCGCCAGATCGATGGCAAGATCCTGACCCGAAGCCAGCGCGATTTCGGGATCGGCGGTGCCAGGCAGACAACGCATGACAAAGCCGATGCCCAGGCCGTCTTCGGATGCAAGTTCGGCCACCACTTCGGGCGATGTGACGCCGCCTGCAAAAGCGTGGCGAATCAAGGCGGCTTCACCCGCCATATTCAGCGGGCGCGCGGCGATCCATTCGGCCGAAGGCGCACGGCGCAAGACGAAGCGCGGCGCAGCAGGCGAATCGGGACCGCAGGCAAACAGCCACGATTCCATATTGGCCCCGCCCGACAGCCTTTGCAGGGCACCGACCGGTCCGGGCACACCTGCCCGCACCATCACGCTTTCAAGTTGCGCTTCCATTGCCTCTCCGCGCCCGGCACCTGTCCGGGCTTTGCGGAGACTATCCTTAACCGATCAATTAAAGTCCAGCGGGAATTGGAAGGGGTGCGAATCACAACCGAAGCGGGTACGAATCAGACAGGGTGATTCGGTTCCTGCCCTTTCGCCAGCCTGCACGTTCTGCGCGCCAGAGCGTTTTACAAGTCGCTTTCCCCCGGAATCACAATGCGATACCAATGTTAAATCGGGATAAACCTGGATCGGGATACACTACGGGCATGAAGTTCCGCACCGCCAGAATGATTGCTGCACTTTTGATGGCCGCGCCCGCGCTGGTCGCCACCGTGCCAGCAGTGCAAAGCCGCGCACAGGTTTCCTTGCAGGACCAGCGCGACCAGATCATCCAGCAGCAGATTGCCGCGATTGCCGCAGAAGGGCGCGGGCGCATTGGCGTTGCTGCGATGGACCTTGATGGTGGCGGGCAGGTGTTCATCAATGGTGACATGCCCTTCCCGATGGCCAGCACCGCCAAGATCGCGGTGGCCGCCACGTTCCTGGAACAGGTGGAAAAGGGCGCATACCGGCTGGACCAGCAGTTCCCGATGATGCTGCGCGTCAGCGAAACCGGCACGCCCAGCCCCGAAGCGCCGCTGCGTGAAGGCACGGTGATGACGGCGCAAAGCCTGATGGAACTGATGATTACCCGCAGCCACAACGAGGCGACCGACGGGCTTATCAAGGTTGTCGGCGGGTATGAGAACGTCAACCGCTGGCTGACGCGCAACGGCATTGCCGGGCAGCGGCTGGACCATACCATGGCCACACTGGTGCGTGACGATGGCCAGATCGATCCGGCCAAGGTGATCGACACCCGCACGTCCAGCACCCCGCGCGCGATGATCGCGCTTCTGGCGGCGATTGACCGTGGTGGCGTGCTCAGCCCCGAAAGCCGGGCCGTGCTGCTGGATACGATGACCCGCACCAGCACAGGCAAGACCCGCATCCGCGCCGGTCTGCCCGTGGGCACGCTGGTGGCGCACAAGACTGGCACCCTTTCCGGCGTGACCGACGATGTGGGCGTGATCCGCCTGCCCGATGGCCGCCATCTGGCCGTGGCGTTCTTTGTTACAGGACCGGAAGGCCATGCGGCCCACGCCCGCCTGATCGCACGAATGACACGGGTGCTTTATGACGGATACAGCACCCCATTGGTGAAGAACACGCAGGATCTGGTGCGCCGCTGATCTGGCTGCAGATCAGGAAGTTTCAGGACCGCCGTAGCGTTCAGGCGCTGCGGCGGTTTTTTTTGCGCCAGAAGCCGCCGCAAACCCATGGCTGCGCAATCGCCGAGAGAAAAAGGACGCCCACAGAAAAAAGGGCGCAGCCGCAAGGCCACGCCCCCTTATCTGTAACCTGCCCTTGCGGGCGGGAATTACATCGAAGCAGCTTCGCTCGCTTCAGCAGCGGCTTCCGAAGCGGCGCCCGAAGCGTCAGCAGCAGCAGCCGAAGCGTCAGCAGCAGCTTCAGTTGCTTCAACAGCAGCTTCAGTAGCCTGTTCAGCCGGCTTTTCCGAGCAGCCAGCGAGAGCGAAGGCGGTGCCGGCGACAGCGGCGAGGATGAGCTTGCGCATGCGTTACAATCCCTGGATTGAAGTGAACCGCGCCGGGCAAGCAGCCCGCCGCAAAGCCTACTCAGCCGGTAGACTTCGCGACCCAATTAATCGGCAATTCATCGCGTTGCAAGCATAAGACGCAGGCAACTTGTCGCAACCTGCCTATTGCGCGGGCCGGACAGCCTTTTTTTTGCCTGAATCCGGTGCGATCAAACGGGTTGTGCGTGCGCTGAAGTGATGAAAAATGATCGGGGATGACGCCGGTTTCCGGGCGCAATCGCCCATGACGCGGCCCCGCGGCCCTGCTAACACGCCGCAATGGACCAAAAACAGCATCTCTATCTGGTCGATGGGTCGGCCTATATCTTCCGCGCCTATCACCGACTGCCACCGCTGACCAATCCGCAAGGAACCCCGGTGGGCGCGGTTTATGGCTATACCACGATGCTGTGGAAGCTGGCCGAAGACCTGCACAAAGCCGATGGGCCGACGCATCTGGCGGTGATTCTGGACAAGGCGGGCACATCCTTCCGCAACGACCTTTATGACCAATACAAGGCCAACCGCCCGCCCCCGCCCGAAGACCTTGTTCCGCAATTCCCGTTGATCCGCGATGCCACGCGCGCGTTCAGCCTGGCCTGCATAGAAGAAGACGCGCTGGAAGCGGATGACCTGATCGCGTCCTATGCCCGCGCCGCCACGCTGCGCGGCTGGGACGTGACCATCGTGTCATCGGACAAGGATCTGATGCAGCTTGTGGGCAAATGCGGCGTGGGTGGCGGCTGCGTCGACATGCTCGACACGATGAAGAACCTGCGCATCGACATTCCCGAAGTGGTCGAAAAGTTTGGTGTGCCCCCTGAAAAGGTGGGCGACGTGCTGGCGCTGATGGGTGATTCGGTCGACAATGTGCCTGGCATTCGCGGCATTGGCCCCAAGACCGCGACCAAGCTGATTCAGGAACATGGCGATCTCGAATCAGTGCTGGCCGCTGCGCCCGCGATGAAGGCGTCCAAGCTGCGCGAAAGCCTGATCGAGCAGGCCGACATGGCCCGCCTGTCGCGCGTGCTGGTGCAGTTGAAGGAAGATTGCGCGCTGCCGGTGGCGCTGGAAGACTTCAAGCTGGATGTAATCCCGCGCGATCCGCTGGCGGCATTTCTGGAAACCCACGGCTTTACCAGCCTGCTGCGGCGGCTGGACGATGGCAAGGGCAGTCCGGGACCGAAGACGCAGCTTAACCCTGCCAAGCCCGATACCGCCGCCGCGCCCGTCGCGCCTGTGGCCAACCGCCAGTCCCTGCCCACATGGCCTGCGGTGGACCGTGAGGCTTATCCTTGCGTGCAGACGCTGGATGACCTTCAGGCATGGGTGGACCGTGCCTTTGCCGCGCGGGTGGTGGCGGTGGATACCGAAACCAGCGCGCTGGATGCGATGCGCGCCGATCTGGTGGGGGTCAGCCTTGCGCTGGGGCCGAACGATGCCTGCTACATCCCGCTGGGCCACGGCGGGACCGACATGTTTGCCGAACGCCCGACGCAGATCGACAAGGCACAAGCGCTGGCCGTGCTGAAACCACTGCTGGAAAGCGATGCGGTGCTTAAGGTCGGGCAGAACATCAAGTATGACCTGAACGTGCTGGCGCGCCATGGCATCGCCGTTGGTCCCATCGACGATACCATGGTGATGAGCTTCTGCCTTGATGCCGGGCGCAGCGAAACCGGGGTGGCGGGCCACGGCATGGACGAACTGTCCGAACGCCACCTTGGCCACACCACGATGACGTTCAAGGAACTGTGCGGCAGTGGCAAGAAAGCGATTTCGTTCGCCGAAGTGCCGCTGGCCGATGCCACCCGCTATGCCGCCGAGGATGCCGACGTGACATGGCGTCTGCACCGCCTGTTCGGCCCGCGCCTGCCCGAAGAGGGCGGTACGCGCATCTATCAGAAGGTCGACCGCCCGCTGATCCCGGTGGTGGCGATGATGGAGCGTAACGGCATTCGCGTGGACCGGGAACGACTGGTCGGCCTGTCCAGCGAATTTGCGACGCAGATCGCCAAACTGGAAACGGTGATTCACGAAGCGGCGGGCGGCCCGTTCACCATCGGCAGCCCCAAGCAACTGGGCGAAGTGCTGTTCGACAAGCTGGGCTATAAAGGTGGAAAGAAGGGCAAGACCGGCCAGTATTCCACCGACCAGTCGGTGCTGGAAGGCCTTGCCGGACAAGGCGCGGAAGTTGCGACGCTGGTGTTGGAATGGCGCCAGCTTTCCAAGCTGAAGTCCACATATACCGATGCGCTGCAGGCCGCGATCAACCCGGATACGGGCCGCGTCCATACCAGCTACAGCCTTGTCGGCGCGCAGACCGGGCGTTTGTCATCGAACGAGCCGAACCTGCAGAACATCCCGATCCGCACCGAGATTGGCCGCCAGATCCGCGATGCCTTTGTGGCAGAGCCGGGCAACGTGCTGCTGGCGGCGGACTATAGCCAGATCGAACTGCGGCTGGCCGCGCACATGGCCGATGTGCCTGCGTTGAAAGAAGCCTTCGAGCAGGGCGAGGACATTCACGCGCGCACCGCGATGGAAATGTTCGGGCACGTTGACCGCGATACGCGCGGGCGAGCCAAGACCATCAACTTCGCCATCCTGTACGGCATCAGCCGTTGGGGCCTTGGCGGGCGGCTGGGCGTGAGCGCGGACGAGGCGCAGGCGATGATCGACCGCTATTTCGAACGCTTCCCCGGCATCCAGCGCTATATCCACGAAACGCTGGAGAGCGTGCGCGAGCGCGGCTATTCCGAAACGCTGTTTGGCCGCAAGACATGGTTCCCGCGCATCGGGTCGAAAAATCAGGCCGAACGGCAGGGCAGCGAACGTGCCGCGATCAACGCGCCGATCCAAGGCACCAGCGCCGACATTATCAAGCGCGCGATGGCCCGGATGATGCCCGCGCTGGCCGAAGCCGGGCTGCCCAACGTGCGGATGCTGCTGCAGGTACACGACGAACTGGTGTTCGAACTGCCCGAAGGCGATGTTGATGCGGCCAGGCCGGTGATCGAGCGGGTGATGGCAACGGCGGCGGAACCGGCGGTCAAGCTGACCGTGCCGCTGGGGGTCGAAATCGGCACCGGGCTGTCATGGGGGGCGGCGCATTAAATTGCTCTGAACCACACACCGGCCCCGTTCGCGCTTGGCTTGCCACGGCAGGCCAAGCGCGAACGGTCAGTTCAGGGCCGCATATTGCGCCAGATCGTCCGCGCCCAGCATCAGCACATCTTCATTCGGCACCGAATTGGTCAGGGCATAGAAGGCGGCCGCCTTGTCCGCCGCCAGCCCCATTTCGCGGTAGTAGTCGACATAGGCGCGGTTGACCTGTGCATCGGCGGCGAAGTCATCGGGTTCGCGGCCGTCTTCATCGATCCATGAATGGACCACGAACGCGGCATCGGGCGCGGCGCTGCGGGTGGCGCCGGCAAGGAACAGTTCCACCGCGCCGGAACGCACCGAACCATGGTCGGGCACATGCGTTGCCAGCCCTTGGGCGCGAATCATCCGGCCAAGGCGCAGATTGGCGAAATCGTCGACCGTGCCGGGGCAGTCGGGCATTTCCAGCACGCGGATGCCGGGATAGGCACGCAGCATGCGGCGGAAATCATCCGGCGAATAGCTGTCGGTTTCCGCCACCAGCGCGGCGCGGCCATTGTCGAGCACTTCGAACGGGCCGAAGCTGGCAATGCCTTTCACATCGGCGCGCGGTAAGGCGACGAAGCGTTCCGAGCCGGGTTCGTAAACCTCTACCGTGGTGGTTTCGGTCCAGGTGACGCCGTTTTCCACCCACGTGCGCGTCGTCACATCACGCGCGCTGGCCGGCTGGATAGCCAACAAGGCGGTAAGTGCGGGTACGATAAGGCGGCGGATCATGCCCGATGCATCAGCCCGCGCCGCTTGCCGAATTGCCAAGGAACGGGGTTAAATCGGGTTCACCAAACAATTCGTGGGCATCACTGATGCTTCGGAAATGGCGCAATCGACGCGCTTTCGCTTTCCACCGGCCCCACCCTACGCAATGACCCCTATGTAACGGAGGGCACATGGTCGCGCTGGTATCGACGGTCGCATATCTTGGGCTGGAGGCGCGCGGGGTGGAAGTGCAGTGTCAGGTTGCGCCCGGCCTGCCTGCGTTCCGGGTGGTCGGCCTGCCCGACAAGGCCGTGGGCGAAAGCCGCGAACGGGTATCTTCGGCACTGTCGGCGCTGGGCCTTGCCCTGCCGCCCAAGCGGATCACCGTGAACCTGTCCCCCGCCGACATGCCCAAGGAAGGGTCGCATTACGACCTGCCCATCGCGCTGGCGCTACTGGCGGCGATGGGCGTGGTCGATCTGGAACAGATTGCCGATTACGTGGCGGTGGGCGAACTGGCGCTGGATGGGCGGGTGCTGCCATCGCCCGGCGTGCTGCTGGCCGCGCTTCATGCCAGCGGGCAGGACAAGGGGCTGATCTGCCCCGCCGCCCAAGGGCCGGAAGCGCGCTGGGCCAGCGGGATTGACGTGATTGCCGCGCCCGATCTGGTCGGTCTGCTGAACCATCTGAAAGGCGTGCATCGCCTGCCCGCACCCACGCAAGGGGTGGCCGATCCGCCGCGCCGCATGGCCGACCTCAAACAGGTAAAAGGGCAGGAAACCGCCAAGCGCGCGCTGGAAATTGCCGCCGCCGGGGGACACAATCTGCTGATGACCGGTCCGCCGGGTGCGGGCAAATCGCTGATGGCGTCGTGCCTGCCCGGGATCCTGCCCGAACTGACCCCGGCAGAGGCGCTGGAAGTGTCGATGGTGGCATCGGTGGCGGGCACGCTGGAGGACGGGCGGATCAGCCGCGCGCGCCCATTCCGGGCACCGCATCATTCGGCATCGATGGCGGCGTTGACCGGTGGCGGGCTGAAAGTGCGGCCGGGCGAGGTCAGCCTGGCGCATCTGGGCGTGCTGTTTCTGGACGAATTGCCCGAATTTCAGCGCGCGGTGCTGGATTCGCTGCGCCAGCCCCTGGAGGCGGGCGAAGTGACCGTCGCGCGCGCCAATGCCCATGTCACCTTCCCCGCGCGGGTCCAGCTTATCGCCGCGATGAACCCGTGCCGCTGCGGCCATCTGGGCGATCCCGCGCTGGGATGCAGCCGCGCGCCGCGTTGTGCGGCGGACTATCAATCCAAGGTGTCCGGCCCGCTGCTGGACCGCATTGATCTGCACGTTGAGGTTGATCCGGTATCCGCCGCCGATCTGGCCCTGCCCCCTCCTGCCGAGGGATCGGATCAGGTGGCCGCGCGGGTGGCCGCTGCGCGCGCAGTGCAGACCGCGCGGCTTGATGGCACCGGGCGGCGCAGCAACGCCGAACTGGATGGCGATCTGCTGGACCTGCATGCCACCCCTGACGAGGCCGGACGCAAGTTGCTGGCCCAGGCGGCAGAAGCCATGCGCCTGTCCGCGCGCGGTTACACACGCATGTTGCGCGTGGCGCGCACCATCGCCGATCTGGCCGGGGCCGAGACGATAGGCCGCATCCACATTGCCGAGGCGATCAGTTACCGCCGGCAGCCGCCAAGGGCGTGATAACTGATCCTGTACCGCTCCCGTTCTTGGGCAGAGGTGAAGCTCGTTTCCTTAAAAGAAATTCCGCCCCACGAAGATCAGCACGATGGCGCCCAGCACCGAGGCGAGGCAGCCTGCGCGGTTGACGCCTTCACCAAAGCTGCTGCCGCTGCGCCATGATGCGATCACGCCTGCCACCAGCGCGCCGCCGACACCCAGCAGCACGGTCTTCCAGAATCCCATGTCGATCGCACCGGGATAGACAAACCGCGCCAACACGCCGACGACAAACCCGGTGACGATGATCGAGATAATATTCAGCATCGTGCGCTCCATTCCTGTGGACACCATATATGGGATCGCTTGACCCGATCTTGTCCACAATTTGCTGGATCGGATGAAAAATATTCCGCGTGATTGCGATTGCCTCTTGAACCGTCGCATTCCCCGCGCGTCGCTGCACTGCACAATGACATTGGCAGCGACGAATCGAATCGCACATGCGACGAATCGAGTCTGCCTCAGGATCATTACCCCCTTGTGTCTCAATACGGTTGAGGCACTATAGGTTGTGGTTAGGCCTTGGGGCCGCCTCTAAACCTTGTTTAGAGCGCCTGGAAAGGATTTCCGCATTCTGGCAATGATTTGCCGCTGCGGATGCCACACGGGGATGAAAAGACAGATTTCTGGCAGTGCGGTGCAGGGACAAATATGTTCCACTTTCGTTCTGCCTGCAGTATTATCGGGCATGGCAGCAATACGTGGCCCGATTCGTGTTTTGAACGATTGCTCCGGCCCATGTGCCGAAGTTGCAGACAGGGGTTGCGAAGTGGATTTCAGGACTGGAGACGGCTCCGTGGCGGCGCAGGACGAACTGGCCCTTGCAGGCACCCCGGCAACAGCCGGTGAAGCGAAAGCAAAAGCGATGGACATGAACGCAAAGGATCTGGGCAGCGACGCGCTGGTCGCCGGAATGGCGGCAACCGTGGCTGCGGCTGCCGTGGCGGCTGAACCGATCAGCGATTCCAAGAAGGTCAATCCGCGCCGCTTCACGATTGTCACCGATGAATCGCGCGATGCGCGGCTGACCGTGTTCGGCAAGGACACGCTGGACGACCGTTACCTGCTGCCCGGCGAAAAGTATCAGGATCTGTTCGCGCGCGTGGCCGATGCCTATGCCGACGATCAGGACCATGCCCAGCGTCTGTATGACTACATCTCGAAGCTGTGGTTCATGCCGGCAACGCCGGTGCTTTCCAACGGTGGCACCGGGCGCGGGTTGCCGATCTCGTGTTATCTCAACTCGGTCGATGACAGCCTTGAAGGCATCGTTGCCACCTGGAACGAAAACGTCTGGCTCGCCTCGCGCGGGGGCGGCATCGGCACCTATTGGGGCAAAGTGCGAGGCATCGGGGAATCGGTCGGCCTGAACGGCAAGACCAGCGGCATCATCCCCTTCGTGCGCGTGATGGACAGCCTGACGCTGGCAATTTCGCAAGGCTCGCTGCGGCGTGGGTCGGCAGCCTGCTATCTTGACGTGTCACACCCTGAGATTGAGGAATTCCTCGAAATCCGCAAACCGTCGGGCGATTTCAACCGCAAGGCATTGAACCTGCACCATGGCGTGCTGCTGACCGACGAATTCATGGAAGCGGTGCGCGATGGCGCCGAATTCCACCTGCGCAGCCCCAAGGACGGGTCGGTGCGCAGCACGGTGGATGCGCGTTCGCTGTTCCAGAAACTGGTTGAAACCCGCCTTGCCACGGGCGAACCCTACATCGTGTTCAACGATACGGTGAACCGCATGATGCCCAAGCATCACCGCGATCTGGGGCTGAAGGTTTCGACATCAAACCTGTGTTCGGAAATCACCCTGCCCACCGGGCGCGACCACCTTGGCAACGACCGCACGGCAGTGTGCTGCCTGTCCTCGCTCAACCTGGAAACATGGGACGAATGGAACGGCGACAAGCGCTTTGTCGAAGACGTTCTGCGCTTCCTCGACAACGTGCTGCAGGACTATATCGACCGTGCGCCCAGCGAAATGGCGCGCGCCAAGTATTCCGCTGCGCGCGAACGCTCGGTCGGCATGGGCGTGATGGGCTTCCACTCGTTCCTGCAGCTTAAGGGTATCGCGTTTGAAAGCGCGATGGCCAAGGCGTGGAACCTCAAGATGTTCAAGCACGTCGCCGCCAAGGCGGACGAGGCTTCGCTGGTGCTGGCGCAGGAACGCGGGCCATGCCCCGATGCAGCCGACATGGGCGTGATGCAGCGCTTTTCGTGCAAGATGGCGATTGCCCCCACCGCGTCGATCTCGATCATCTGCGGCGGCACATCGGCCTGCATCGAACCGATCCCGGCCAACATCTATACCCACAAGACCCTGTCGGGTTCGTTCGTGGTCGAAAATCCGTATCTGAAGAAGCTTCTGGCCGACAAGAGCAAGGATTCGACCAACGTCTGGAACTCGATCCTTGAACAGGGCGGCTCGGTCCAGCACCTCGACTTCCTCTCGCCAGAGGAAAAGGCCGTGTTCAAGACCAGCTTCGAAATCGATCAGCGCTGGCTGCTGGAATTCGCGGCAGACCGCACGCCGTTCATCGATCAGGCGCAGTCGCTGAACCTCTATATTCCGGCCGACGTGGACAAGTGGGATCTGATGATGCTGCACTTCCAGGCATGGGAAAAGGGCATCAAGAGCCTTTATTATCTGCGCTCGAAGTCGGTTCAGCGCGCAGGGTTCGCAGGCGGGGTGGAAGCGGACAACACCGCGCAAGCCCCGAAGATCGAACTCGCCACCGCCGAAACCGACTACGAGGAATGCCTCGCCTGCCAGTAATGGCAGGCAGTTAAGAACTTGCCCTTCACGCCCTAACCCAAGGCCGCCTTTCATGCCCCTTTCGGCAGTCCCAGCACGTCAGCAGACGTCCTTCCGGCTGCCCGGAGGCGTATCTTCGGCAAGTTTGCGCCCGTTACACCCCGCGACACTTCGCGGCTTGCCGCCTGTGCCCCTACGCGCGAATACGCGCTCGTCCCGTCCGACTGCGGCTGGGACAAATATGGGGGCGTCACGTTCATCGGGAACGGACGGGGCGCCGGGAACGGAAGGATTATTCTATGCGCAAATGGCACCGCTGGATCACGGTGTTCTTCGGGGTGTTCATGCTGTGGATGGCGCTGACGGGCGTGGCCAGCCACGTCACGGCCTTATGGCCGTCCGGCGAACAGGCCGGGCCTCCGCCGATGCCGGCAGGCTTTACCTGCCCCGAAACAATGATGTGCCGGCCCAAGGCACCTCCGGGCGGGATGAAATCGCTGGTGGGGCTGTTCCATCACCTGCATTCGGGCGAAACATTCGGACCGCTGGGCACCGCGATCTCGTTGATGACGGGGCTGGCACTGATCTTCTTCAGCGTGTCGGGCCTGTGGATGTATTATTCGATGTGGAAGAACCGCAAGAACCGCAGCCTGAAACCGGGCTGGTTCTGGAAGTAGCAGAACCGACGGGACCGACCGGCGGATGCCGGGCAGGTGTCACCCCAAGGCGACCGCAAACAACGAAAAACGCCCCGCCTTTCGACGGGGCGCTCTCCGGCCGTATTGCACGGCCTGGTCCCGAAGGGGACGGGACGTTCCTGCCGCCCGCAACCGGGCGGCAGGAACGCCGCGCCGGTTCGGACCTATTTCTCTTCCAGCATGCCCCAGGCCACATCGCCGTTGGCAGAAAGGCGGACTACTTCGCCTTCCACACTGGCAACCAGCCCACTGGACAGATAATGATGGTGGCCTTCATGGGTTCCGCCGGCAAAGCCCGCGCCCGAATCCTTTTTGGTCAGCTTGATCCGATCGCCTTCAACACCATCGACCGTGCCGACATGGGCGCCATCTGCGCCGATCACATCCATGTGTTCGCGGATTTGCGCCGACCAATCGCGGCCTTCGCGCCCGCTTTCGAGCCCGCTTTCGAATTGCGACTGCTGACCCGAGCTATCGTGGTGACCGCCCATCTGCGATTCGCTGCGTTCATGGTTATCCATGGCACTTCTCCTGCAATTTCGGTTGGTTATCAGGCACAGCACGCACGCCGCGCCAATAATGTGCCAACCGCGCGCTTGCCGGTACGTTCCGCGCACAACCGCGCCCCGGCGTTGGGCTGGGCGCAGCGTGCGCCAGCCTGCGCCCACCGGTCCCAAAGGGCAGTGGAAAACCGCCCCGCTATCCCCGGCCAGCGCATCGCGCGCGCTTTCGCCGCCGTCACCCAATCCCTACATTGCCAGAATCAGTACAGGACACCCACCCATGCCTCTTCTTGAAGCCCGCCCCACCTACAAGCCCTTCGAATATCCCTGGGCTTACGAGTTCTGGAAGCGTCAGCAGCAGGTTCACTGGCTGCCTGAAGAAGTGCCGCTGGGCGAGGATTGCCGCGACTGGGCGCAGAAGATTTCCGAGCATGAGCGCAACCTGCTGACGCAGATCTTCCGCTTCTTCACCCAGGCCGACGTGGAAGTGCAGAACTGCTACCACGAACAATATGGCCGCGTGTTCAAGCCGACCGAGATCAAGATGATGCTGACCGCGTTTTCCAACATGGAGACGGTCCACATCGCTGCCTATTCGCACCTGCTTGACACCATCGGCATGCCGGAAAGCGAATATGGCATGTTCCTCGAATACGAAGAGCTGAAGGCCAAGCACGATTACCTGCAGACTTTCGGCGTGGACACGGACGAGGATATTGCCCGCACGCTGGCCATGTTCGGCGGGTTTACCGAAGGGCTGCAGCTTTTCGCCAGCTTTGCCATGCTGATGAACTTCCCCCGCTTCAACAAGATGAAGGGCATGGGCCAGATCGTATCATGGTCGGTCCGCGATGAATCGCTGCATTGCGAAGGCATTACCAAGCTGTTCCACGCCTTCGTCGCCGAACGCGACTGCCTGACCAAGGCGGTGAAGGAAGACATCATCGATTGCTGCCAGAAGACCGTGCGGCTGGAAGATGCGTTCATCGACCTCGCGTTTGAACAAGGCCCGGTTCCGGGGATGAGCGCCAAGGACATCAAGCGCTATATCCGCTTCATCGCGGACTGGCGCCTTGGCCAGTTGGGCTTCCAGCCGATCTACATGATCGAAGATCACCCCCTGCCCTGGCTCGCCCCGCTGCTGAATGGCGTGGAACACGCCAACTTCTTCGAAACCCGCGCCACCGAATATTCCAAGGCCGCCACCCGTGGCGACTGGAACACCGTGTGGTCCAGCTTCGACCACCGCCGCAAGGCCAAGACCGTGGCCAACGCCGAAGCCCCGCTGGAAGTTGAAGTGGACATGTTCGGAGGGACCGGGATTGCGGCAGAATGACATCAATGTCATTTTGTTGACAAGTCAGAGGGCGGCGCTGCGATGCGCCGCCTTTTTTCTTTGTCAAAGCGTATGATTTCGGGAGAAATGGCAAAAAACCATTGCGTTATTTTACAGCCATGCTACGGTGCTACGGAAAGGACAGCACCGTGAATGACATTCTGCAAGCAACTCAATCATTGCGCGATCAAGCATGGGCTACCTTGAAGGCATTGCCCGCATTTGCGCAAGTCCGTGCACTGGATGAAGCCGTCGTTGCCATGGGAGGCGCATCCATTTTCAGCATGGCCTTAAAAGCTGGCGAGACGGTCGTTTCCGGTCCCAGTATTCGCGCGACAATGCTCCCTATCCCCATGCGCGCAGCCCACGGTTCAGGTGCAAAACGCATTTCACATGCAGATGCCGCATATCAAGCCATCATGCTTGCAGGCCGCCCCATGCAATCGCCAGAATTGCTTGATGCGGCAAGAGCGCAAGGCGCCAACATCGGTGGCGCAAAGCCGATCATCAACATGACATCATCCTTGTCACGCAGCGATGAGGTTTACAGTTTGCGAATTGGCGGCGTTCCGCATTGGTGGATCGTTGGTCAACCGTTGCCGCACGAATATGCGACCCAGCTTGCGGCATCGCCCTCCGAGCATGGGCAGCCCGGTATTTTTGATGAACATGAAAGGAGCGACGATGGAACCGCCATAGCCCATGATCTCTAGAAACGGAAAAAGGCCGACCTTTCAGCCGACCTTTCCGTTCGAGAACCGGCATCATGAGATGCACAATTGTCGTCCTAAGCAAACGCGATTGTCGCAACTCGTGATGCCACCGTCAACCAAATTCACAGGAGGCATTCATGCCTAGTGACGACGGCTATATCTTCCGACAGTGCATCACGCTGCGCAACGGACAGCGGATCTGCAAGCCCAAGGGGCAGGCATTCCGCATCCCGATCAGCAAAAAGCCTGTTCCGGTTGATCGCCACGACAACGACAACTGACGTAAAAGAAGGGCGGCCATTGGTCGCCCTTCGACGCTGCGGAGGAAGCAATGTGGACCATCTACGCTCATCCGCCATCTGGGCGGTGAATTACGATACGACGGCTCGGACATTGACCATCTGGTTCAAGGAAGGCGCACATCCATATGATTATTATGGCGTGCCTCCACACAGATATCAGGAATTGCTTAAGGCAGGTTCCAAAGGTGCCTACTTCAACACACACATTCGCGATCAATACGCTGCTTGACAGCTAGTTTAGATAGTAATGACCACGCCACTTGCCCAGCACCCGCCATTGGTGGCACATGCTCGGTCATGCCGCTGGATTTTTCCCCGTTAGCGAATGCCGTTGCCCGTCTTGACGAAGGGCTGGCCCGTTTTCGCGTGGATGAAACCGACACACAAATTCGTGACGGGCTGATCCAGCGTTTCGAATTTACCTATGACCTTGCCCACAAGATGCTGCGGCGCGCGCTGGAAGAGGCTGCGGCGAACCCGGAAGAGATCGACCGGATGACCTTCCCGGCATTGATCCGCACCGGGGTTGAACAGGGGCTTGTCGCGCGTGAGTGGACCGATTGGCGCATGTTCCGCGAAATGCGCAACATCACCTCGCACACGTATGACGAGGCCAAGGCCGTGCAGGTTGTTGCGGCCATTCCGGCGTTTCTCGCCGAAGCCCAAGGCGTATTGGCCCGCCTGCAATC
Organism: Novosphingobium sp. SL115; assembly: GCF_026672515.1. Lineage (GTDB taxonomy): Bacteria > Pseudomonadota > Alphaproteobacteria > Sphingomonadales > Sphingomonadaceae > Novosphingobium. Next base: position 1,020,048 of record NZ_JAPPRG010000002.1, on the reverse strand, counting down.
GCGCGCATGACAGCGCCGGTTGTTCTTCTATCGCCTGATGAGCGAGAAGAGGTCTGTGCGATCCTTGGCAGCATTTTGCCGCCCGATGTCAGCGCATGGGTGTTTGGCAGCAGGGCTGGCGGCAATCCCAAGCCATGGTCCGATCTGGACCTCGTTCTGGAAGGAGACGGCGTTCTTCCCCTCTCGCTGCTGGCCGAACTGACCGAAGCATTCGACGAATCCGCCTTGCCATGGAAAGTGGATCTGGTGGACCGCCGCGCCATAACGCCGCAGTTCCGCGCGATCATCGACCGCGACAGGATGCCGCTTGTGTGGCAAGGCGCTGCGTGATGGAATTTGACGATCAGATGCGCCGTTATTTCGGCACCGAAGACATCGGTGCGGCTACGCCTGCCGTACTGGAGGCTGGTATCGAGAGGATGCTGGTGGATTTCGGGCTGGAGAAGGACCGCGCGCGCCGGTTTGGCATGTGGTCGATCCTTTACATGCTGTCATCCGCGCCCGATCTGGACGTCGCGTTCAAGGATGCGGCCGACCGCGAGGCGGCGCGCAACTTCATGGACATGATCGACCGCGCCGCACCGGGCGACTGACTATGCGGCTTGTGCCGCGCAAGCCTTTTGCAACAGCGCCATCCGTTCACGACCCACGGTGTCATATTCGAACCTGCTGGCCGCCGTCTGTGCTGCGGCTGCGCATGTTTCGCGGAAGGGCGTATCGTCGGCCATGCGGCGCAGCGCCAGCGCCAGGGCATCGACATCGCCCGGCGGCACGATCAGCCCGGTCACACCGTCGTCCACCAGCCGCCCCGCCCCCATTGGCGTGACGATCAGCGGCAACCCGCAACTGGCCGCCTCATAACCGACCTGCGGCCCGCCTTCTTCGTGCGTGGGGAACACGAACACGTCACATTCGCGGTAAAATTCGCCGACATTCTCGATATGGCCAAAGTGCTGGACATTGCCCGATGCGACTGCTGCGGCGACTTGTGGGGCAAGGCAGGGTTCGATCGCCCCGGCAAGCCGCAATTCGCCATCAATCCCGGCCTTTGTCCAGGCAGCCAGCAGTTCGGGCACGCCCTTGCGCACGTTCATCGTGCCGACAAAGCAGAAGCGCGGCGGCCTGCTGGCATCCGGCACACGCGGCGCCAACCCGGCAAAGCGCGACTTCACCCAGCCGAATGTGGTGGACAGAATGCGCTCACGTTCGATGCCCAGCGCCAGCAATGCCTTTTCGACTTCGGGATTGGACGCGAACAGATAGTCGTGCAGTTGCAGTTCGGCACATTCGCGCGCGACAGCTTCATCCGAAATTCCATGCGCCGGGGCGAAACCGGCAGCGGCATAGGCCGCATCAAGGATCGGTTTGGCGTGGGCCAGGGGGCTGTTTATCATTTCGCGCACGGTCACGATGCCGCGCGCGCGGGCATGATGCACGAGATCATCTGGCACGTCCGGCCAGAACCACGCGATCGACCCTGCAGGAGCCGCGTTCAACGCCTTGCGGAACTTGGCAGCCACTTTGCGCAGGCCGGAATCGCGGATCATCGAGAACGGCAAGCGCTGGCCCAGCGGTCCCAGCGCCTGCACCACTTTCACGCCGGGACCGGCAGGTTTGCGGATCCGGATGACGTGCAGACGCACATCCACACCGCCTGCGCCAAACGCATCGAGCAGGCGGACGCAACTTTCCGCAGGACCGCGCCCGGCATAGCTGTGCGGCAGGTAAACAAGGCACTGCGGCAAATCGCCACGCCCGGCGTCAGAGTTCGTAACCATGAACGTCTCCTGATACGTGCGAATGATCAGCCCGCTTTGGGCGCAGCGCGACGCAAGGCCAGCCGGGCGATCAGCGGGCCGATGACCGGCATCTTTTCAAACGCCACGCGAATATCATCGGGCATATCCCCCAGCGACAGCAGCAGGATGACAACCGAAGCAGAGCACAGCACGGTTGCCGCCAGCAACGCCTGCAACCAGCCGCTTATCATCGGGCCGACCAACACCGTGCCCAGCACCAACAGCGCGGTTGGCAGAACATGGCGCGCCATGAACCGCACCGGCACCCCCGCCCGCCAGGCACAGATCATCGCATCGGCCGCTGCACGGATCGCAAAGGCGGCAGCGATGCCGACAAGGCCGAACGACGTGCCCAGCAGATAGAGCATGGCAAAGTAGAAGGGCAGTTCGGCAATGACCGCCAGCGCCGCGAACCTGGGGTTGCCGCGCGCCTGAATCAGCGAGAACGGCACACTGCCCAGCGCCAGATACCACACGCCCAGCAGGATCACCTGCGCAACCGGCACCGAGCGCGGATCGAGGTGCGACCCAAGCCACAGGTGCATCAGCGGATCAGCCAGACAGGCAATTCCGATGACGAAAGGCGCGAACATCTGCCCGATGAAAGCGGTGAACTGCGTCCCCCGCTCGCGCGCTTCATCGCCACCCAGCGCTGCAAAGCGCGGGAACAGCACACTCACCACCGACTGCGGCAGCATCAGCGTGCGATAGGCCACCTGAAACGGGATGGTATAGACCGCTACGGCCAGCGGCCCGTCAAGGGCACCGATGACGAAACGGTCCGATGCGATCATCAGCGGGGCGACCAGACTGGTGACCATGACCCACATGCCGAAATGGGCCAGTCCGCGCATCTCGCTTTTGCGTGGCGCGGGGCGATGCCCGGCCAGAAAGCTGCGCCATACCGCCAGCCCCATCATCAACAGGCCCAGCACGCGCCCCCCCAGCGACGCCACGATCAGCCATTGCAGATCATGTGTGAGCGTCCACGCCACGATCAGCGGGAAGACCTGAAGGCCGAGGTTGCTGACGAGGTAGCTGACCGAAACGAACTTGAACTTTTCCACCCCGATCAGCGCGCCGGATGAAACGCCGGTCAGCGCGATAACCGGATTGCACAGCGCCAAGGCCCAGATTGACGCCACCAGTTCGGCACGCAAACCAGGTTCAACCTTCATCACGTCACCGAAAAAATATCCTGCGGCGAGATAGACGATCAACCCGGTCGCCAACCCGATACCAAGGATCGCGACAATGCCAGACCATATGATACCCGCTTGTTCCTTCGCCCCCGCCCCACGGCTGGCCGAAATGCGCTGGGTCACGGCGCGACCAATACCAAAGTCAGCCTGACCGAAATACCCCAGCATGGTCCACGCGATGACCAGCGCGCCATAACGATCACTACCGATTTCACGGATATAAAGTGGCACCGTGGCCAAAGCCCCGATGACAGGCAGAACCGAACTTATCAGCGAATAAATGCTGTTACGTTTGAGGCTCATCGGCCCGTCAGCTTCCGTCCGGCAAAGCGCATGGCCCCCTTGGCCGAATGCGGCATGGTACGAAAAAATGTCGAAATTGCCAGTTTGGTCCGCGCGCCTTCACGCCGCGAAATTGCCCGGACAATCTCAGCCGGTATGAACTGGCCGTAATATTCACTCCAGTACCGCCTGCCCTTTGCCAGAAGCTCCGGATTTTCCAGCACGCCATTGGGACCAAGCACATCCTGCAGCACGCCAACGTGATGGTTGAACAGGCGCGAGGGCGACCGGGTCATCTGTGCGCCGTGGATACGGTAAGACATGACCATCTTGCCGTGGCACAGGCCAGCCTTGCGCCACCCCAAAAGGCGCAGGTTCAAATCGGTATCAGCACAGGCGCGCACTTCCTGCCTGAATCCACCAATGCGTTGTAAAGCAGATCGGCGATACATGCATTGCGACGGAACTGGGGTGGTATGCATCACCACGTCCTGACCGGAAAACAGGCGGCGCTGCTGAATGTTCTCGCCAATTTTGTTGCCCTGTTCATCGATCAGGATGTTCGATCCGGAACACCATATCGATCTCGTCGGATGCCTTGATCTCTGCAAGGTGGTGCTGAATGGCCTGCGGGTGCAGCAGATCGTCGCAATCCAGAAAGACGATGAAGTCACCTGTCGCCATTTCATACCCGGTCTTGCGCGCCGCAGCCTCGCCACCGTTGGGCTGGCGATGGACGATCACCCCGGCATAGCTTTGCGCAATCTGTGCCGAGGAATCTGACGATCCATCATCAACCACGATGATTTCCGGCTGCACGCCTTCACTTGCGAGAACACTTTCCAGCGCCTCGGCAATGAACTTTTCGCCGTTGTACATCGGGATGACCACACTGACTTCTGGCATGACTTTGCTTTCCCCTGATGCGCGAGGCATATGCCGTGCGCGCAAAGCAATGTGATTGATCGGCGAAATTGTTACGGTGCAGGCTTATCGTCCAATCGCGCATCGCCATTGGGCTGACGCACGAATTTCAACTGCCCCATCGAAGCTGCCATGCCGATGAAAGCCATGAACCAGAGCCGCGATTCCCCGAAATAGGTCACGGTCATGCTGGAAAACATCATGGTGAACAGGGCGGCATTCAAGCCGAACAGCAGATGCCGGTCAGGACCGCGCCCCTTGCCGATAATGTAACCCAGCCTGATCTGGATAATGATGACCGCCAAAATCATGGCCAGCGGCACGATCACGCCGAACACCATCCCCGATGCCAGGAAGTTCGCGTCAACACTGCCGCTGGGCAGCAGGTTCAAAGGACGCTCATATTCGGCATAGCCGATGCCGAACCACGGGTGTTTGCCCACGGAGCGAAGCCCCCATTCCCAGATCATCTTGCGGTAGTACCCGGTTTGCGGGTCAAGGGTCTGGCGGATCAGAATGTTGACAAGGCCCCCCTTCGACGCAAGCTCGACGAAGATCCCAGCCAGAATGATGAATGCCGAAATGAGCCACCAGGAAATCTTGGGAATATACTTCAGGATCTTGTCGGCAAAGAACAGCACAAAGGCCATCAAAAGCGAGAGGATCGTTGCTGAACTGAGCGCAAAGAAGCCCATGAACGCAGCAAGACAACCCAGATATTTGGGCCACGACCGAATGCCGCTGGTCAGGAAGATGAGCAAGGTGCTGGTCAGGGTAAGCCCGCCCAGAATGGGGTGTGAAAACGGTCCCATCGCACGCATCAGACCGCCTAGGCGGAACTCTTTGCGAAGGTCCAGAACCCCGGATTCCGCGCCACCGCTATAGGCCGAGACCCGTCCAAAAATCTTGCCATAAGTCGTGCGGACAACAAAATCCTTGCCGACACTTTCAATCAGCATTTCAATGCCAGCCAGCAATAGCGGCGGCACAAGAAACAGAAATAGCAAACGGAGTTGAGCAGGCGTGCGGATGCACGAGCGGGCAAGGAAATAGGCGCCTGCCGTGTCGACAACCACACCCATTCCGCGCACGATCCCGGTGCCGACGCCATAGTGATACGAGAAAGAGACCAGCATCCAGCTGCAGGCCGCAAGCACCAGCCAATCTGCGGTAATCACCCGAACCCGCCCATGGCGGAATGCCGAAATCCAATGCCACGACAGCAACAGTGCCAGCGCACGATAAGCTGGAAAGTTAACACCCATCACCGCAAAGCGCACTTCCGGCGCCAGCAGGAAGAATGACCACATTAGCGCCAGCAATGGCCAGATCGGCCGCACCACGTCAAACAGGCCCGGCTTGGCAGCCACCTGCATTGTGGCTGCCGGCTTTGGCAATCTGTCAGCAACCGCAAGAGACATGGGGCATTTCCGATTGAGGGGAAACAAAGCTGCTGCAACGCAGCATCCAAAATGAACCTGTCCTCACTCGTAGCCTGCCAGACGCGCAATTTCCACCGAATCCGCACCCAGCGTCGCAGGCCGCGCGCTGACATGGCGGCGGCGCCAGCGTGCGCGCCACAGCGGAAAGGGGTTATATGTCAATGCGCAAACCGAGGTATAGATCGGCAGACGCGCGCGCCATTTGCGTCGGGCGAATCGATAAGCCAGCAGATAGCCGCCGCCCAGCGACACAATTGGACGGTTGTTGTGCACGACCGGTAATTCGACCGCCCAGGCCGTGCGCCCCATGCTGATTGCGGTCTGGACCAGATCGGTTCCGTAAAGATGGAAGTGTGGCAATTCCTCGTCAAACCGGAAACCGTCCGGCCTGCGCAGGATCATCAGCAATTCATCGAACGATCCGACCTGCGTCGGCGCGAATCCCGGCCCGCCCAGTTCGCACTTCATCGTCACGTCCCACACACGCCCGACGTGCAAACCTGCGGGTGACACGCCATACGGCCCCGCCACCATCCAGTCGGGATGCGACTGTGTCAGCGCATTCAGAACGTCGACCGCGCGATCCAGCCATCCTTTGGGAAAATAGACATCCTGATGCGCCAGCAGACAGATCTTCGCCTGAGTCTGCGCCAGACCCGAATTGTAAGCGCACGGCATACTGCGCGCACCCGTGACCACCACCAAAGGCAAACTGCCATCGGCAATATCCGGCGATCGTTTCAGGCAGCCATCCAGAACCTCCAGATTATCAACTGCGGAGATCACGCAAAAGTCGTCACGAGTGAACAAGCGATACCCTTCCGTCTGACGTGCCTTCATTCAGGGTCACATCTGTCATCGGCTGCAGTACAATCCGGCTGGCCAGCCATTTGCCAAGAAGCAGGTGCCCGGCACGGCTGAGATGCAGGGCATCATGCTGCAGCGCAACCAATTCCTTCTCTCTGTCAAACGCTTCGACAGGATCGGCAAAACTTGCTCCCGCCTCAAAAGCTGCTCGTTGGGCTGCCAATCGATAGGGGTGAATCCGGCGATCCATCGCCGTGCTCCCCGCAGGTGGCGGAGCCAGCAAAAGAACGCGCGCGCCCGATGCAATACGCCGTGTGGCAAGAGCTTTAAGGCGAGCTTCGTAACGGACAAGATCGACAGGCTTACGTCGGGATAGAAGGCCCCGTGGAGCAGCATCGTTGCTGCCCAGCATGATGACAAACATTGCGGCTGCTTCGCGCGGTTGCTCTGGCCAGTCGTCTGCCGTCGCGCCACCAACGCCTATGTTGGCAACCACGAAACCGCTACCCGTCTCGCGCCGAAATATTGCGGGAAAGGCATAGGCCGAACCGCCCACGCGGCTCCCTGCAATGTTGCTGTCGCCTTCAAACACCACGTCTGCGCCATAAGGCAGCGAGATTGGCAATCGGGCGTCCTGGGGCAATGGTGCGTGGCGTATCGGGTTGGAACCGCCGAACACGAATTGCGGTACTTCGCCCGACAGAAGCGCCAGAACAAGACCGCCTGCGAAAGCCGCACCGGCAAGCCTCACGCCGGCACCTCTACGCTGCCGAGCCATGGCGCAACCGGTATTGCTCAACATTACGGAACCGTCCGTATGCGCTGACCTCGATATTTTCGCGGAGTACTTTGGCCGGGTTTCCGGCCACAATGCAGCGCGGTGGAATGTCGTCTACGACCACCGCACCGGCAGCGACAATACATTCGTCGCCGATTGTAACACCGGGCATGACTACCGATCCGCCACCGATAAAGCAGTGCCGCCCGATGCTGATAGGATCAATCGTACCATCCGGATGACGCGCAATCAGCAGCGTCTTGAACGCGACCAGCGTAGCCTCGCCAACCGCAATGCTGCCCGGCTTGCCGCCGATGAAGGTCGACGACATCGAAATGCTCACGCTGGGGTGCAGCACGGCCCCTTGCGTTTGCACAAGCCGCCGGCGCCGCCATGAAACAAGCGCATTCCTTACCGCCCGAAATTGGTTCAGCGAAGGCATGCAAAGTCCTTCTTCATGGCAAACACCTGTTGTTTCGCAGGCGCACATTTTCTATCCATGCCGCATGCCTGCATCACCCTCACGCTCGCCCTTGCGCAAGTCATTTCGCCAGCACCTTCAGCGGTTTGTGCAGACGCGCTTCTGGCGCATGGACATTCACCCCACGGCATGGATCGCCACCACCGCGCTGATCGACCGGACATGGCCCAAAGGCGTGCACATCGGCGCGGGGTGTGTGATCGATCATCAGGCTGTGGTCCTGACCCATGACATGACGCGCGGCCTCTACCTTGATACCCGGATCGGCGAAGGCACGCGCATTGCGCCGCGTGCGATCATCCTGCCGGGCGTCACCATCGGACGCAATTGCATTGTCGAAGCAGGTTCGGTCGTGAACCGGGATGTGCCCGATGACACGCGGGTCATCGGCAGTCCCGCGCGCGAAGCCGCCTGAACCTGCTTCGGTTCAGGCATCAGCGCCGTTCCAGCAGCGGCTGCCACCACGCTTCATTGTCGAGATACCAGCGCAGGGTGTTGCGCAGGCCATTCTCGAAATCGTGCTGCGGGACATAGCCCAGTTCGGCGCGCGCCTTGGTTTCGTCGATGGCATAGCGGCGGTCGTGGCCCTTGCGGTCTTCAACGAAGGTTTTCAGTTCCGACGTGGCGCGGCCCTGTGCCGCCGGGGCATCGGGGTAACGCTCGGCCAGACCTTCGATTTCGGCAAAGGCGCGGTCCACTTCGGCGCAGATCCGGTCGATCACCGCCATGTTCGGCAGTTCTTCACCGCCACCGATGTTGTATGTTTCGCCGGCCTTGCCGTTCTTCAGCGCCGCTTCGATGCCGCGGCAGTGGTCTTCGACATAGAGCCAGTCACGCACGTTCATGCCATCGCCATAGATCGGCAGCGGCTTGCCCGACAGCGCGTTGAGCATGAACAACGGGATCAGCTTTTCCGGGTAGTGATACGGCCCGTAGTTGTTCGAGCAATTGGTCGTGGTGACGTTCAGCCCATAGGTATGGTGATAGGCGCGCACCAGGTGGTCAGACGCGGCCTTCGACGCCGAATAGGGCGAATTGGGCTGATACTGCGTGGTTTCGGCAAAGGCCGGATCGTTCGGCCCCAGTGAGCCGTAAACCTCGTCAGTCGAAATGTGGTGGAAGCGGTGGTCGCGCCCGCTGCCACCATCCAGCCACACCGCACGCGCGGCCTTCAGCAGGCTGTTGGTGCCAAGGATGTTCGTGTCGATGAAAGCGTCCGGCCCGGTGATCGACCGGTCGACATGGCTTTCCGCCGCAAAGTGGACGACCGTAGCGATATCGCGGTCGCGCAGCAGGCTTTCGACCAGATCGGTATCGCGAATGTCGCCCACCACCAGTTCGGCCTGTTCGACATCGGCAATGGTCGACCGGTTGCCGGCATAGGTCAGGCAATCGAGCACAATGATGTTGTCGTCCGGGTGCGTCTTGCCCCAGTAGTGGACGAAATTGCCGCCGATGAAACCGGCGCCGCCGGTGACGAGCAGATTAGCCAAGTGCTTTTTCCTCTTCGAGCATTGTCCGCAGGTTCGCGCGCCAGTGCACAGCCTCGTCGCCCAGCAGAGCGCGCGTGGCCGAGACATCCAGCACCGAGAACGCAGGCCGTGTGGCAGGCGTCGGATAATCGGTGGTTGCAATGGGGATGATGCGCGGAATGCGGGCCAGCAGACCCAGCGCGGCAGCCTCTTCGGCAATCGCCACGGCAAAGTCATACCAACTTGCCACGCCCGCATCGCGGTGGTGCCAGATGCCGGGTTTTTCTGCCAGGGCAAGGCCCCACAGCGTGTGCGCGAGACCTGTTGCCCATGTGGGCGAACCGATCTGGTCGGCCACCACGCGCAGTTCGTCACGTTCCCGCATCAGCCGCAGCATGGTGCGCACAAAATTCGCGCCGCCCGCCGCATAGACCCAGCTTGTGCGCACGATGATAGCATCATCGCCTGCCGCCATCTCACCCTCGGCTTTGCTGGCACCATAGGTCGATTGCGGATTGCGCGCATCGCCCGGCTGATAGCCGCGTCCGCTGGTGCCATCGAACACGAAATCGGTCGACACGGTGACCAGACGCCCGCCGGTTTTTGCCAGCGCCTTGGCAAACGCACCGGGCGCACGGGCATTGATGGCATAGGCCAGATCCTGCTCGCTCTCCGCCCGGTCCACCGCGGTATAGGCCGCAGGGTTGAGCACCAGATCGGGGCGCTCGGCCTCGACGATCCGCGCAATCGCGTCGGTATCGGTCAGGTCCAGCGCTGCGCGGTCCAGCGCCACGCAGGTCCAGCCTTCAGGACAAGTGCGTAGCAGTGCGCTGCCGACCTGCCCGTTCACGCCTGTAACCAGCGCCTTCATGGGAAGGTCTTCACCTGATCCAGCGGAATACCCGCTGCATCCTTGCCCGACAGCAGCGGGGTGATGCCGTCCAGCGGCCATTCGATGCCCACCGTCGGATCATCCCAGGCAAGGCTGCCTTCGTTCTGCGGCGCATAGGGCGTGGTACATTTATAGAGGAAGTCGGTATCGTCCTCCAGCGTCAGGAAGCCGTGGGCAAAGCCTTCGGGCACCCAGAACATGCGCTTGTTCTCAGCCGAAAGCGTCACCCCGGTCCACTTGCCGAAGGTGGGCGAAGACCGACGCAGATCGACCACCGCGTCGAACACCGCGCCGCGCACCACGCGCACCAGCTTACCCTGCGGGCCGGGGTTCTGGAAATGCATCCCCCGCAGCACGCCCTTTTGCGAACGGCTGTGGTTGTCCTGCACAAAGGTCAGGTCCAGCCCGGCCTTGGCGAAACCTTCGGCGTTCCAGGATTCCATGAAGAAGCCGCGATCATCCCCGAACACTTTGGGTTCGATCACCAGCGGCCCCGGAATGTCACATTCGATAATATTCACGCCACGCCCTTCTGGTTGAGCATTTGCAGAAGATATTCGCCGTAACCCGATTTGCGCAGCGGCTGGGCAATTTCCTGCAGCCGGGCATCGTCAATAAAGCCCTGACGCCAGGCAATTTCTTCGGGGCAGCAGATCTTCAGGCCCTGCCGCTCTTCGGTGATCCGCACATAGGCAGCCGCATCTAGCAGCGATCCGTGCGTGCCGGTATCAAGCCAGGCATAACCGCGCCCCATGATTTCCACCGAAAGCGCGCCGTCATCCATGTAAAGACGGTTAAGATCGGTGATCTCAAGCTCGCCACGCGGCGAAGGCTTCAGGTCGCGCGCGCGGTCCACCACGGTTTCGTCGTAGAAATACAGACCGGTGACCGCATAGTTGGAACGCGGGGCGACCGGCTTTTCCTCAATCGAAACCGCGCGGCCATCGGAGTCAAAATCCACCACGCCGTAGGCTTCGGGATTGTTCACGCGATAGGCGAACACGCTTGCCCCGGTGGTGCGCGCATCGGCATTGCCCAGCAGTTCGGGCAACCCGTGGCCATAAAAAATGTTGTCACCCAGAACCAGCGCGCTGGGATGCCCGGCCACAAAGTCCGCGCCGATATGGAAAGCCTGCGCCAGACCATCCGGCGTCGGCTGAACAGCATAAGACAGCGAAACGCCGAAATCCGATCCATCGCCCAGCACACGACGGAACTGGTCCGCATCGTCAGGCGTGGTGATAATCAGGATGTCGCGAATCCCGGCCAGCATCAGCGTGCTCAACGGGTAATAAATCATCGGCTTGTCGAAAACCGGCATCAACTGCTTCGATACGCCGCGCGTCAGCGGGTAGAGTCGCGTGCCGGAACCACCGGCCAGAATGATACCTTTTCGTGCCGGACGGGCCGTCAATACAGTCACTGCTCGCGATACTCCTGCTGAACAATATAAAGAAGCCTGACAGATCAGCCTTCCATCAACATCAAACGCGACCTTAATATTGCACTTTTTTCTGCAGCGCATCCGCTACAAGCTGCCAACCCGGCCCACCTGAATCGAATGACAGCCGACGCTGCATTGCAGCATAAAATCCTAAGGTCAACTACGAAGCACCCGGACCACGCAGCATAGCCCTGCTGCAGACAGCGCACGCCAATCTGCAAGTCTCACCAACAAACGGACAAAATCGGCTCGCCATCATTAATGCCGAATAGAACGCGCCACCCAAGCGGTTTCCACAGCAACCGGATTGCCCAAACTTACGACAAAACTGATGCGGCTCTACACCCCAGGCAATCTTTCAAAATGCCACCATGATCACCCATTCCACCTTGGCAAATGCATCCTGTGAACAGGAAGAGTCCATGAAAACAAAACTGAAGCCCTTGTCCCTGTCGCCGCACCACGATGAAACCCTGTTTTGCGCCCGACGACACGGCGATAAAACATGCCTCAGCCACACCCCGAATTGCAAAAGCAACGCCGCCCATCACCTCATTTGCACGCCGCCGTTCGTCGCACACAGGCAACGCTACATCGGAATCATTGTGTCCGGTTTGCAATAGGCCCTACCACATCCTGCACCACAGCCCTGCCATTCGGCCTGTGATCCGGACTTTGCCCCTGCGCTGGTGCAAACGTCACCATGGCGTCACACATTTGCGTCAAAGCGCGTCATGCAGCGCAACAGTTCGACGGCAAATTTGATGTGCAATGCAGCAGGACTCCTTGCCCCGCCATGCCGCACACCCTCCTTTGACGCGCTTGCGTTTTGCGCACCATTGCCAAAACAAGCATGAAATCCACCTAAACCTGCTTGAAATGGGCCTAAAAGGCTGACGTCACGGCTCCAGACAGACGTTGCGATGCGCAAATACAAACTAAGGGAATATACCTATCTTTAGGTTGCGAATCATTTTGCAATGCGGTAAAGCGAAGTCGAGAGGGCGGTATACGGAAGCGCTACTGCTTAGGAGATTTATCCATGAAGTTTTCTCGCATTGCATCAGCGCTCGTCGCTGCATCGCTTGCGGCAGCCCCGATCGCAGCCGAAGCTGCGACCCGCGCTACCGACAGCCAGGTTTATTCGACGTCGGGCTACAGCGCCAACCGCGCTTCGGAAGCTGTCGACGCTGACCATGACCTGTTCGCCTTTATCTGGGTCATCATCATCATCGCTGGTGGTGTGATTACCTACACGATCACGCAGGTCGTAGACAACGGCTCGAACGGCGCGAACTGATCGTTCAGGCAGTTTCAAAAACCCGGTCACCCCAAAGGTGATCGGGTTTTTTGTTGCCTGAATTTTACAGGCAGCGCTCTTGTCGGCCCTGATTCTGCCACACAGGCGGATCTTGTGACCGCCGCTGCTTTGCACATATTCCCGGCACACTGGATTCGGCATTTCGAAAGCTGGCCGCGTCAGGCATGAAGTCAGGCTGTGAACCAGCTTTCACCGCCTAACCCAGTCCCTTTTACCCCAGCACCGCCAGTTCACCACAGCCCTCACCGGAAACAGGGTAAAGCATCATTGCGCTGCGGCGAAAGTCGCATTGCAACAACCTTCGCCCTTGACCAGAAAGCAAAGCCGGACAAAGTGCGTTCCATGCGCAAAACACGGGCGAGAGACCTCACCGCACTCGTTGTCATCGCCGGCCTCTTCGGCGGCGGGGGCGTGGCTTACGGGCTGACCAATCTGGTCGTGCAGCTTGTCGCGATTGCCCTTCTGGCAATCAACGGGACAGCTGTTGCAAATTTCATCTCCAAAGCACCAAGAGCGGTTCTCGCCCTCATCGGCGTTTCTCTGGCCCTGCCTTTGCTGCAGCTGGTGCCCCTGCCGCCTGACATGTGGCAGGCACTGCCGGGCCGCGATCTTGTGCGCGAAAGCCTTGCTCTGGCAAAGTCGGATGGCTGGTTTGCAACGAGCCTCAACAGTGGCCGCACTTTAGTTGCACTGATCGGCCTGCTGGCACCGGTAACGCTGATCGTCATCGGTCATGGTGCCAACCAGCGGGCAATTTCGCTGGCCACACTCGGCTGGGTTGCATTGGGCCTGCTGTGCGTATTCATCGGCACGGTCGACATCATGCAGCCCGATGGCAAAAGCCTGTTCTACCCTGAAAACAGCATGAAGGGCGTGCTGTTTGGCTTGTTCGCCAACCGTAATTCCACCGGCATCTTTCTGGACTGCTGCCTGTTGCTGCTCTGCGGCATGCCAGCGGCGCGACCGCTGTCTGCCCGGTGGCTGACCAAAGGTTGCGCGGGGGTTTTGCTGGTGGTTGGCGTCGTGCTGACCCAGTCCCGCACCGGTCTTGTCCTGTTGGCCTTGCCGCTTGGCCTGTTCATGCTGCGCATCGGGGTAACCCTGCTGCAGGCACGCAAAGCCAAGGTATCAGGGCGCGCGCCTGCACAGGCTGATCCTGCATCGCGCAACGTCGCGATCGCTGCAATTTCGGCGCTCGCGCTGGTGGTGCTAGCCATTGGAACCGTCGGGCTTTCACCGGTTGCCGGGGACTCGCGCATCAGCACCACACTGGCCCGCTTCTCCAAGACCGAAGACCAGCGCGCCGAAATCTGGGACGACGCGCGCTATTCCGCCGAACGCTACTGGTGGGCAGGATCGGGCATGGGCACGTTCGATGAAGTGTTTCAGGCCGACGAAGCACTGGAAAATGTCTCGCCGCGCCGCGCAGGCCGCGCCCACAATGACTATCTGGAAATCGCCATCGAATCCGGCATCTTCGGCCTTGCGATCATCGCTGGCTGGGCGCTGTGGATCATGTTTGCCAGCTTTCGCGCGCTACGCCGCCCCGATCCGTGGCCAGCACTTTCGGGGCTGGGCATTCTGACCTCGGCCGCGCTTCAGTCTGCTCTCGACTATCCGCTGCGCAATCAGGCCATGCTCTGCATGGCAGCTTTCGCTGTAGTTCTGCTCATCCAGGGCAGCAACCGCAACGGCACCCGCGATGAAGGAGACGCAGCATGATCCGCGCGCTCTGGTTCTGCGCCTTGGCGGCGCTCGCAGTGGTGACCACATTTGCCCAGCTTGATCGCACATCGCGCCGCATGCCAAGCGTTGCCGCACTGGTCCCGCCGCCGTTCCGCAGCTTTGCGCAGGAACGTATGGTCATTGCCGAAGTTCGCACCGCACCGCCTGCGCAAGCACTGGAAATGGCACGAACCCTGGTGCGCCGCCGCCCCATGCCTTCGGAACACCTGTCACTTCTGGCCATGGCTGAACAGCGTATGGGCCGCACCCGCAACGCCGGTGTGCTGATCCAGCAAGCCGCTCGGCGCGGCTGGCGCGATGTCATCGCGCAACAGGCCATGTTCGACATCGCCTTGCGGGCAGATGCACAGGATGAAGGCGCGCGCCGCCTTGCCGCGGTTTGGGCGCTGCAGATGCAGGACCTGCCGGTAAAGGAAATGACGCAGCGCATCCTTGCCACCCCCAAGGGGCGCAAGGCTGTCGCAACAGCGCTGGTCGCCCCGTCAAGCTGGCGGCAACAGTTCCTGCGTTCTGCCGGTAGCACTGCGCCGGTCGAAGTCGCCGAAGTGGTGGCCGAAGCCGCCCGGAATGGTGCGGACTTCGAATGCCCCAAGCTGGCGTTCACCGCAGACACCATTTTGCGGGCAGGCAAACCGGATGTGGCCACCAAGGTTCGCGCCCTGCCCTGCAAAACCCCGCCCAGCAAAGGTAAGGGGTTTTTCGGGTAGGTTTAGAGGTCGTTCAGGTAGGCAGGCATCAATTGCGTCGGGAAACCGTCAATTGCGCTTGGAAACATTGAATGTGCCGCTGACCCGGCCACCACCCGAACCGCCACTTCCCGAACGTCCGTCAACGCTGGACAGGCCTGAATCAAGGTCGATCACCAGCCGCCCGCCATTCAGCGTATCGCCACTGCGGCGCAGCGCGACATTGCCGGTCATGGTAATGACATTGCGGTTGAAATCATAAACCGCGACGTCACCACTGGCGCTTTCACCCGCGCGGGTCACCTGCACGCCGCCGGTCGCGTCAATCCGCTGAATCTGGATTCCGCCTGCATCGGCATAAGCCACCGTGGTCCGTGCCGCGCGCATCCGCAGGTTTTCCTGCGATATGTCGACATTGCCGGACAACACCACGCGCTTGGCCTTGTCCTGCACTTCGATACGGTCAGCGGCATAGCTGACAGGGGCGTCGCTGTTGTGCCCGGCAATACCCTGTGCGGACAGATGCTGCGCCCCTGCCACTACGGCAGCAGACCCGGCAAAGCCCAGCGCCATCATGCGCAACGGGCGGGCGGAACGGATGATTTCGATTTTGGTCATGGCACCTGCATCTTTCCCGGCACCATGCGCAGCCGGGCGTTTCCATCAAGCGTTACGGTCCGCTCCGACAGGTCGGCGCTGATCCGGTCGGCTGCGAATGTGCCAGCCGGAATGCGGCCTTCAACCGGCCCCCGGCTTTTCAATTGCCGCGCCCCAAGGTCGATATCGACATTGGTGGCGGTCATCCGATAGCCATCGGCAGTCTGAAAGTTCACCGGGCCGACAATATCGACGATTTCCTTGCCGAAATCATAGTCGCCCTTGCCCGCAGTCAACAGTGCCGGCCCATCGTCAAGCATGATCCGCGCGGTCAACTGGTCAAGCTGGATCGTCGGCACAGCCTTGGTCCGCTGCACCGCTGATCCCGCCGTGATCGAAAAGTTCCGCCCGGAATCATCCTGTCCACGATACATCGCGCTGGCAACCCGCAGGCGGTCTTCGACCATCGCCACCTTGCGGCGGTCAAGCAGGAAGCTGATCTCGCCGCGCGGCGAAAGCGGGGCCAGCACCATGACCGCCAGAAGCGCGCCGACCGTGGCGGGAAGCGCGCCTGCCAGAAACCGCACCAGCCGATCATGGAATCCTCCGGGCGCCGCAAAGTCGCGGCGGCGGGAACGCATCAGGTCTGCTTGGACAGTCATGGCGAAAGCGTGGTCCCTTGCGCCTTACTCGTGGCTGAAGATATCGCGCTCTGCCCAACCGGCAAGGTCAAGTCGCGCGCGCATCGGCAGGAAATCGAAACAGGCCTGCGCCATCGCAGTGCGGCCTTCACGCTCAAGCCGCTCAACCAGAATGGTGTGCATGGCATGCAGGTGGCGCACATCGGATGCGGCATATTCCTGCTGCGCATCGCTCAACGTCGGAGCGCCCCAGTCGCTTGACTGCTGCTGCTTGGAAATCTCCTTGCCCAGCAGTTCGCGTACCAAGTCCTTCAGCCCATGCCGGTCGGTATAAGTGCGGATCAGCTTGGACGCGATCTTGGTGCAGAACACCGGTGCTGCCACCACACCCATGTAGTGTTCAATGGCAGCAAGGTCGAACCGAGCGAAATGATACAGCTTCACCCGTTCAGGATCAGCCAGCACCGCTTTCAGATTGGGCGCGGCAAAGGTGCTGCCCGGCGCAAAGCGGATCAGGTGTTCGTCACCCCTGCCATCCGAAATCTGGACCAGACAAAGCCGGTCGCGCGGGGTAATCAGCCCCATCGTTTCAGTGTCGACTGCCACCGGCCCCGGCGCAAGAACGCCGGCGGGGATATCTTCTTCGTGCAGAAATACGGCCATACCCCTGCGCTTAGGCGCTCCCCCCGCTCGCCGCAAGCACTCTGTCCATGATAGGCCGCCGCTTGAAACTTCGACTTATGTGACCACGGCAAGAGCGGAGTTCCGATACGAGCGCGCAAAGCTGGATTTTGGCATATCAAAGAATTGCCTTGGCCCATTCTTTCCCGTTTTAGCGCATTAGGGCACCGAGAAATGCGCGCCATGTTCCTTTGCGCAATATCGGAGCGGAAATACCGTGCAATTTGATGAAAAAACCCTGACTCACCTTGAGCGTCTGGAATCTGAAGCGATTCACATCATGCGCGAAGTTGTGGCCGAAGCCGAAAATCCGGTCATGCTTTATTCAGTGGGCAAGGACAGCGCGGTGATGCTGCATCTGGCGCGCAAGGCGTTCTACCCCTCGCCGCCGCCGTTTCCGCTGCTGCATGTCGATACGACTTGGAAGTTCAAGGCGATGTACGATCTGCGCGACCGGATGGCGCGTGAGAGCGGGATGGAACTGCTGGTCTATCACAATCAGGAAGCGATGGACCGGGGGATCAACCCGTTCGACCATGGCGCCCTGCACACCGACATGTGGAAGACCGAAGGGCTGAAGCAGGCGCTGGACAAATATGGCTTCGACGCAGCCTTTGGCGGCGCGCGACGTGACGAGGAAAAGAGCCGCGCCAAGGAGCGAATCTTCTCGTTCCGCACCGCTTCGCACGGCTGGGATCCCAAGAACCAGCGCCCGGAACTGTGGAACCTGTACAACGCCCGCAAGAACAAGGGCGAAAGCATTCGCGTCTTCCCGATCAGCAACTGGACCGAACTGGACATCTGGCAGTACATCCACCTCAACGACGTGCCCATCGTCCCGCTCTATTTCGCGGACGAACGCCCGACGGTCGAGCGCGATGGCATGTTGCTGATGGTCGATGACGATCGCTTCCCGCTGAAGCCCGGCGAAGAGCCGGTCATGCGCTCGATCCGCTTCCGCACGCTGGGCTGCTATCCGCTGACCGGGGCTGTGGAAAGCACTGCCAAGACGCTGCCGGAAGTCATTCAGGAAACCCTGCTGACCACCACCAGCGAACGCCAAGGCCGCGCCATCGACAAGGATGCTGGCGGCGCAGGCATGGAAGTGAAGAAACAGCAGGGGTATTTCTGACGCGCCACGGAATGCCCGCAGGGCGTTCCGAAGCGTCAACTCCGGATTCGATCCGGGGTCCATACCGAAAAGCAAATTCTTACCGGCCTGAGGCCCCCGCATTCACGGGGGAGCAGGGAAGGAAAACAAGATGACCGATCAGACCGACGTGATCTATAAGACTGACGCCCTCATTGCCGAGGACATCGACGCCTATCTCGACCAGCATCAGCACAAGACCATGCTGCGCTTCATCACCTGCGGGTCGGTGGATGATGGCAAGTCCACGCTGATCGGTCGGTTGCTGTATGATTCGAAGATGATCTTCGAAGACCAGCTTGCCGCGCTGGAAAGCGATTCCAAAAAGCAGGGCACGCAAGGGCAGGACATCGACTTCGCGCTGCTGGTCGATGGCCTTGCCGCCGAACGCGAACAGGGCATCACCATCGATGTCGCCTATCGCTTCTTCAACACCGAAAAGCGCAAGTTCATCGTCGCCGATTGCCCCGGCCATGAACAATACACCCGCAACATGGTGACCGGCGCATCCACCGCCGACCTTGCGGTGATCCTGATCGACGCGCGCAAGGGCGTATTGGTCCAGACCCGCCGCCACAGCTATCTGTGCCACCTGATCGGCATCCGCAATATCGTGCTGGCGGTGAACAAGATGGATCTGGTGGATTACGACCCAGTCGTATTCGACGCCATCGTCAAGGATTATGCCGAGTTCGCCCGCTCCATCGGCATCGAAAGCTTCACTGCGCTGCCGATTTCCGGCTTCAAGGGCGACAACATCACCACCCGCTCGGCCAATACCCCATGGTATTCAGGCCCGACGCTGGTCGACCATCTTGAAACGGTCGAAGTGCTGTCCACCACCGATGCGGACAAACCGTTCCGTATGCCGGTGCAGTGGGTCAACCGCCCGAACCTCGACTTCCGTGGCTTCTCCGGCCTGATCGCCACTGGCAGCGTCAAACCGGGTGATGAGATCCGCGTGCTGCCTTCAGGCAAGACCAGCACCGTCACCCGCATCGTCACGCTGAATGGTGATCTGGATAAGGCCGTGGCCGGCCAGTCGGTCACGCTGTGCTTTGCCGATGAGATCGACTGTTCGCGCGGCGACGTGATCGCGCTGGCTGATAATCCGCCGCAGGCCGCCGACCAGTTCGAATCCACGCTGGTCTGGCTGAATGACGAAGCGATGATTCCGGGCCGCGCCTATTGGCTTAAGCTGGCGACGCAGACGGTGTCGGCCACCGTCCAGCAGCCCAAATACGTCGTCAACGTCAACACCATGGAACATCTGGCGGCCAAGACGCTGGAGCTGAACGCCATCGGCGTTGCCGAACTGGCAACCGACAAACCGCTGGTGTTCGAACCCTATGCCGACAGTCGCACCCTGGGCGGGTTCGTGCTGATCGACAAGATCACCAATGCCACCGTGGCGGCGGGCATGCTGCACTTCAGCCTGCGCCGCGCGCAGAACGTCCACTGGCAGGCGCTCGACGTCAGCCGCGATGCCCATGCTGCCTTGAAGCGCCAGAAGCCGACCGTGCTGTGGTTCACCGGCCTGTCGGGATCGGGCAAATCGACCATCGCCAACCTGGTAGAAAAGCGCCTGCACGCGGTGGGCAAGCACACCTTCCTGCTTGATGGCGACAATGTGCGCCACGGCCTCAACAAAGATCTGGGCTTTACCGAAGCTGACCGCATTGAAAACATCCGCCGTGTGGGCGAAGTGGCCAGGCTGATGACCGACGCCGGGCTTATCGTCCTCACCGCCTTCATCAGCCCGTTCCGCGCCGAACGCGAAATGGTGCGCGGTCTGCTGCCGCAGGGCGACTTTATCGAGGTTTTTGTCGACACCCCGCTGGAAGTGGCTGAACAGCGCGACGTGAAAGGCCTGTATAAAAAGGCACGTTCGGGCCAGTTGAAAAACTTCACCGGGATCGACAGCCCTTACGAAGCGCCGGAAAACCCGGAAATCAGGGTCGACACGACGCGCGAAACACCCGAAGACGCAGCTGAACGCATCGTCAACCAGCTTCTGGGCTGGGCACCGACGATTTGATAAAGCTGGACCGTATCTGGGGGAAATGTCCGAATGATCCTGTTTCACGGGCACGAAGCCCATGGGCGATCAATCGTAAAGGCGATAAGCTGGCGCACACTGGGCAGCCTGGATACCTTCGTGCTGGGCTGGTTCTTCACCGGCAGCCTGAAAGCTGCCGGTGCTATCGCCGGAACTGAAGTCATCACCAAGATCGGACTGTATTACTTCCACGAAAGGGTGTGGAGTTCGATCCACTGGGGCACGCAGCGCACGCCCACAGCGGAAGAGGAATCAGCCCAGATCGGCGCAGAAGCGGGCCTGCTGTAACCCGCATCCGTTCGCCCTGAGCTTGCCCAAGGGCGAACGGGAATAAAAATGTGGGTTTGCCCCTCCCTTTGCAGGAGGGGCTGCAAGGCCTGCTTACGGGCGGCCCACGCTGCTGTATTCAAAGCCAGCGGCGCGCATTTCCGCCGGGTCATAGACATTGCGCAGATCAACCATGATCGGTGCCTTGGCAAGCTGCTTCACCCGGTCGAAATCGAGCGCGCGGAACGCATCCCATTCCGTCACCAGCACGATCGCATCGGCCCCTTCGATGGCGGCATAGGCGCTTTGCACCATCTGCACTTCGGGCAGGATGGCCGCAGCCGGTTCCATGCCTTCAGGATCATAAGCGACGACTTCGGCCCCGGCATCGATCAGGGTCTGCACCACGGCGATGGATGGCGCATCGCGCATGTCATCGGTGTTGGGTTTGAACGTAAGGCCCAACAGCGCCACACGCTTGCCGCGCGCTTCGCCGCCCAGCGCTTCGATAACCTTGCGGCCCATCGCCCGCTTGCGGCTGTCGTTGACCTTGACCACCGCTTCGACCAGCCGGACCGGGCTGTTGTAATCTTCTGCCGTTTTCAGCAGTGCAAGCGTGTCCTTGGGGAAGCATGAACCGCCGTAGCCCGGCCCCGCGTGCAGGAACTTGGACCCGATGCGGTTATCAAGCCCGATACCACGCGCCACATCCTGCACATCGCCCCCCACCTTTTCGCAAAGGTCGGCCATTTCGTTGATGAAGGTGATCTTGGTCGCAAGGAAGGCGTTTGCTGCATACTTGATAAGTTCGCTGCTGCGGCGCGAAGTGAACAGGATCGGTGCCTTGTTCAGGAACAGCGGGCGGTAGACTTCCTTCATGACGCCCCGCGCCCATTCGTCTTCGGCGCCCAGCACGATGCGATCAGGGCGCTTGAAATCGCCAATGGCCGCGCCTTCGCGCAGGAATTCGGGGTTGGACACGACCGCGAACTGAACGCTGGTCCCGCTGTCGCGGATGATGCGCTCCACTTCGTCGCCAGTGCCCACCGGCACGGTGGATTTGGTGACGACCACCGTGGGCGTCTTGATGTTGGCAGCCAGTTCTTCAGCCACGGCATAGACATAGCTGAGATCGGCATGGCCGTCACCGCGCCGCGAAGGCGTACCAACCGCGATGAAGATCGCCTGCGCGCCATCGATGGCGCTGGCAAGATCGGTTGAAAAGGTCAGGCGGCCTGCCTTGACGTTGGATGCCACCAGTTCCGCAAGGCCCGGCTCGTAAATCGGCATGATGCCCTGATGCAGGCGGTCAATCTTGCTCGCGTCCTTGTCGATGCACACGACATCATGGCCGAAATCGGCAAAGCACGCACCAGAAACCAGCCCGACATAGCCAGAGCCTACCATTGCGATCTTCATTACGTTCCCATTCTTTGGCTGGTTGTACCAGATGCCGTCGCGTCATTTCGCAGTAGCAGCATAGGTGCTTTTACAGATGCTGCATCAGCTTACAAGCACGGCAATCGCCTCAGCTTGCGATGAACGCATCTGCAGCATAGACAAGCGCATGACCACGACACAACTGCCCGCTGCCTGGGCCGAAATTCTTGCACCTGTGTTGCAGACTCCGCCATTGCGCGCGCTGGGCGGCTTCCTTCAGGCCGAAGAGCGTTCGGGCAAGACCATCTATCCCCCGCGCGGACAACGCCTTGCTGCGCTGGAAATGACCCCGCTGGATCAGGTGCGCGTGGTCATTCTGGGGCAAGACCCTTATCACGGCCCCGGACAGGCGCATGGATTGGCGTTTTCCGTGCAGGACGGGGTGAAAGTGCCGCCCAGTCTGGTCAATATCTACAAGGAACTGGAAACCGACCTTGGCCTGCCGCGCGCATCCCACGGCAACCTGACGCATTGGGCGCAGCAAGGCGTGCTGCTGCTGAACAATGCACTGACCGTGGAAGCCGCCAAAGCCGGATCGCATCAGGGGCGCGGATGGGAAGAGTTCACCGATGCCGCCGTCGCCGCCGTCGCCGCGCGAACAGAACCTGTCGTGTTCATGTTGTGGGGCAGCCATGCGCAAAAGAAGGCCGCGCGCGTTCCCGGCCTTGCCGATGGGCCGCATCTGGTGCTGAAAGCCCCACACCCCAGCCCGCTTTCAGCCTATAACGGCTTTTTCGGTTGCCGCCATTTCAGCCAGGCTAACGCCTTTCTGGAAAGCCACGGGCGCGGCAGCATCGATTGGCGGGTATAACAAAAAGCCCCGCCGAAGCGGGGCTTTTCAAATAGTTGGCGCTTTCGATCAGCCCGGAATCGAAGCCGTTGCAGCCTGACCATCACCTTCCGGCGCGGCAAGGATATCGCGGACGACCTGCCCCTTGGCCACGGTCTGCGTGCCGGGATCACCCACGGTCGAGCGGATCGACGCAGCAGCAGTTCCGGCACGGTTCACCGCGTCGGTTTCAACCCCCGAACGCGCCGAAGGGCCGCCGAACAGAGCATCAAGCGCCTGCTTGCCGGTTTCCGAATCCTGCGGGCGCGGTGCGCCGGGATTGGGCGGGGTCAGCGCGAAATCAGGCGGCACCACCAGCGGCGCAGCACGGGTCACGGCCATTTCATCGGGCCGGTCACGGTTGAGCAGCGAACCGCCGCCGCCACAGGCAGACAGCAGGCCCGCAGCCGAAACGACGAGGGCAAGGGCGGCAGCTTTACGCATCATGCATTCTCCGTGGCGGCATCGTCGCCATTGGCCGATCCGCTTTCATCAGGCTTTTTGCCCGATTTGAACGAGCGGGCAAGCAGTATCAGAACGCCGAACGTGATCGCCACGTCGGCAAGGTTGAATATCTGGAACGGGCGCCATTCGCCAATATGCAGATCGGCATAGTCGATGACGTAGCCATAGGCGAGCCGGTCATAGATATTGCCCACGGCCCCGCCCAGCACCAGCGCAAGGCCTGCAATATCGCCGCGCGCGGTTTCGCGCAGCATCCATATACCCACGCCCAGCGCGATCAGTGCCGTCACCACGATCAGGCCATAGCGCATTTCCAGCGACGTTGCCGTGAACATGCCAAACGACACGCCATAGTTTTCGGCATAGCGCAGGTCGAACATCGGCAGCAGATCGATCAGCCCGCGTTCGCGCAGGGCCAGCGGGCCGACCATCAGCGCCTTTACCGCACGGTCCACCACAAAGATCAGCGCGGCAAGGCCAAGGCCCCGAATGCGCGCAGGGGTGAACATCAGGCCACCGCCGCCGCGTCAATACCGGCCACCACGTCATCGCAGCGATCGCACAGCGCACCGTCTTCCGAAACTTCGGGCAGATGACGCCAGCAGCGGCCGCATTTGTGATCGGTGGTGCGTTCTACAGTCACTTCGCTGCCCTGCCCGCGCGTTACTGTCGCAGTGATGAACAGCTCTGCCAAATCGGCATCCGGTGCGCCTTCGGGCACGGTGACATTGGCTTCCAGCCCCGAACCCAGCACCTTTTCGCGGCGCAGCGGCTCGATGGTTTCGTTCACCGTCTGGCGCAGCGCGCGAAGTTCGGCCCAGCGCGCTTCATCCACGCTGATCGCGGGCAGTTCCGGCCATTCCAGCAGATGCACACTGTCACTGCCCGGATAGCGCGACGTCCACACCTCTTCCGCCGTGAACACCAGCACCGGCGCGCCATAGCGAACCAGCGCATGGAACAGCATGTCCAGCACCGTGCGATAGGCGCGGCGCTTCACATCGCCTGGCGCATCGCAATACAGGCTGTCCTTGCGGATATCGAAGAAGAACGCCGACAGGTCTTCGTTGCAGAACTCGGTCAGCGCGCGGACATATGTGTTGAAGTCGAAATCATCGACGGCCTGCCGCAATGTCGCATCCAGCTTGCCCAGCAGCGCCAGCATATAGCGCTCCAGTTCCGGCATCTGGTCCACCGGCAGGCGTTCGTCTTCCGAAAACCCTTCCAGCGCGCCCAGCAAATAACGATAGGTGTTGCGCAGCTTGCGATACTGGTCGGCCACGCCTGCAAGGATTTCCTTGCCGATGCGGTGATCCTCGGTGAAATCCACCGACAGCGCCCACAGCCGGAGGATATCCGCGCCATAATCGCGCATCAGGTCAATCGGGCTGATAGTGTTGCCCAGCGATTTGGACATCTTCATGCCCTTCTGATCCATGGTGAACCCATGGGTCAGCACCGCCTTGTAAGGCGCATGGCCGCGCGTGGCGCAGGCTTCCAGCAGGCTGGACTGGAACCAGCCGCGATGCTGGTCAGACCCTTCCAGATACAGATCGGCGCGCGGGCCGGTGTAACCTTCCGGGCGCAGCAAATCAGGCCAGCGGCCCGATTCCAGCACGAAGGCATGGGTCGATCCGCTGTCGAACCACACGTCCAGAATGTCGGTAACCCGCTCGAAATCCTCAAGCCGATAGGCATCGCCCAGATACCCCTGCGCGCGCTCCTCGTCCCACGCATCCACGCCTTCGGCCCGGATACCGGCCACAATGCGCGCGTTCACGGCCGGATCGTTCAGATACTGGCCCGTCTTGCGATCGACAAACAGCGTGATCGGCACACCCCACGCGCGCTGGCGTGAAAGCACCCAGTCAGGCCGCCCTTCCACCATGGCACCAATGCGGTTCCGGCCCTTTTCGGGTACAAAGCGGGTGGCGGCGATGGCGTCCTTGGCCAGCGTGCGCAGCGTCGGGGGGAACAGCGAATCGAATTCCGACCCCGGCCCTTCCTCGCGCGCCATGGCAGGCAGTTCCTTGTCCATCGGCACGAACCACTGCGGCGTGCAACGATAGATCACCTTGGCCTTCGAACGCCACGAATGCGGGTAGGAATGCTTGTAGTCGGCACTGGCCGCCACCAGCCCGCCAGCCGCGCGCAAGTCTTCGCAAATCGGGCCATCGGGCGCATTGAACTTGGGATTGATGACCGATCCCTGCCCTGCCAGCCACAGCCAATCTTCGCGATATTTGCCATCGCCAAGCACGGCAAAGACCGGTTCGATCCCGTTGGCCTTGCACAGCGCGAAGTCATCTTCGCCATGGTCGGGTGCCATGTGGACAAAGCCGGTGCCCGAATCGACGGTGACGAATTCGCCTTCCAGCATCGGGCGCGGTTTGGCGAAGAAACCGCCAAGGTGATGCATCGGATGGCGCAGCACCGCGCCTTCAAAGGCGACGCCCTTGATCATGAAGTGCAGATCGTGGCTGTCATGCCCCAACCGCTGCATGAAGCCCGCAACCAGCGGTTCGGCAATCAGGTAGCGACGGCCATCGGCCTCGATCATGTGATAATCGATGTGGCTGCCATAAGCGACCGCCTGGTTAACCGGGATGGTCCACGGCGTCGTCGTCCAGATCACCACGTTCGCGCCGATCAGATCGGGGTCGCTAGCTTCGACAATCTCGAACGCTACGTCGATCTGCGTCGAAACGATATCCTCGTACTCGACCTCAGCCTCGGCCAGCGCGGTCTTTTCGACCGGCGACCACATCACCGGCTTGGCCCCGCGATAAAGCTGGCCAGATTCGGCAAATTTCAGCAGTTCGCCAACGATGGTGGCTTCAGCCTGAAAATCCATCGTCAGATAAGGGTTGTCCCAGTCACCGTTGATGCCCAGCCGCTTCAACTGTTCGCGCTGGGTATCCACCCACTTCTGGGCATAGGCGCGGCATTCGGCGCGGAATTCCTTGGGCGGAACCTCGTCCTTGTTGCGCTTCTTCTTGCGGTATTCTTCCTCGACCTTCCATTCGATAGGCAGGCCGTGGCAGTCCCAGCCGGGCACATAGGGCGCATCCTTACCCAACAGTGTCTGGGTGCGGCACACCATGTCTTTCAGGATATGGTTCAGCGCATGGCCGATGTGCATGTCGCCATTGGCATAGGGCGGGCCGTCATGCAGGATGAACTGCTCACGCCCCTTCCGCGCATCGCGCACCTTGCGATACTGGTCCTGTTCCTGCCAGCGCGCCAGAATGCCCGGTTCCTTCTGGGGAAGGCCAGCTTTCATGGGAAAATCGGTCTTCGGCAGGAAGACGGTCGGACGGAAATCGCGCTGTTCGGTCATAATCGGCGGGCGTTAGAACAAACTGGCGCTTTGGGGAAGTGGTTGACCGCTCCAGAAGCGGCCCAAAACCGCACTGCGCACCTGTTCATCCTGAACGTGCAGAAGGACCGAAGCACAGCGCTGACATCCTTCGACAGGCTCAGCACGAACGGCGGTGGTGAATTACCCCAGCAACCGCCGCGCTTCGTCGCAATCGCGCCCGATCTGCGCCACCAGCGCGTCAAGGCCATCATATTTGGCTTCAGGGCGCAGGAAGTGGTGAAACGCCACCTCGATTTCCTGCCCATACAGATCGCCCGAAAAATCGAAGAAGTGCGGTTCGAGCAGTTCCTTGGGCGGGTCGAACATCGGGCGGATGCCCATGTTGGCCGCGCCATTCACCACCCGGCCATCGGGCAGACGCCCTTTCACCGCATAGATGCCGTAACGCGGACGCAGATAGTTACCCATGTCCAGATTGGCGGTGGGAAAGTTGATCGTGCGGCCCAGCTTGTCGCCATGCTGTACAATGCCGCGAATGGCAAAAGGCCGCGTCAGCAAGCGCGCCGCGCTTTCGCAATCGCCCGCCAGCAAGGCATCGCGGATGCGGCTGGACGACACCACTTCGCCTTCCAGCGTGACCGCGCCCATCGCCCGCGCGCGCAGGCCAAAGCGCGCGCCCTGTTCGGACAGCACCTGCGGATTGCCGCTGCGCCCTTTGCCAAAGGTGAAATCCTCACCCGTCACCACGCCTACCGCGCCCAGATGCCCGGCAAGGCCGTGTTCAATCCATTCCGATGCGGTCATGCCCGCGACGTCCGCGCCAAAGTGGATCACCAGCATGGCGTCGGCCCCGGCAGCAGCGAACAGTTCCTGCCGCTGGTCCAGCGTGGTCAGTCGGAACGGCGCGGCATCGGGCGCGAAATAGCGCACCGGATGCGGATCGAACGTGGCGACAATCGCCGGACGGCCTTCTTCACGCGCCCAGCGGATCGCTTCGCCCACCACGGACTGATGACCCAGATGGAAGCCATCGAAATTGCCCAGCGCAACAATCCCGCCCCGCAAATGGTCGGGCACCGGTTCCAGACTGTTCAGGCGAATCACTACAGCGCGCCTCCATCAGGCGCGGTTCCGGCACGGATCATCAGCGGCGCGTTGTCCCCCATAGCCTTGCGTATTTCGGCGGCGATGGCGGCATCGTCAAGCAGCGCGTGCAGCACCAGCGCCATTACGCCGCGTTCCGGCGCAGCGTGACAAAGGCGTATGCGGGATGTTCGCCTGCTGCCTCATGCTCTTCCCGCATGATTTCGTGCCATTCGGGGCCAAGTGGCGGCATCACCGTATCGCCAGCGAACTGCCCGTGAACTTCGGTCAATTCCACGCGCGCCGCCAGCGGCAGGAACAGGCGATAGATTTCCGCCCCGCCCACAATCGCCACTTCGCCCGGCCCGGCAAGGTCCAGCGCCTGTTCGACGGTGGTGGCAACTTCTGCCCCTCCGGCCTGCCAGTTCGCATCGCGCGTCAGCACCACATGGCGGCGGCCCGGCAGCAATCCGGGCAGGCTTTCAAAGGTCTTGCGGCCCATCACCATGGGCTTGTCCATGGTCAGCGCCTTGAACCGCTTCAGGTCAGCAGGCAGCCGCCATGGCAAGGCATTGTCGCGCCCGATCACGCCATTGTCGGCGCGGGCATAGATCAGGAAAATATCCTGTTCTAGGCCCGTCACAGCACCAGCCGGGTGACATGGCCCATCTTGCGACCGGGACGCACCGCCGCCTTGCCATAAAGGTGCAGATGGTTGGCCGAATCGGACAGGATTGCGGGCCAGTCATGCGCGTCGTCGCCGATCAGGTTGTCCATCACCACGCCCTTGGCCGCCAGCGCAGTGGACCCCAGCGGCAACCCGCAAATCGCGCGCACATGGTTTTCGAACTGGCTGGTCAGCGCCCCTTCGATGCTCCAGTGCCCGGAATTGTGCACACGCGGAGCCATTTCATTGAAAACAGGCCCATTTTCTGTGGCGAAAAATTCCAGCGTTAGCACCCCGACATAGTCCAGCGCATCCGCCACCCTGCCCGCCAGCGTACGTGCTTCATCAACTTGCGCCAGAATGACAGCCGATGCCGGCACGCTCGACCGGTCCAGAATCCCGCCCTTGTGGACGTTTTCCGCGCTGTCCCAGAACCGTACTTCCCCCGCGGCCGTGCGCACAAGGATGACCGAAAATTCCGCTGCGAACGTGACGAAACCTTCGTAGATCAGCGGCACATCCGGCAGATCGATGGCATCGACATCGGACGGCTGCATGATGCGCCACTGGCCCTTGCCGTCATAACCATCGCGCCGGGTCTTGAGGATTCCGGGCGCGCCGATACGCGCCACCGCCGCCTTCAGATCATCCACCGAATCCACTTGCGCCCACGGCGCGGGCCTGCCCCCCAGCGGTTCGACGAAAGTCTTCTCATTCACCCGGTCCTGCGCCACTTCCAGCGCCTTTGCCGGCGGGTGCAGACGGGCGTGTCCGGTAATCGCGGCCAGCGGTGCGGCAGCGACATTCTCGAATTCGTAGGTCACCACGGCGCATTGCGCCGCAAAAGCCGCCAGCGCAGCCTCATCGTCATAGCTGCCCTGGGTGAAGGCCGCGCAGACATCCGCCGCAATCGAATCGGCCTCAGGCGCATAGACGTGGCAGCGATAACCGAGGTTGGCCGCCGCCAGCGCGATCATCCGGCCAAGCTGGCCGCCGCCAAGTATGCCGATGGTTTCACCGGGCGGGATCATGCGCAGCGTCTCCTCAAACCGGCTGTTCAGCAACCGAATCGGTCTGCGCGGTGCGGAACGCGATCAGCCGCTGCGCCAGCGCTTCGTCCGATGTGCCCAGGATCGACGCGGCCAGAATGCCCGCATTGGTCGCGCCGGGAACGCCGATGGCCAGCGTGCCCACGGGAATGCCACCGGGCATCTGCACGATCGACAACAGCGAATCCATGCCCTTCAGTGCCTTGGATTCCACCGGAACCCCCAGCACCGGCAGGTGCGTCATCGACGCGACCATGCCCGGCAGATGCGCCGCGCCGCCTGCGCCCGCGATGATGACCTTGAAGCCTTCCAGATGCGCGCCTTTGGCAAAGGCCACCAGCCGGTCGGGCGTGCGGTGCGCCGAAACGATGCGGCATTCATGGCCGACGCCCAGCTTTTCCAGCACGGCGGCCGCGTTCTTCATGGTTTCCCAGTCGGACTGGCTGCCCATGACGATGGCAACCGCAGGCTTGTCAGTCATTCCCCGCCCCTTTCAGGCTCAAGCGCTCAGCGCTCCGACAGGTAATAGCGCTCGATCTCGGCCAGCGAATCATCAAGCTCGTAAACGATCGGCTGCCCGGTTGGGATTTCGAGGCTGGTGATATCCTCGTCCGAAATGCCCGAAAGGTGCTTCACCAGCGCACGCAGCGAATTGCCATGGGCCGAAACGATTACCGTTTCCCCGGCCTTCAGTGCAGGCGCGATCTTTTCTTCCCAGCACGGCAGAACGCGCGCGATGGTGTCTTTCAGGCTTTCGGTCGCGGGCACGTCGATCCCGGCATAACGCGGGTCGCTGGCCAGATCGAATTCGCTGCCAGCGTCCAGCACCGGCGGTGGCACATCAAAGCTGCGGCGCCACACCTTGACCTGCTCGTCACCATGCTTGGCGGCGGTTTCGGCCTTGTCCAGCCCGGTCAGCCCGCCATAGTGGCGCTCGTTCAAACGCCAGTCCTTGTCTTCCTGAACCCACAGACGGCCCATCGCCTCAAGTGCCAGATGCAGCGTCTTGATCGCGCGGGTCTGCAACGATGTGAACGCCAGCGTCGGCAGCACGCCCTTGTCTCTCAGCAACTGACCCGCAGCAAAAGCCTCGGCCGCGCCCTTTTCGGTCACGTCCACGTCCCACCATCCGGTGAAGCGGTTTTCGAGGTTCCACTGCGACTGGCCGTGACGGATCAGGATCAGGCGGGGCATCGGGGCATCCTGTGACTGTTGAAAAATGTATCGCGGCCCCTAGCGTCACCCATGCCGATTGGAAAGGGCGCTTTCCGGTGAATCAGCCGATTCACCTGCGCTTGCGCCGGATTCATTTTCCCCGGCCTCGCCCAACGCACGCGCCTGCGCTTTGCGCCGCTTCAGGTTCTCGCGCAGGCGGGCGGCCAGCCGTTCTTCGCGGCTTGATGGTGTATTGTTATCGGTCATTGCCCCATATGATTGGCTCGCCGACGAAAATCACGCAAGCCCATTGGCTGGGCAGCCAGAACGGCGCTTGACAAAGGCCCAAGCCCCCGTCATTAGCGCGCCCCTGCCCACCGCCGCCCTTCACCGGGTCGCACGGTTGGCAGTGATGGAAATGGTGTGCTGCTGTAGCTCAGTGGTAGAGCGCATCCTTGGTAAGGCTGAGGTCGGGAGTTCAATCCTCCCCAGCAGCACCATTTCCTCGATATCATGGAAAATCTGGCCGTCAGGCCCGCAGGTCGGCCCAGTCGGGATGCCGCTTGAAAGCGGCTTCGACATAGCTGCATTGCGGCACGATCTTGAAGCCGAACGTGCGAGCATCGGCCACCAGCGCTTTCACCAGTTCCCCTGCCACACCACGTCCGCCGATTTCGGGGGGGACCAGCGTGTGGTCGGCAATCACCGTATCGCCCTGCCGTTTATAGGTCAGGCGGCCAATCACATCGCTGCCTTCGACCCGCGCGTGATATTCGCCGCGCGCGCCCTGATCGAGATGGGTTATTGCCACCTCCGCCTTTGTCGCCATGCCGTTTTCTCCTTTGCTTGACCTTCAACGCCCGCACCGACATGGCGGTTTCCGATGAAATTTTTCTCCGACAATGCCGCCGCCGTCCACCCCCGCGTTTGGGAGGCGATGCACAAGGCAGATGTGGCCGATTCCGCCTATGATGGCGATGCCCTGTCCGCCCGTCTGGACGATGCCTTTTCCGATCTGTTCGGCACGGAATGCGTCGGGCTGTGGGTCGCCACCGGCACGGCGGCCAACTGCCTTGCGCTGGCCGCCATGGTGCCGCCCCATGGCGGTGCCGTGTGCCACCGCGAGGCTCATATCGAAATGGACGAAGGCGGCGGGCCCGGCTTCTTCACCCATGGGGCCAAGCTGATGCTGGCCGATGGCGAAGGGGCCAAGCTGACCCCCGCCAGCATTTCCGCCGTGATCGACCCGATCCGCAACGATGGGCATCAGGTGCAGCCCCACGCCATATCGATCACGCAGGCGACCGAATATGGCCGTGTCTATTCGCCTGCCGAAGTCGCCCGCATCGGATCGCTGGCGCAGACCCGCGAATTGGGCCTGCATATGGATGGCGCGCGCTTTGCCAATGCGGTGGCCCATCTGGACTGCCACCCGGCCGACGTGACCGCGCGCGCCGGGGTGGATGTGCTGAGCTTTGGCTGTGTGAAGAACGGCGGGATGAGTGCCGAAGCGCTGGTGTTCTTCGACATGGAACTGGCCGATGTGGTGCGTTATCGCCGCAAGCGGGCCGGGCATCTGCAATCGAAAGGCCGCTATCTGGCGGCGCAGGTTCTGGCGATGGTCGAAAGCGATCTGTGGCTGGATAATGCCCGCGCCGCCAATGCCGCCGCGCAGGAAATTGCCGGTAGCGCAGGCGAGCGCCTGCTTCACCCGGTTGAGGCGAACGAGATTTTCCTGATCCTGTCTGACGACGAGAAAGATGCCCTGCGCGCTGCCGGGTTCGGGTTCCACGATTGGACCGTCCCTGCCGGTGCGTCCGGCGCGGCACGCATCGTCACCGCATGGGACAGTGATCCGGACCACGTTGCCGCGCTGGCCCGCGCCATCACTGCGCTATGACCGAGGCGGAACAGCCCGGTACCGCGCGGTTCTGGCAGTGGAGCATTGCCGGGCCGTTCCTGCTGGTCGCGCTGATCTGGGGATCGACCTGGCTGGTCATCAAGGACCAGATCGGCAGCGTGGGGCCAAGCTGGTCGGTCACCTGGCGGTTTGCGGCGGCAACGCTGGGCATGGCTGTGCTGGCGCTGGTCCGGCGCGAATCGCTGCGGCTTCCGACAGGTGGGGTGAAAGTGGCGCTGTTGTTGGGCCTCACGCAATTCGTGCTGAACTTTCAGTTCGTCTATCGCGCCGAACATCACCTGACATCGGGCATTGTCGCGGTGTTCTTCGCGCTACTGCTGGTGCCCAATGCGCTGCTGGCGTGGCTAGTGCTGAAACAGCCGGTAACGCGCGGATTCATTGGCGGCTCTGCTGTGGCCGGGGCCGGCATCGCGCTGCTATTGCTGCACGAATACCGCATGGCTCCGCCCGAAGGACAAGTCTTGACCGGCATCGCGCTGAACGCCGCTGCGCTGTGCAGCGCATCAGTCGCCAATATCCTTCAGGCCAGCGACACGGCCCGGCGGCAACCGATGATCCCGCTGCTGGTCTGGGCCATGGCGTTGGGCACCCTTATCGACGGCACGTTCGCATGGATCATGGAAGGTCCGCCGCAGTTCGATACCCGTCCCGGCTATCTGTTCGGGGTGCTCTATCTGGGGCTGATCGGATCGGTCGTAACCTTCCCGCTATATTTCCGCCTGTTGCAAAGGCTGGGCGCGGGGCGTGGAGCCTATAACGGGGTGCTGGTGCCGGTCGTTGCGATGCTGCTGTCCACCCTGTTCGAAGGCTACCGCTGGTCGGTGCTGGCAGTGGCTGGATCGGCGCTGGCCATGGTGGGGCTGGTGCTGGCGTTAAGGGCGCGCAACCCTTCACGGTAAGTGGGAAAGGCGGGCTGCCAGCCTAGCACCCGCTTGGCCTTGCCGTTGGCCACGCGGCGATTCTCGGCATAAAATGCCAGCGCCATGGGAGACAGGTTCGCCTGTTCCAGAGAAAGTAGTGGCGGCGGGGCGATGTCCAGCAGTCTTGCGGCTTCCTCGATCACCACGTTCTGGCTGCACGGCAGATCATCCGCCAGATTATAGGCGCCCGGCGGCCCCTTGAACGAGGCCATCACGCCGCTGACAATGTCTTCCACATGCACCCGGCTGAACACTTGCTCTGCCAACGCGATGCGATGCGCCTTCCCCTGTGCCACCCGGTCCAGCGCGCTGCGCCCCGGCCCATAGATTCCGGGCAGGCGGAACACCCGCCCCCGCGCATCCAGCACCTGCCAGCCAAGGTCTGCCTGCGCGCGGGCAGAACGGCGTCCGTGGCCCACAGAGGCGGATTCATCCACCCATGCGCCGCCCGCATCACCGTAAACCCCGGTGGAGGACAGGTATCCGATCCATTCCGCGCCGCTGTCGGCTATATCCGCGCCATAGGTATCCAGCACCGGATCGCCGCCATCACGCAAGGGCGGCACGGACGACAGAATATGCGTGGCACCAGCCAGTGCGCCCTGCACCGCCACGCGATCTGCAAAGGCCAGATCACCCGCGCTGCCAGTGCCGGTTACCTGCCAGCCAAGGGCGCGCAAGTGCCGGGCAAGAACCTGCGCGGTATAGCCCATTCCGAAGATCAGCATCTTTCCCATCAAAATCCCCATAACCGCGATTGCCCCGCCGCGCACGGGTTCCTAAGTTCACCTCCATGAACGATCTCTCCGGCACGCCCGTCTCCGCCCCATCCGTGATCCACCGTGCGGACTATCGCCCGCCTGCGTGGCTGGTGCCGGAAATCGCGCTCGATTTCGCGCTGTCGCTGGATGCAACGCGCGTGCAATCCACTTTGAAGGTTCAGAAAAACCCTGCCGCAACAGAAACTTCGCAGCTTCGCCTGAACGGTGACGGACTGGAGGCAAAAGCCGTGACGGTGGATGGCCAGCCGCACAACGACTGGCACATGGACGGCGCGGATCTGGTAATCGACCTGCCCGGTAGTGCGCATGACCTGGGCATTGAAACACTGATCGATCCCACGGCAAACACCCAGCTTTCAGGACTTTACGCCTCCAACGGCCTGCTGTGCACGCAATGCGAGGCCGAAGGTTTCCGCCGCATCACCTTCTTCCCCGATCGGCCCGATGTGCTTTCGGTCTATTCGGTGCGAATGGCAGGCGACAAGGCGCGGTTCCCGGTGCTGCTGTCCAACGGCAACCCGGTGGCCAGCGGCGACAATGCCGATGGCACGCACTGGGCGCAATGGAACGACCCGTGGCCCAAGCCAAGCTATCTTTTCGCGCTGGTCGCGGGCGATCTGGTGGCAAATCATGACGTGTTTACAACGCGTTCGGGCCGCGCTGTGAACCTTGCGATCTATGTCCGTCCCGGTGATGAAACCCGCACCGACCATGCCATGCATTCGCTGATCGCGTCGATGAAATGGGATGAGGATGTCTATGGCCGCGAATATGACCTTGATGATTTCAACATCGTCGCCGTCAGCGATTTCAACGCGGGCGCGATGGAGAACAAGGGGCTGAATATCTTCAACACCCGCTATATTCTGGCGGACCCGGAAACGGCCACCGATGGTGACTATGATGCCATCGAAGGTGTTGTTGCGCATGAATATTTTCACAACTGGTCAGGCAACCGCGTCACCTGCCGCGACTGGTTCCAGCTTTCGCTGAAGGAAGGCTTCACCGTCCTGCGCGACCAGCAGTTCAGCGCTGATCGCGGGTCGCCCCCGGTCAAGCGGATCGAGGATGTGCGGATTTTGCGCGCAGCGCAGTTCCCTGAGGATTCGGGGCCGCTGGCGCACCCGATCCGCCCGGATTCCTATCAGGAAATCAGCAACTTCTACACAGCCACCGTCTATAACAAGGGCGCGGAAGTCATCCGCATGATGACTGTCCTTGCCGGACGCGAACGCTACCTGAAAGGTACCGAACTGTACTTTGACCGCCACGATGGCGAGGCGGCGACGTGCGAAGACTTCGTGAAAGCGATGGAAGACGGGGCGGGCCTTGACCTGACCCAGTTCCGTCGCTGGTATGAACAAGCGGGCACGCCGAAGGTCAATGTCGAGATGGCGCTGCAGGGTTCCACCCTTACGCTGACCCTGACGCAGACCATGGCCCCCACGCCCGGCCAGCCGGTGAAGCTGCCGATGGTGATCCCGCTGCGCACCGCACTGTTTGACCGCGCCAGCGGCCAGCATCGCGGCGAGGAACTGCTGGTGCTGACCGAGGCCAGCCAGAGCTTCACTTTCGACGGGTTCGACGCCCTGCCGGTGCTGTCGATCAACCGCGGTTTTTCCGCGCCGGTTGAAGTGACCGCGCCGGTCACCGCCGAAGACCTTGTGTTCCTGGCCCGTCACGATGACGATCCCTTTGCCCGCTATGAAGCGATGCAGCAGCTGATCGTGCGCTATCTGGTGGGAGCCGTGGCCGGTACGCTGGCCGATGCCGATAGTGCGC
This sequence comes from Novosphingobium sp. SL115, assembly GCF_026672515.1. Taxonomy (GTDB): domain Bacteria; phylum Pseudomonadota; class Alphaproteobacteria; order Sphingomonadales; family Sphingomonadaceae; genus Novosphingobium. The sequence goes on along the minus strand of NZ_JAPPRG010000002.1, from coordinate 983,962 downwards.
GCGACGCCATTGGCGCGGCGATGGGCGCGATTCTGGATGATGCGGCGCTGGATGATCTGATGCGCGGCGAACTGCTGATCCTGCCGGGCGAGGCCTATCTTGCCGAACAGCTTGTCCGTGCCGACCCGACCCGCATCTTTGCCGAACGCGAAGGATTGAAGCGCTGGCTGGGCGAGACGCTGAAGGACAAGTGGCTGGCGCTGCACGACCGCTGCCTTGCCGTGCCTTACAGCCTTGAAGCGGCGGCACGCGGCGCGCGCAAGTGCAAGACGCAGGCGCTGGTCTATCTGGCCGCAGCAGACCCGGCAGAAGCCGCGCGCCGGGCCAAAGCGCAGTACGACACCGCCACCAACATGACCGACCGGCAGGCCGCGCTGATGGTGCTGTGCGGGCTGAACGCCCCTGAACGCGACGTGGCGCTAGCCGATTTCCATGCGCGGTTCGATGGCAACATGCTGGTGACCGACAAGTGGTTCTCGCTTCAGGCGGGATCACTGAATCCTGATGTGACCGAACACGTAAAGGCGCTGGCAGCCCACGCCGATTTCACCCTGACCAACCCCAACCGGGTCCGCGCCTTGTGGATGGCCTATGCGGTCAACGCGCAGGGGTTCCATAAGGCTGGCGGCGAAGGATACCGCCTGATTGCGGACCTGATCCTGAAACTGGACCCGATCAACGGCAATGTCGCCGCCCGCTTCGTGCCGCCGCTGGGCCGGTGGAAGAAGGTGGACGAGGCCCGCGCCACGCTGATGCGCAGCGAACTGGAACGGATCGCCGCCGAGCCAGGCCTGTCGCGCGATGTGCGCGAACAAGTGACCAAGAGCCTTGAGGCGTGAGCGTTGAAGCCCTGACGCATCCGCTGCTGGCAGGTGCAGCGCATGGCTTTATCGGGCGGCGCGGTGGGGTGAGCGTGGACGACCTTGCCGGGCTGAACGTCAGCTATAGCGATGATGACCCGGCGCTGACCGCCGAAAACCGCCGCCGCGCAACAGACGCGGTGCTGCCCGGCGGCATGTTGCAGACCTGTTATCAGATCCATTCGCCCGATGTGGTGACGGTGACGGACTGCTGGGCCGATGCTGACCGCCCCCGTGCCGATGCGCTGGTAACCGACCGGACCGGCGTGGTGCTGGGCGTGCTCACAGCGGATTGCGCGCCGGTGTTGTTCCACGATCCCACCGCAGGCGTGGTGGGCGCAGCGCACGCAGGTTGGAAGGGCGCGTTTACCGGGGTGACCGACGCCACGCTGGCGGCGATGGAAGCGCTGGGCGCGCGGCGGGAAAATGTTGCTGCGGTGGTCGGGCCGTGCATTGCGCAGAAAAGCTATGAAGTGGATGCCGCGTTCGAGGCGCGCTTTGCCGAACAGTCGGCTGAAAACGAACGCTTCTTTCGCGCCGGGCGCGAAGGCCATGCGTGGTTCGATCTGGAAGGCTATGTCGCCTCGCGCCTGCGCGATGCGGGCGTTGGGCGCGTGGGCATGCTGGGCGAGGATACTTATGCGCAGGAGGAGCGGTTCTATTCGTTCCGCCGCGCCACCCACCGCAAGGAAGCCAGCTATGGTCGGCAAATCTCTCTGATCGGGCTGTCTGCATCCTGACAGACCGGCCCATCCTCTACAGCTTTCGCCGCTGCCCTTATGCCATGCGGGCGCGACTGGCCGTGGCGGTCAGCGGCGTGGGGTGCGACTTGCGCGAAGTGAAGCTATCGGCCAAGCCGCCTGCCATGCTGGCCGTATCGCCCAAGGGAACGGTGCCGGTGCTGGTACTGCCCGACGGGGCCGTCATCGACCAGAGCCTCGACGTGATGCGCTGGGCGCTGGCCCGACATGATCCGGAAGGCTGGCTGGAGCGGGACGAGCCTGCGCTGATCGAGCGCAACGATGGGCCGTTCAAGCATGATCTTGACCGCTACAAATATCCCGAACGCCATGGCAGGGATCCGCTGGCGCATCGGGACAGCGGCCTTGCGTTTCTGCACGAACTGGACGGGCGGCTGGCAGCGCAAGGGCAGCTTTGCGGGGCAGCGCGCGGCTTGGCCGATATGGCGATCATGCCTTTCGTGCGCCAGTTCGCCGCCGTGGACCGCGACTGGTTCGATGGCATAGCCTTGCCGCATCTCAAGCCATGGCTGGCAGGTCACCTTGAATCCGACCTGTTCAATGCCGTCATGGTCCGGTTCGCGCCGTGGCAGGATGGCACACCGCCGATCCGCTTTCCGTCCTGATTCTGCCCCGGTGCACCCCGGCCGGCTATTGCTTCACAACGGTTCATCGCACGCTGCGCCCGCACAGCCCCCACGACGGGCATGTCCGCCGCGCACGTTCATCAATCAGAAAGTTTAGGTCGTAACACATCCGGCTTTTTACGGTCGCAAGGAGTGTTTCATGGCAGTTATTTCCCGCAAGCAGAGTGGTTTCCTCCTGCTTGCCGCAGTCGCCGCGTCAGCATCGGTTGGCGTTTCCGCCCGCCAGCAAGAGGCGTCAGACCCCAACATCATCGTTGAAGGCGAACCTTTGCCCGATACCAGTGCGATGACCAAGGGGCCTGAGATCAAGGGCATCATCACCGCACGCAAGGCAGACAAGCTGAAGGTGACGGCAGCCGATGGCACCAGCACGGTGGTCTTCATCAACGAGGACACCCGCATCAAGGCCAGTTCGGGCCTGTTTGGCAGCAAGAGCAAGCTGGAAGCTGCTTCGCTGCTGAACGGCCTGCCGGTTACGGTGAAGACGATGCAGGCAGGCTCGACCCTGCTGGCCAGCCAGATCAGCTTCAAGAACGGCGACTTCAAGACCGCCAACATGATCCGCAACGGCACCGCACAGGGCTTTGCCGAGCAGACCGCCGCCACGCAGGCGCTGCGCGGTCGCATGGGCGATATCGACAAGTACAACGTCAAGAACACCACGAACGTCTATTTCGACACCGGCAAGGCCGCGCTTTCGCCGCAGGCCAAGGCTGAACTGTGTCAGGCCGCCAGCACGGCAGACGGCATGGATAACGCGCTGCTGCTGGTCGTGGGTTATACCGATTCGGTCGGCAACGAGGATTACAACCAGCAGCTTAGCGAAAAGCGCGCGGCCAGCGTGATCAACTATCTGCAACAGCAGTGCCGCTGGAAGCCTTATCGCATGCTAACCCCTACCGGCATGGCTGAAGCCGACCCGGTGGCAGACAATACCACCGCTGAAGGCAAGGCCCAGAACCGCCGCGTTGCGGTGAACGTCCTTGTCAGCAAGGGTCTGGACGGGCTGTAAGAACAGGAAACGGGGCGGGCCTTGTGTGGCCGCCCCGCTACAGCAGACCTAGCGCCTGCATTCGCGCTTCAAGCGCATCGGCATCACCTGTGAAGTGATGCACGTTCCAGCCCAGACGCTTTGCCGTGGCGACATTCGCCGCGTTGTCATCGATGAACAACATTGTTTCCGGCGCGCGGGCGAAGCGGCGCGCGGCAAGGTGAAAGATTGCATCATCGGGCTTTATCAGGCGTTCGATGCCCGAAACCACGATATCGCGCATATGGTTCAGGATGGGGAACGTCGGGCGGAACAATTCCCACGCATCGACGCCGAAATTGGTGATCGCATATTGCGGCACGTCCTGCGCGGCCAGCCGTTCAATCAGGCCGTGGGTGCCGGGGACCGGGCCGGGCAGGCTTTCCAGCCAATGACTGGCATAGCGGGCGATGCGCGCGGCATGTTGCGGAAATTCGGCAGTGCGCGCGGCAACCATTTCGGCAAAGGAAACGCCTTCGTCGTGCTGGGCGTGCCAGTCTTCAGTCACCACCTGGGCCACGAATCGGGCGCGCTCGGCACAATCGGGAATCATGTCGCGGTAGATGCGGCCAAGATCGAATTCGACCAGCACCCGACCGATATCCCACACGACCGTATCAACCACACGCTCTGATTCAACCACGCGCTCTGGCACGAACGACACCCTGCAAACGACAGAACCCCCGCTTGTGGCGGGGGTTGGGGCCTCTACCGAAGTGAGGCCAGCCGTGTTTCCGGTGCAGCCCCGCCGTCGCGGGACCACACCGAAACTGGTTGATTAACCCTGGCGCGCCTTGAAGCGCTTCTGGGTCTTGTTGATCACATAGACGCGGCCACGGCGGCGGATTACGCGGTTGTCCCGGTGGCGGTCCTTGAGCGACTTCAGGCTGTTGCGAATCTTCATGTCGAATCCCTTTGCCCGAAGCTGACCGGGCTGAAAACTGAAGCGTGGCCGTTAAAGACGGCGACCGGCCAAGTCAACCTTTCCCGCGAATTTCATCGAGTTTGCGCTCCCACGCCAGCGCGTGGGCAACGATGGTATCGAGATCGGCATGTTGTGGCACCCATGGCAGCGTGGCCTTGATCCGGCTGTTGTCCGAAATCAGCGAATCAGGGTCGCCCGCGCGGCGCGGCTGCATGACGCGCACGATTTTATTGTTGGTCACCCGGTCCACCGCGTCCAGCACCTGCAAGACCGAGAACCCGCTGCCATAACCGCAGTTCATGGTCAGGCAGTCGCGCGGGCTGGCCACCAGTTCGGCCAGCGCCAGCACATGGGCCTGCGCCAGATCGGACACGTGGATGTAATCGCGCACGCCTGTACCATCGGGCGTGGCGTAGTCGGTGCCGAACACGCCGACCGATTCACGCTTGCCAAGCGCAGCCTCGACCGCGACCTTGATAAGATGTGTGGCCCCGGCGGTGGACTGGCCGGTGCGCGCCTGAGGATCGGCGCCTGCGACGTTGAAATAGCGCAATACGCAATAGTTCAGCGGATGCGCCTTTGCCACGTCGGCCAGCATCGTCTCGGTCATCAGCTTGGACATGCCATAAGGATTGATCGGCTTTTTCGGGCTGTCTTCGGTCACCGGCGAAACTTCGGGGATGCCATAGGTGGCCGCCGTGGATGAAAAGATGAAGTGCGCCACCCCGCCCTGCACTGCTGATTCGATCAGCGCGCGGCTTTTGGCGGTGTTGTTGTGGTAATACTTCAGCGGGTTCTCGACCGATTCGGGCACGATGATCGAGCCTGCAAAATGCATGATCGCCTTGATGCCCTGTTCCGCGATGATCCGGGCGACCAGCGCGCCGTCTTCGATATCGCCTTCATACAGCGGCACGCCATCAGGCACGGCAAAGCGGAAGCCGGTCGTCAGATTGTCGATCACAGCGACCGGCCAGCCTGCATCCTTGAGCGCGAGCACGGCATGGCTGCCGATGTATCCTGCACCGCCGGTTACGAGAACGGGAACCTTGGTCATCGACGAATCACTCCTGTTGCGCGAAGGATATAGGCCAGCCGCGCGTTCATACTTGCGACAGTGCAGGACGCTTACTGCCTTGTGCTGACTGCCCCTAGCCCTTCGTCGGATAAATTCGAATGAACGCCAGATTACCCTGTTTCGTAGCGCTTGCCCTTGCCCTGACAGGAACGGCGCAGGCCCAGCCCATGCCCGGTGGCATGTGGGGCGGTGGATATGGCGGAGGCATGATGGATCAGCGCCTGCGCGGCGCCGATGGGCGACGCTCTGCCGAACCATCGAAGAAGGTCGATGTCGAAGCCTATCGCGCCACCGATGCAGGCGATGCGCTGGGCAAGGGGCCGATTACGGTGTCCGCTGCGCCCGGCGTGGAAGCAGAATGGAAGCTGCCGGTCTATGAGGCTGCGGTGGTCGATGAACTGGCCAAGCTGGGATACGACACTGCCGTCAGCGGCGCGGAAGGCGGTCAGATTGCGCAGATCGGCATCAGCCACGCTGTTGTGGTGCCCGAAGAAGCCAAGAAGAAGCCGGTGTCAGGCGCGATGGAAGTGGGCGTTTCCAATCGCGGCAATTACAGCGCGCTGGCGCTGAACGTCGATCTGACCAAGGCGAAGAAAGCCATCATCTCCACCCGGCTGGACGTGCGTATCCGCGATCAGGCATCGGGTCGCGTGCTGTGGGAAGGCCATGCCGAAGCCCAGACGCGCGAGGACGATGACGGGCTGAACGATGGCGCGGTGGCGGCGCGGCTGGCATCGGCGCTGTTCGCCCGCTTCGCCGATGCGACCGAAGTTACGCCGGGCGGCTGATCACCGCTGCTGTGCCGTTTGACCTGTGCCGTTTGACATTGCGCGGGGCGGGATTGGTCCCCACCTTGGTGGCTGGAAGGATGCCACGCCAATGAAACGTCTTGCGGCTGCTATTGCCCTCTCAACCCTGATCGTCGCGCCAGCCCTTGCCAAACCGGCAGCGGTTGAGGTGACGCGGTTTCACACCGCGCAAACCCTGCCCCGGCTGAAAGGCGCAGCGCTGATCGTCGAAAGTGGTCCCGGCGCCGATGCCGCCAGCCTTGAAGGGCAAGTGTGGCAAGCCGCCGTGCAGCGCGAGCTTTCCGGCGCAGGCTTCGGCAGCGCCACACCCGGCGCGGCCGATGGCGTAGCCGAAGTGATGGTCGAGCGCGAAACGCTGCGCCGCGACCGGGCGCGCAGTCCTGTCAGCGTTGGCGTGGGTGGATCGACTGGCAGCTATGGCGGCGGTGTGGGGCTGGGCGTGGGCTTCAACCTTGGCGGCGGGCCGAAAGACATGGTGGTTACCCGCCTGTCCGTGCGCATTCGTGACCGCAAGACCGGCGAAGCGTTGTGGGAAGGCCGGGCCGAAACGCGCGAGAAGGCCAACGCAAAGGAAATCACCCCGTCGCTTGCCGCGCCCCGTCTGGCCCATGCGCTGTTCGCGGGCTTCCCCGGCACGTCGGGTGAGACTATCACCGTCAAATGACTGATATCCGCATCAATGCCGCGTTCGATTCCGGCAATATCGAAGTGCTGCACGTCGAAGGTGCCAGCGCCCGGTTGGCCATCCGCAAGGACCGCGATTCCGAGTTTTTCCAGTGGTTCCATTTCCGCGTCGACGGGGCGAAGGGCCGCGAGGTGGAACTGAAGATCACCGGGCTGGAGGCGTCCGCCTATCCCGGCGGCTGGCCGAACTATCGCGCTGCCTTTTCCGAAGACCGCGAATTCTGGGGCCGCACCGGCACCAGTTATGACCCGCGCGAGCAAGGCGGCACGCTGACCATCCGTCACACGCCCGATGCAGGCATGTGCTGGTTTGCCTATTTCGCGCCGTTTTCGATGGAGCGGCATCACGACATGGTGGCCGCCATCGCCAGCCTGCCCGGCGTGGATTATCGCAGCCTTGGCACCAGCATCGAAGGCCAGCCGATCGATTGCCTTGAGATGGGCAGCGGGGACAAGCAGGTCTGGCTTTATGCCCGCCAGCATCCCGGCGAATCGATGGCCGAATGGTGGATGGAAGGTGCGCTGGAAATGCTGACCGATCCGGCAGACCCGCATGCCCGCCGCCTGTTGCAGCTTTGCCGGTTCCATATTGTTCCCAATGCCAATCCTGACGGATCGTGCCGGGGGCATCTGCGCACCAATGCGGTGGGCGTGAACCTGAACCGCGAATGGCATGAACCCACAGCGCAGCGGTCCCCCGAAGTGCTGGCAATCCGCAATGCGATGGACGCAACCGGCGTCGATTTTGCCATGGACGTCCATGGGGACGAGGCGATTCCCTATGCCTTCATCGCCGGGTTTGAAGGCATCCCGGCGTGGACCGACGCGCTGGGCGAAGGCTATGCCCACTATCGCCACATTCTGGAACGCCGCACTCCCGATTTTCAGACCGCGCGCGGGTATCCCACAGCAGCGCCAGGCCGGGCCAACCTTGCCATGTCGACCAATCAGGTAGCGCAGCGGTTCGGCTGCGTGGCGATGACACTGGAAATGCCGTTCAAGGACAATGACGACCTGCCCTGCGCTGTGCAGGGATGGAGTCCGGAACGGTCAAAACATCTGGGCCGCGACTGTATGGCCGCGTTGCTGGAATGGCTGGAGCGTTAAGCGCTTTTACCGTGCGTTAACGGATCGGGGCGCATGGCGTGGATATGAGCCGCACCATTGCCCTGATCCATGCGAACCACCCCGCACTTGCCTTGCAGGAACTGCTGCGCAAGACGATTGTGCTGGGCTGCGCGACCGCGCTGATCCTTGCCGGACGCGCGCTTCCTTTCTGACCTTTCGCTGTCAGAGGATTTCCAGCACCAGTTCTTTCGGACGACACAGCCGCACACCCTTTTCGGTTTCCACCAGTGGCCGTTCGATCAGCTTCGGCTCTGCCGCCATCGCAGCCAGCACGGTTGCATCATCTGCCTGTGGCAGTCCGCGTTCTTGCGCATCGGTGCCCCGCAAACGCAGTCCCTGCTGCGGCGTAATCCCGGCATCCCGGTAAATCTGCGCCAACTTTTCTGCGCCGGGCGGCATTTTCAGATATTCCACCACGGTTACGTCATGGCCCGCATCCTGCAGGATCGCCAGCGTGTTGCGCGACGTGCCGCAGGCTGGATTGTGCCAGATCGTTGCTTTCATGCCCTGTTCCTTTTGACTCAATTCGCACCCGGCGGGGTAATCGCAGGCGGCGGAGCGGCGCTGATCGTTTCTTCACCGCGCATCACCCGTGCCGCGCGCTGGATTGCACGGATCAGCCGGGGATAGACGCCGCAGCGACAGATATTGGTGATAGCCCGTGCAATGTCTTCATCGGCAGGGACGGCATTGCCCGCCAGCAACGCGGCTGCGGCCATCACGATACCCGGCGTGCAGAACCCGCACTGGATCGCCTGTTCGGCCACCAGCGCCTGCTGCACCGGATGCGACCGGTCGCCCGATAAACCCTCGATGGTAGTGACGCTGCGCCCTTCGGCCTCACCCAGCAGCAGCGTGCAACTGGGCATCGCCTGCCCATCGACAATGACGGTGCAGGCCCCGCATTCGCCCGTGCCGCAGCCATATTTGGTGCCGGTCAGATTTGCCGCATCGCGCAGCGCCCACAGCAGCGGAGTATCGTCATCAAGGCGATACTGCACGGGCTGGTTGTTGACGGTAAGGCGGGCCATGTCCCCCGCTTAGCCGCAGGGTAGCCGTTCAATCAATCCCGCCAGCTACGGTCAATCCGGTCAATCCGCCGGGTCCATGCAGCAAAATCCGCCTCGCCCACCGCGCCGCCTGCGCTCACTTGCGAAAGATCGCGCTGGTGAATGGCGATCACATCGTCCGGCACACGGATGGCGGGGCGGCCCATCGACAGCGTGGCAATCTGGATTTCGCAGGCGCGTTGCAGGCTCCACTGCATGATGAACATCTGTGGCAGGGTTTGCGCCAAAACCACCGGCCCGTGGTTCTTCAGCATCAGGATACGCTTGCTGCCGAGGTTTTCCAGCAAGCGTTCGCCCTCTTCGGCGCGCACCGTCACGCCTTCAAAATCGTGATAGGCCAGTTGGTTGGCAAAATTGCAGGCATAGAAGTTGATCGGCATCAGCCCTTCTTCAAGGCTGCACACCGCCATCGTTTCGGTCGTGTGGACATGGGCAATGGCATGCGCCCACGGCAGATGCCGATGGAAATAGGCATGCTGGGTGAAACCTGCCTGATTGACCGGATGGGGACTGTGATCCAGCTTGTTGCCGTCGATGTCGATCTTGACCAGATTCGATGCGGTGACTTCGCAATAGAGCAGGCCAAACGGGTTGATAAGGAACGCGCCCTCTTCGCCCGGCACTTTCAGCGAAATGTGGTTATAGATCGATTCCGACCAGCCCAGATGGTCATAGATGCGATAGCACGCGGCCAGATCCTGCCGCGCCTGCCATTCGGCATCACTGCATTCGATATTGGCCCGATGCAGGTTGGTCATGGCGCGCTCTCTCCACAATTGATCTGGTTGTTATCTGCAACCTGTATCGCAAGGACCAAAAGCGCAAGTCGCCTGTGCTCCTACTTGCGATCATCCTCCCACCGCCGCGCCACCCGGCGCTCCACCGCGCGAAAAAGCGCGTCCAGATCGTCGCGGTTCACGTCCAGCACTTCATCCCATTCATCCAGCACGGCATCCAGATCGGCCCGCTGATATGTGCCGACCCACGGGATTTGCGGCGTTGGTGGCGCCTGCACCGGACGGTGCGGCCATGCGTGGCCGGTCAGATTGTTGTATAGCCAGCCAACTGCAATCAGCACGGCCACATTCAGGCCCAGCGGCAACAGCAGTACTGCCCACGATCCATCGGCAGACGTCGCAGTCAACGCCCCCAGCACCGCACATGCACCGCCCGGTGGATGCAGGCAGCGCGCATAAGTCATCGCTGCAATCGCAAGGCCCATTGCCACACCCACGGCAAGCGTCGGCACATCCGCCAGCATGTGGCCGACCAGTAGCCCCGCCAGCGCCGAAATCATGCTGCCGCCGAGCACCGACCAAGGTTGCGCCAGCGGGCTGGCCGGAACCGCAAAGACCAGCACCGCCGATGCCCCCACCGGCGCGACGATCCACGGCCAATGGTGACCTGCAGGAAGAACGTGGCCCAGCAACCCGGCCAGCGCCACACCGATGAGCGCGCCCGTGGCCCCGCGTGCCCAGCCCAGACGTCCGCCGGGGCGCAACTGGCCAAACATTTTCGAGCCGGATGGCATCGGCACAATACTCCTCTCGGTCCCCGGCACGCCTTTGGACAGACGCAGACCGCAGGCAAGAAAAAAGGGGCTGACCGAACGGCCAACCCCTTGATTCTTGAAGCCTTGCGACTGTCTGAAACGCGATTAGCGCTTCGAGAACTGGAAGCTGCGGCGAGCCTTGGCCCGGCCATACTTCTTACGTTCAACAACGCGGCTATCGCGGGTCAGGAACCCGGCAGCCTTGACCGCGCCACGCAGGGCAGGTTCAAACTTCGACAGCGCCTGAGCGATGCCGTGCTTGACCGCGCCGGCCTGGCCCGAAAGGCCACCACCCTTGACGGTGCAGACGATGTCGTACTGGCCTTCGCGACCGGCAACCTGGAACGGCTGGTTGATAACCAGACGCAGGGTCGGACGGGCGAAGTACACTTCCTGATCGCGGCCATTGACGGTGACCTTGCCCGAACCGGGCTTCAGCCACACGCGGGCCACGGCGTCCTTGCGGCGGCCGGTAGCATACGAACGGCCCTGTGCGTCAACTTCACGATCACGCAGCGGAGCTGCAGGACCGGTGCGAACGACGGGAGCTTCTTCACCAGCTTCGGCAGGAGCAGCGGCAGCGGCAGGTGCGCTGACGGTCAGATCCTTGAGATCAGCCAGGCTGGAGACGGTGTTTTCGGTTTCGGCCATGATTATGCACCCACCTTGTTCTTGCGGTTCATCGAAGCGACGTCGAGCGCCACCGGCTGGGTGCCGCCATGCGGGTGTTCAGCACCAGCATAGAGGTGAAGGGCGCGCATCTGCGCACGGCCAAGCGGACCGCGCGGGATCATGCGTTCAACCGCCTTTTCAAGCACGCGCTCAGGGAAACGACCACCTAGGACCTTGTCCGCGGTGACTTCCTTGATGCCGCCGGCATAGCCGGTGTGCTTGTAGTAGGTCTTGTTCTTGAGCTTGTTGCCCGTCAGACGCACCTTGTCGGCGTTGATGACGACAACGTGGTCGCCACAATCGACGTGGGGCGTGAAGCTCGGCTTGTGCTTGCCGCGCAGACGGTTGGCGATGACGACGGCCAGACGGCCAACCACCAGACCTTCGGCATCGATAAGATGCCAGTTCTTTTCCACCTCGGCCGGTTTGATCGACCGGGTGACCTTGCTGAGTGCCTTCATGGCGCTTCGGTTCCCTGGATTTCTGTGCGTCGCACACCCGGAAATCCGCGCATCACGACGAAGGAAGCGCGCCTTTGTTGCATATGGCCCAAAGAGTCAAGCAATCCGGGCCTTTTCGGAGAGGTAAAATAATACCTTCCGGTTTTTGTGCCCCTTCAAAATGCATCTTGTCGGCGCGCGCTCAGCAGATGTGCGCTCCACGTCGTTGCCGCCACCAGCAGCGCGCCGACAAGCTGGTGCAGCACCGCAATCCACAGCGCCACGCCGCTCCATACGGTGAATATCCCTAGCAGAACCTGCGTGCCGAACACCGAATGCAGCACGATGGAGGCCTTGCGATCCGTCTTGCGCAGGCGCCGCGCGACAATCACCAGCACCACGACCACAGCCCACGCCCACCAGCGATGGATAAAGTGGACGAGGAACGGATCGGACACGAAGGCATGGACCGCACCCAGCGCCCAGTCGACGCCGTCGGGATAGACACTGCCCTGCATCAGCGGCCATGCATCCCAGTTGAACCAGCCGCCGCCCGCCGATGTGCCCGCGCGCATTCCTGCAACCAGCGCGCCATAGAAAAGCTGCACCACCAGCATGATCAGCGCCAGCAAGCCAACGCCGTGCAGCTTTGCGCGCGGGCGCCCTTTTGCCAGGGCGACAAGGTCCAGCGCGGTCCAGATCAGCCCGCCCAGCGTGAACAGCGCGACCAGCAGGTGCGTAGCAAGGCGGAAATGGCTGACCTTCACATCGTTGACGATGCCCGATTTGACCATCCACCAGCCGACCGCGCCCTGCGCCGCGCCCAGCGCCAGAAGTGCCAGCAGGCGGGGCTTGTAGCCCTGCGGAATGCGCCCCTTGATCCAGAACCACGCCAGCGGCAGCGCAAACACCAGCCCGATGGTGCGCGCCAGCAGGCGGTGGACCCATTCCCAGAAGAAGATGAACTTGTAGGATTCCAGCGTCATCCCCGCCGGACCATTTATCAGGACATATTGTGGGGTCTGGCGATAGGCGTCGAATTCTGCCTGCCATTGTGCCTGCGTGATTGGCGGGATCGTGCCGGTTACCGGCTTCCATTCGGTGATGGATACACCCGATTCGGTGAGTCGGGTAATACCGCCAACCGCAACGATGGCCACGACCATCAGCGCGACGATGAACAGCCAGCGCGCCAGAGCCAGCGCATCTTTCGGGGTGGAGGGCGATTGGGCAGCAGTCATGACACTGTGCCCTGCGCGCAGCCATAGCGAATCGCAAGAGGGTTCGTCGGGCATATGATGAGGCATATTGACCAAGCCTCATTTGCGGCAGACCCTTGCGCAATGATACACTATAACATATATAATCCGGTGATGACTGATGCTCTGCTTGCCTTGCGTGCCCGGCTTGACCGGTTCGGCGTGCTCCTTTCGGGGCTGTGCCTGATCCACTGCCTTGCCGGTGTGTTTCTTGTCGGCATTCTGGGGCTGGGCGGTGGCGTGCTGCTGGACCCCGAAGTGCATCACTGGGGACTGATTCTGGCGCTGATCGTAGGGGCCGCCACCATCGGGCTTGGCGCTTTGCGTCATGGGCGGATGCTGCCGCTGGCAATTGGCGGAACCGGCCTTGCGCTGATGGGCGCGGCAGTGGCGGTGGGCCACGGGGCCGAAGAAGTGGTGCTGACAATGTGCGGTGTGGTGCTGGTGGCAGCCGCCCACATCATCAATATCCGCCACAATAGCTGCGCAGCCTGAAACGCACCTGACGACACCTAGAGCGCCCTTGCGCGTCGCAGGGGCATCGTTAAAGCGGCCTGCATGACCGCAACGCTATCCCTTACCGTCAACGGCGAACCGCGCCGCGCAAACCCCGGATCGATTGCCGATCTGGTGCGCAGCCTCGAACTCGATCCGGCCAAAGTGGCGGTTGAGCGCAATGGTGAAATCGTGCCGCGTTCGACGCTGGCCAATGTGGCCATTGCCGAAGGGGACGTGTTGGAAATCGTGCATTTTGTGGGTGGAGGACAATCGGACGTGAGCGGCAACAACGATACCTGGACCGTCGCGGGCCGCACTTTCACATCCCGCCTGATCGTGGGCACCGGGAAGTACAAGGATTTCGAACAGAACGCGGCTGCTGTGGCGGCATCTGGCGCGGAAATCGTGACGGTGGCGGTGCGCCGGGTGAATGTGTCGGACCCCAAGGCGCCGATGCTGACCGATTATATCGACCCCAAGAAGATCACCTACCTGCCCAACACTGCGGGCTGCTTTACCGCCGACGACGCGATCCGCACCTTGCGGCTGGCGCGCGAGGCGGGCGGCTGGGATCTGGTCAAGCTGGAAGTGCTGGGCGAGGCGCGCACGCTTTATCCCAACATGGTCGAAACCATCCGCGCGACCGAAGTGCTGGCCAAGGAAGGCTTCCTGCCGATGGTCTATTGCGTGGACGATCCGATTGCGGCCAAGCAACTGGAAGATGCAGGCGCGGTGGCGGTGATGCCGCTGGGCGCGCCAATCGGGTCTGGCCTTGGCATTCAGAACAAGGTGACCGTGCGCCTTATTGTCGAAGGGGCCAAGGTTCCGGTGCTGGTCGATGCCGGTGTCGGCACGGCTTCTGAAGCGGCGGTCGCGATGGAACTGGGCTGCGACGGGGTGCTGATGAACACCGCCATTGCCGAGGCGAAAGACCCGATCCGCATGGCCCGCGCAATGAAATACGCCGTTCTGGCCGGGCGCGATGCCTATCTGGCGGGCCGGATGCAGACCCGCAAATATGCCGATCCGTCCAGCCCGCTGGCCGGGTTGATCTGATCCGACACCACCGATGATGCGCCCCCGCGCAGGCGGGGGCCTCAGGCGGTTTGCCGCAGCGTTCCGTCACAACACCGAGGCCCCCGCCTGCGCGGGGGCGCAAGGGTCGTGGATCAGGCTGCTGCTTCCAGCCCTTCTTCGCGCGCCAGCCGTTCGACCAGCCGCTGATAGAGCACGACGCCCTTGTCGAAAGTGGCCGGCATAACGCGGCGGGAAGGATCGAGGTCGATCACCCGCTGCTGCGCTTCGATCATGGTCTTGTCTTCGGCAAAGGCCATTCCCGCCACGCCCATCAGGGTGTCGCGCAAGGCTTCGTCGCCATGGTCGCGGTGCGGTCCCCAACTGAAGAAATAGCGGCTGGTGCTGTCAGTCAGCGCGGTGACCGCCTGACTGGTGAAGGTGACGCCGGTGCGCGGCAGATCGGGCGTGGGTGCGGCATCGTTCAGCATGTCCGCCGTGCCCGCCGCGTATGAAGCGGTCTGCATCAGCAGGATGCCGGGCACATGGTATTCATAGCTGGACCATGCATCCACCAGTTCCCCGCCCCAATGCCCGCGGCTTTGCTCGCGCACCCAGCGTTCGAAACGGACGGCGCGCGGCAATTGCGTAATGCGCGGGCGGGTGGTGGCCCATTCTTCCGTCGCACCGAAGCTGGCTGGATGGACGAAGGCAAGGTGCGTGAAATCGCACAGGTTATCGTGAATCAACTGGGCCTGCGCGGCATAGTCGAGTTGGCCGTGGCCCAGAATGTAATCGGGATCATCCAGCCCGACCGCTTGGGGAATCAGGCTTTCATCCGCCAGTGCCGGATCGCCCAGCCAGACCCAGATCCAGCTATGGCGTTCCACCACGGGATAGGCCCGCACTTTGGCTGCGGCAGGAATGATATCCTGCCCCGGAATTTCAACACAGGCACCATCAGCCGCAAAACGCAGGCCGTGATACATGCAGCGCAGGCTTTCGCCTTCACACCGCCCCAGTGACAAGGGCGCAAGCCGGTGGACGCAACGGTCCTCCAGCGCGACCAGATTGCCGCTTTCGGTTCTGAAAATGACGACGGGATCGTTGGCCATGGTGATGCCGAACGGCTGGCCGACGGCAAGATCCATGGACCAGCATGCGACATGCCAGGAATTGCGAACGTGAATCATCGAGCGGTTCTCCCAAACTGCCCACCCACTTTACTTAACATTGTTAAATTGTCAAACGGCTGTGCATGGCACGACAGCGCGACATATCCATCGACCGGGAATCCATCCTGCGCGCGGCCTTTGCCCTGCTGGAAGATGCGGGGCTGGACGGGCTGACCATGCGCGCGCTGGCAAGCCGCCTGTCGGTGCAGGCCCCCGCGCTTTACTGGCATGTCAAGGACAAGGCCGAACTGACCGGCATGATGGCGCAGGACATATACCAGCGCGGGCGGGCGGGCCTTTCCGATTGCAAGGATGGCAGGGCATGGCTGCTGCAACTGGGCAAGGGGCTGACGCTGGTGCTGGCGGGACACCGTGACGGAGCACGGCTGCTGGCCGTGGCCAATCCGCTGTCCCCGCCGGGAGAGGACAGCGCGCGCGAAATGGCGCAACCGCTGTGCGAACACGGCTTTTCGGTTGCCGATGCCCTGGCTGCGCAAGCGGCGGTATTTTCGCTGACGCTGGGCTGGGCGATCTATCACGAGAACGCGGCCATGGCGCAATTCCTGTCACAGATGTTCGATCTTGACGGCAGTTACACCAAAGGCTTGCGCCTGCTGGTGGACGGCCTTGTGCGCGAAGCGGCAATGCACGCGGCGAAGCTGCCCAATGGCTAAAATGCGCAACATGCCTGCGCCCCCGCGCAGGCGGAGGCATTTGTGTTGTTACGGAGCGCCTGCATAGACCGACCGAGGCCCCCGCCTGCGCGGGGGCGCAAGGTCAGGTTATTTGCAAGCAGATCAGCCCACAATCCCTGCGGCGGCCAGCACGGCCAGCGTCAGGATATCGGGCGCGATCGAGGTCATCGGGGCAATCTGCACCGGCTTTTCCATGCCGATCAGCATCGGACCGATCACGGCATTCCCCGCCAGTTCGCGCAGCAGTTTGGCCGAGATATTGGCCGATTGCAGGCCGGGCATGATGAGCACATTCGCCGGGCCGGACAGGCGGCTGAACGGATAGTTGGCCATGACCTTGGGGTTGAGCGCGGCATCGGGGGCCATTTCGCCTTCATATTCGAAGCCAGGGTTTTCGGCATCGAGAATGGCGACCGCGCCACGGATCGAATCCAGCCAGCGCCCGCCGGGATTGCCGAACGTGGCATAGGACAGAAACGCGACGCGCGGTTCATGGCCCATGCGGCGGGCAACAGCGGCGGTTTCCTTGGCGATATGCGCCAGTTCTTCTGCCGAAGGGCGTTCGTTGACGGTCGTATCGGCCAGAAACACTGTATAGTTCTTGGCCACCATAAGGTGAATGCCGAAGGGCAGATGGCCTGGCTTGGGGTGCAGAACCCGGCGCACTTCCTTCATCGACTGCGCAAACGTGCGGGTCATGCCGGTAATCAGCGCATCGCCATGGCCCAGCGCCACCAGCAGCGAGGCAAAGACGTTGCGGTCCTGATTGACCATGCGCTTCACGTCGCGTTCCAGATAACCGCGACGCTGAAGCTGCTTGTACAGGTATTCCACCATTTCGGGCACCAGCGGCGAAACGGCAGAATTGTGGATTTCATAGGATTCAGGATTGCTGACGCCCAATTCGGTCAGCAGCGCCAGAACCGGCTGGGTACGCCCGACCAGAACCGGGGTGCCGTAGCCGAAATCCTTGAACTGGATGGCGGCGCGCAGCACCACTTCGTTTTCGGCTTCGGCAAAGACCACCCGCTTGGGATTGGCCTTGGCCTGCGCGAAGACGTTGGTAAGAACTGAAGTGGTCGGATTGAGGCGCGCCTTCAGGCTGTTGCGATAGGCGTCGAAATCCTCGATCGGCTTTTGCGCGACACCCGAATCCATCGCGGCCTTGGCCACGGCGGACGACACCACTTCCATCAGGCGCGGATCGAACGGCGCGGGAATGATGTAATCGAGGCCGAAGGTGTGGTTGATGCCATAGGCGGCGGCCACTTCTTCAGGCACCGGTTCGCGCGCAAGCTGGGCAATTGCTTCGGCGGCGGCGATCTTCATTTCTTCGTTGATGGCAGTGGCCCGAACGTCGAGCGCGCCACGGAAGATGAAGGGGAAGCCCAGCACGTTGTTGACCTGATTCGGATAGTCCGAACGGCCAGTGGCGACGACGCAATCGGGACGCACGGCCTTGGCTTCGGGCGGGGTGATTTCCGGGTCCGGGTTGGCCATGGCGAAAATGATCGGCTGGGGGGCCATCTTGGTCACCCAGTCGGATTTCAGAGCACCGGCTGCGGACAGGCCAAGGAAAATATCCGCGCCAACCAGCGCGTCTTCAAGGCTGCGGGCCGACGTATCAATCGCGTGGGCGCTTTTCCACTGGTCCATGCTGGCTTCGCGGCCGCGATAGATTACACCCGAACGATCACACATGGTCACGTTGTCGTGACGCACACCCATGGCCTTGATAAGTTCGGTGCAGGCGATGGCTGCGGCGCCCGCGCCGTTGACCACGACCTTCACGTCTTTCAGATCACGCCCGGTCAGATGGCAGGCGTTGAGCAGGCCAGCGGCGGAGATGATTGCAGTGCCGTGCTGGTCATCGTGCATCACCGGAATCTTCAGGCGTTCTTTCAGCGCCTGTTCGATGATGAAGCATTCGGGCGCCTTGATGTCTTCAAGGTTGATGCCGCCAAAGCTGGGTTCCATCAGCGCGACCGCATCGATGAAGGCCTGCGCGTCTTCGGTGGCGAGTTCGATGTCGATCGAATCGACATCGGCAAAGCGTTTGAACAGGACCGCCTTGCCTTCCATCACCGGCTTGGACGCCAGCGCGCCCAGATTGCCAAGGCCCAGAATGGCAGTGCCGTTGGAAATGACCGCAACCAGGTTGCCCTTGGCGGTATATTCATAGGCGTCGGACGGATTTTCGGCGATGGCGCGGACGGGAACCGCAACGCCAGGAGAATAGGCAAGACTGAGATCGCGCTGCGTCGCCATTGGCTTGGACGCGATGATCTCGATCTTACCGGGGCGGATCGTGTTGTGGTAGAACAGCGCCTCGCGCTCGGTGAAGCGGACGTTGCTTTCCTCGGACATCTGATACCCCGTGATATGGCCGTAGTGCGAGCATCAGGCCCTGTATGACCTTGGCCGCTACGTCAAGGCGGCTAGACGCCGTGATGCCGATACGAAGCTATCGATTATTCAGAAATCTCTTGGCTTCCACGCCGGGAAGCCAAGCGGTCGCACCTTGAACAACAGGCTGCGGCCTTCCTGCCAGACAAGCTGGAGGCGCGGATCGGGACGGCGCGGCAGGCCAGTGTCGATCAACCAGACGTAATCCACCCGTTCAATCGGCGCGAACTGCAGGGCATTGTCGACCGTGCGCCGCCAACCGCCCGCACAGCGCTGCGACCATACGAATTCCGACGGATCGGCGGTGAAATTGCGACCGGGGCGGAAGCGCGGCACGATCATGTGCAGGCCCGGCACGGCCCAGTTATCGTTCACCCATGCCTGCCGATAGAGGCTGGCAAGGCTGGCAAGGTGATCGCGCCGGGTATTGCGCCACGATTCATCAAGGCAGGAATGCTCGACAAACGCCAGCACGCGGCTGCCCGGTTCCACATGGGTCAGCGCCGAAAGCTGTTTGTTGTAATCTTCGGCATAGTCCGAAAAGCTGACCGCGGTAACGGTAAGCCGCACGGCCAGCAGCGCCATGCCTGCAACCGCCACGCCGCGCGCCAGCGAAGGCCAGCGCGCCCCGCTCCAGTCCTGAAGCCCCAGCACCAGCATGAAAGCCACAGGCAGCAGGCGGATATCGACGAAGGATGATCCGTTGATGTCGCTGGGAATGGCGAGGAACAGCAGCAGCACCATCAGCCCCGGCAGACCCTGACGCCAGCGCCAGCGTGCGCCCAGAAACGGGCCTGCCAGCACCAGAAGACACGCGGCGATGGTGGTGGCGCCATCCAGCAGTTTTGACTGATCGCGCAAGGTCAGCACGAAGGACCATGCCTTCTGGTCCCAGCGCCACACGTTCATGCTCTTGACCGGTTCGGGCGAGAAAATCTTCCACAGGGCAATGGTGATGACCGTGGCCAGCAGCGGCCAGCAGGCCTGCCAGAAGCGCAGGCCGATGGCTTTCCAGTCCAGCGTCATCAGCCAGCGGCGGTTGGCAAGATCGCGCCAGCGCCAGCCCTGCGGCAGTTCATCGATCGCGCGGCCCACGGCCCATGATCCCACCAGCAACGCCAGCAACAACCCGCCGATGGCATGGCACAGCATGGCCACCGGTTGCGCCACGATCAGCATGATCGCACGGGCGCGCGGGTTCTTTTCAAGCCACAGCGACGCGCCGAACGCGGTCAGCGACAGCCCGGTGGCAAGGATATAGTTGAGGAAGCCGGTGAGCAGCGGGAAGCTGAACACGAACATCAAAGACCATGCCGCCGCGTGGCCGCCTTTGGCGTTGAGCATGCGGATGGTCCACAGGCAGCCGCCCGCAAACAGGCCGGTGGCCAGAACCGTGCTCCACCACCCGGCGGCCAGAATGCCGAACTGCGCGCCCAGCACCTTCATCAGCACGCCGCCACCGATGTTCAGCGTGAACACCCATTTCCAGGTGAAATACTTTTCCAGCGGGTTGCCGGGTCCAGCAGCCTCAATCGCAGCGGCGCCCATGTGGCCCGGCACGTCGATCAGTGGCGGCACATCGACCAGCGCAAAGGGCAAGCAGACCAGCAGGACGCCAATCAGAATGCCCGGACCCGAAAGCCACGGCAAAGCCCCGGCCCGCGCCCACAGCGCTTTTGCCCCTTCAAGCCAATCCTTGTTGCGGACTTGCGTCAAACCCTTGCACACCTTCCAAAGACCGGTTTCACAAAATCGACTGGCTCAGGCCGCTGATTGGCTCAAGCCCTTGTGGCGAGAGTTGCGGATATCCAGTGTCGATGGTTTGAGAAACACGCGCGTCTGGTCTAGCCACCAGCGCGTGACACCTAATGCCCCAACTCCGATGATGGCGCAATATCTTGCGCTGAAAGAGCAGGCCGCGGACTGCCTGCTGTTCTATCGCATGGGCGATTTCTTCGAGCTGTTTTTCGACGACGCGAAGGTCGCCGCGCAAGTGCTGGACATTGCGCTTACCAGCCGGGGTGAACATGGCGGATCGCCCATCCCCATGTGCGGCGTCCCGGTGCATGCTGCCGAAGGTTACCTTGCCCGGCTGATAAAGGCAGGGTGCCGCGTGGCCATTGCCGAACAGGTGGAAACCCCCGAAGAAGCCAAGAAACGCGGCGGTTCCAAGGCGCTGGTGGCGCGCGATATCGTCCGCTTTGTCACGGCAGGCACGCTGACCGAGGAAGCGCTGCTGGAGCCGCGCCGGGCCAATGTGCTGGCCGCGGTGTGCGAAGTGCGCGGGGCCATCGGCATTGCCGCCTGCGATATTTCAACAGGCCGGATGGAGCTGGAGGAATGCAACGCCGACCAGATGAGCGCGGCTCTGGCCCGGCTGGGCGCGAGCGAAATTGTCGCGCCGGAAAACTGGCCCGACGCACCGTATGACTGCGTACCGCGCCCGAATCGCACCTTTTCCAGCGATGAGGGCGAATCACGGCTGAAGGCGGTGCATGGCGTGACCACGCTGGACGGTTTCGGCCAGTTCAGCCGCACGATGCTGGCCGCTGCCGGAGGTCTGATAACCTATCTGGACCATGTGGGACGCGGTGCGTTGCCGCTGTTGCTGCCCCCGGTTGCGCGCGAAGCGGGCATGCATATGGCGATGGACGAAGCGACTCGCGCCAGTCTGGAAATTCTGATCAGCACCGGCGGCACGCGGCGCGGCAGTCTGGTCGAAGCCATCGACCGCTGCGTGACCGGCGCGGGTGCGCGCCTGCTGGCCGAAGACCTGTCCGCACCGCTGACCGACACCCACGCCATCAACCGGCGGCTGGAACTGGTAAGCTGGTTGCACGACGATCCGCTGCTGCGGGCAGACATTCGCGGCCTGTTGCGCGCCCTGCCCGATGTCGGCCGCGCGCTGGGCCGTGTGGTGGCGGGGCGCGGAAGCCCGCGCGATCTTGGCCAGTTGCGCGATGGCCTGTCCGAGGCGCGTCGTTTGTATAACGTCCTGCACGCCCGTAAGGATCGCCCTGCGCCGCTGGATGCGCTGCTGCCGTCGCTTTCCGGCCACGGCGCGCTGACCGACCTTTACGCCCGCGCGCTGGTGCCCGCGCCGCCCACCGAACGGTCGCAGGGCGGGTTCATTGCCGAAGGGTATGATGCCGGACTGGACGAATTGCGCCGCGTATCGGGAAATGCCCGTCGCGCGATTGCCGCGCTGGAGGCCAAATACCGCGACGATACCGGCATTTCGGCACTGAAAATCCGCCATAACGGCGTGCTGGGATACTTCATCGAAGTGCCCGCGCGCCATGCTGACCGGCTGATGGCACCGGATTCAGGCTTTACCCACCGTCAGACGATGGCAGGCGCAGTACGCTTCAACGCATTGGCGCTGCATGAAGAAGCGGGCCGGATTGCCGAAAGCGGTGGCCATGCACTGGCGGCAGAAGAAGCCCACTTCGAGGATCTGGTCGGCCATGCCGTGCGCGCGAAAGAGGCGATTGCCGCCACCGCCGCCGCACTTGCCCGAATCGATGTGGCGGCGGGGCAGGCTGAGCGCGCTGCCGAAGGTGGCTGGGCGCTGCCGCGGGTAGTTGACGAACCGCGCCTTGAAATCACGGGCGGGCGACATCCGGTGGTGGAAGCTGCACTGGCCGCCAAGGGTGAGCGGTTTGTTTCCAACGACTGCTGCCTGAATACGCACGATCGGCTGTGGCTGGTGGGCGGCCCCAACATGGGCGGTAAATCGACCTTCCTGCGCCAGAATGCGCTGATCGTGCTACTGGCGCAGGCGGGTGGGTTCGTGCCAGCGCAAGGGGCGACCATCGGGCTGGTCGACCGCCTGTTCAGCCGCGTTGGCGCATCGGACAATCTGGCGCGCGGACGGTCGACCTTCATGGTCGAAATGGTCGAGACGGCTGCCATTCTGTCACAGGCGACCGAGCGTAGCTTTGTCATCCTTGACGAAGTGGGGCGCGGCACGTCGACTTATGACGGGCTGGCGCTGGCGTGGGCGGTGGTCGAGGCGGTGCACGGCATCAACCGCAGCCGCTGCCTGTTTGCCACGCATTACCACGAGCTGGCCCGACTGGCCGAAAGCTGCGATTCGCTGTCGCTGCACCATGTCCGCGCGCGGGAATGGAAGGGCGATCTGGTGCTGCTGCATGAACTGGCCGAAGGGCCGGCAGACAAGTCCTATGGCCTTGCCGTGGCACGGCTGGCCGGTGTGCCCGCACCAGTGCTGAAGCGCGCCAAATCGGTGCTGGACAAGCTGGAAAAGGGGCGGGCCGAAACCGGCGGGCTGGCAGCGGGATTGGGCGATCTGCCACTGTTTGCCGCCGCCATCGAAGCGGCTGAGGAGAAGGTCGACGCCCTGCGCGAAAAGCTGAACGGGCTGGATATCGACGCGCTTTCCCCGCGTGAAGCGCTGGACCTGCTGTATCAATTGAAGGCGCAGGCCAATGGGTGATTTACCAATTTCCCAACTCACCGCGCTGGGGAGCCGCCGCGCGCTGTTCATCATGGCAGCCGAACCTGAATATGGCCCGCACCTGCGCGCCCGGTTCACCCCGCTGATAACAGGCATCGGCCCAGTTGAAGCCGCGCTGCACACCGGCATCGCGCTGACCCGGCTGGCAGCGGCGGGGCAAATGCCCGACATGATCGTGTCGGTCGGTTCCGCCGGATCACGCCGTTGCGCACTGGGATCGGTCCACCAGATCGGCAGCGTTTCATGGCGCGATATCGATGCATCGCCGCTGGGCATTGCGCCGGGCGTAGTGCCTTATCTGGATGAACCCGTGGACCTGCCGCTGGAAACCCCGCTGGACCTGCCGATTGCTACGCTGTCCACCGGAGGCGATGTGGTCAGCGGTAATGGCTGGGACGGGATCAGCGCCGACATGGTGGATATGGAAACATATGCGCTGGCTCGCGCCGCGCGCACATTCGGCCTGCCACTGGTGGGCCTGCGCGGCGTGTCAGACGGCCCCGGCGAACTGGCCGGCGCACACGACTGGCACCGGTTGCTGGGCTATCTGGATGAAAAGCTGGCCAAAGCTGTGGACCTGCTGGCGCTGCATTACAGCGCGCATCTGATTTAAACAGCAACCCCTAAAGGCTGAGGAACAGGCCCGCCAAAGCCGCGCTCATCAGGTTCGATAGCGCGCCTGCGGCCAGCGCGCGGATGCCGAGTTTGGCGATGATCGGACGCTGGTTGGGGGCGAGGCCGCCGGTCACCGCCATCTGGATGGCGATGGAGCTGAAATTGGCGAAGCCGCACAGCGCGAAAGTGACCACCGCGATCATGTGCGGCGACATCATCGTATCCTTGCTGAGATCGATAAAGGACACGAATTCGTTAAGCACCAACTTCGTGCCGAAATAGCCGCCAGCGTGGATGGCCTGTGCCCAAGTTTCCGCGCCCAGCAGCCAGAACATCGGCGCAAAGACATAGCCCAGCACCAACTGGAACGACAGTTCGGGGTAGCCGAACCAGCCGCCGATCCAGCCGAGCATTCCGTTAGCAAGCGCGACCAGCGCGACGAACGCCAGCACCATTGCGCCCACGGCGACAGCCAGCTTCACCCCGGTCTGCGCGCCCTGACTGGCGGCCATGATGATGTTGGCTGGGCGTTCTTCCTCGTCGGATGCAAGGCTGGGTTTGACATGCGGGTTGGGCAGCGGCTCACCTTGCGCCACGCCTTCTTCGGGCGCGGGCGGTTCATCCGGCATCATCATCTTTGCCATCAGGATACCGCCGGGGGCTGACATGAAGGCGGCCGCCACCAGATAATCGATGCGGATACCCATGCTGGCATAAGCGGCAAGGATGGTGCCCGCCACGCCTGCCATGCCCACGGTCATCACGCAGAACAACTGGCTGGGGTTGAGAGCAGCCAGATAGGGCCGGATCACCAGCGGCGATTCGCTTTGCCCTACGAAGATATTGCTGGCGGCGCAGAGCGATTCGACCTTGGAAATGCCGGTCACCTTTTCCAGCGCCCCGCCGATCCAGCGGATCACCAGTTGCATCACGCCAAGGTAATAGAGGATCGAGATCAGCGCGGCGAAGAACACGATCACCGGCAGCGCCGAAATGGCAAAGCTGGTGCCGCCGATGGCAGGGTCGGCCAGCGGGCCAAACAGGAACGCCACGCCCGCGCGCGCAAAGCCCAGCAGCCCTTCAACGCCCGCCGCCGCGCCTTGCAGCATGCGGTTACCCAGCGGCACATACAGCACCAGCGCGGCAAAGCCTGCCTGAAGCGCAAAGGCAGCGGCGACCACGCGCAGCCGGATGGCGCGACGGTTGGACGACAGGACAAAGGCGAGCGCGAGGATGAGCAGCATCCCGACGAGACTGGAAACGACAGGCATCGGGGGTGTTCTGGCTCCGCAGATCAGAGATAAACTTGGTTGCAGGCGTATCTATTAGCGAATTGGCGCGGCCTGAAAAGCGCGCTATCGGCCCTTTCATGCAAGAACACGCTCAACCTGCCTCTGCCGTGCCCCGCTCCCTGTTCCTGTTCGCGCTGTTTTATGGCGGAATGGTGACGCTGGGGGGCGTTCTGGGCGCAAAACAGGTGGCACTGGGTCCGCTGGCGGTGGAAGCAGGGATTTTTCCGTTTCTGACGCTGGTGGCCATTTCCAGCGGGATTGCCGAACTGCACGGCAAGGATGTTGCCGACCGGCTGGTGCGTTATGGCTTTCTGCCGCTGGCCTTTGCCATCATGCTGACGCTGTTCGTGCTGAACCTGCCGACCGATCCCGGTATGTATGAACCGGCCAAGGACGCCTTTCCCATCATCCTGGGGCAGTCGTGGCGGATGATGCTGGCCGGGATCATGGCCTATGGCGTGTCGGTTACGCTGAATGTATGGATTTTCAACCGCCTGCGCGGCGTGGCCGGGCGTTTTCTGGCGGTGCGCGGGTTTATTGCCGCAGCGCTTTCGCAGATTGTCGACACCCTTATCTTCATCACCGTATCGTTTGTTGGCGTGCGCCCGATTGCCGCGTTGATGGCCGGGCAGATGCTGGCCAAGGTGGTGCTGTCTGCCGTGCTGGTGCCGCTTATCATCGCGCTGGTACTGAAACTGGGCCGCAAGCTCGATTCTGCGGGCTGAATGCACGAAAACGCTTCATTTTCGGGCACAGAGGCGTAAAGGCGCGCGCAAGATGACACAGAACCACGATCCCGCGATGCTCGCCAAGGCCGAAACGCTGACCGAAGCGCTGCCTTATCTCCAGCGTTATGCCGGCAAGACCTTCGTGGTCAAATACGGCGGCCACGCGATGGGCGATCCCGAACTGGCGCAGGACTTTGCCGAAGACATCGTGCTGTTGAAAGCGGTGGGCATCAACCCTGTGGTGGTCCACGGCGGCGGCCCGCAGATTGGCCGCATGCTGAAGGCGCTGGGCATCGAATCGCAGTTTGTCGACGGACTTCGCGTGACCGACAAGCAGACCGCCGAAGTTGCCGAAATGGTGCTGGCAGGCGCGATCAACAAGGAACTGGTCGGCTGGATCGCACGGGCCGGCGGCAAGGCCATCGGCATTTCGGGCAAGGACGGCGGCATGGTCATCGCCCGCAAGGTCCAGTCGAAGAAAGCGCCCAAGGCCATTTCCGACGAAAGCGGTGAAGCGCTGGTGGTGGATCTGGGCTTTGTCGGAGAACCTGCGCGCATCGACACGACCGTGATCGACACCATCTGCAAGGCCGGGATGATTCCGGTGATCGCCCCCATTGGCGTGGGCGAAGATGGCGAAACCTACAACATCAACGCCGACACCATGGCGGGCGCGATTGCGGCAGAACTGGGCGCAGCGCGGCTGTTCCTGCTGACCGACGTTCCGGGCGTGCTGGACAAGGACAAGAATCTGCTGACCGACCTGCGCCCGGCTGACATCAAGCGGCTGGCCGAAGACGGCACAATCAGCGGCGGCATGATCCCCAAGCTGGAAACCTGCGTCCATGCAGTGGAAGCCGGTTGCGAGGCGACGGTGGTGCTGGATGGCCGGGTGCCACACGCCATGCTGCTGGAAATCTTTACCGCCCAGGGCGCAGGCACCCTTATCCGCGCGTAAAATCGTGTAAATTGTGGAACTTGTCGAAGGGCTGCGCGTCCCTATGGCATGATCCGCACATGCCTTTCCTCTGCGCTGGCCGCTGCCTTGGTCCTAAACCTTGGCGCTTGTCAGAAAGGACCTGCTGCGCCCAGCGCCGAGGCAGAAGCACTGGCCGGACCAGAAGCGACCTTTGCCACCATAGACCCAGCCGCACAGCCATCCATGGCGCTGACCGACGTGGTGGAGGCGGGCGAGCCTTCCTTTGCCAGCGATCCCGTTGAAGCGCTTGACGCTTTTGCATCGGCCATCGAAGCGCGGGACTGGAAAGCGGTGCGCGCGTTCTGGGGCGATCACGGCGCGCGCAGCGGCATGGACGAGGCCGCATTTGCCGCAAAGTGGAGCGATCTGATGGCGCCTCAGGTGACCATCGGCCCCGGCCAGCAGGAAGGCGCGGCGGGTTCGCTGTTCTACACTGCGCCTGTCACCATCATTGATGGCAAGCGCGCGATCCAGGGCAAGGTGGTGATCCGCCGGGTTAATGGCGTGGATGGGGCAACGCCAGAACAACTGCGCTGGCACATCGAAAGCACGACACTGCCCTTGCCAAAATAGTATGTAAAACATACAAAAATGTGCGTCACAGCCAATCGGGCGGATGCAGGACCACTTGTGGCCTTGGGAGAGGGTCGGCTAGGAGCGTGTTTCCTGCTGGCCAAGAAAGTCGCGCCTATGTTCCTCTACACGCTGATCGCCATGGTAAATTATCTGGTCAACATCATCGTGATTGTGGTGATCGTCCAGTTCGTGCTGAGCCTGCTGATCGCCTTCAACGTGGTGAACATGCAGAATAATGCCGTGGCCGCGATCTGGAAGGCGCTGAACGCCATTCTGGAGCCGCTGCTGCGCCCCATTCGCCGGATCATGCCCGATACTGGCGCGATCGATTTTTCGCCGATGGTGCTGATCGTCGGCCTGAACCTGCTGACGATCCTGCTGAGCGGCCTTGCCGCATCAGGTATCTGACACATAATTTACCGGGACAGGACCAATCCATGACTGCTGCCGTGATTGACGGAAAGGCCTTTGCTGCAACTTTGCGCGGTAAAGTGGGCGAACTTGCCGCTGCATTCGAAGCGCAGGCGGGGCGCAAGGCGGGCCTTGCCGTGGTACTGGTGGGCGAAGATCCGGCCAGCCAGGTCTACGTCCGTTCCAAGGGCAAGAGCACCGTGGAAGCGGGCATGAACAGCTTTGAACACAAGCTGCCCGCCGACACCGCCGAGGCGGACCTGCTGGCGGTGGTGGAAAAGCTGAATGCCGATCCCTCAGTGGACGGCATTCTGGTGCAGCTGCCCCTGCCCCGCCACATGGATGAGCAGAAAGTCATCGCCGCAATCAACCCGGACAAGGACGTGGATGGCTTTCACGTCACCAATGCGGGCCGTCTTGCCGTGGGCCAGCCGGGGTTCGTGCCCTGCACCCCGCTGGGCTGCCTGATGCTGCTGAAGGACCGTCTGGGCGATCTTTCCGGGCTGGCCGCAGTGGTCATTGGCCGGTCAAACATCGTGGGCAAACCCATGGCGCAACTGCTTATCGCGGAAAGCTGCACGGTGACGGTGGCGCACAGTCGGACAAAGAATCTGGCGCAAGTGGTAGGTCGCGCCGATATCGTGGTGGCCGCCGTGGGCCGCCCGGAAATGGTCAAGGGCGACTGGATCAAGCCCGGCGCGACAGTGATCGACGTGGGCATCAACCGCGTGACAGGCGCGACAGAAGGCAAGACGAAGCTGGTGGGCGACGTGGACTATGCTTCTGCCGCCGCCGTCGCTTCGGCCATCACTCCGGTTCCCGGCGGAGTTGGCCCGATGACCATCGCGGTGCTGCTGCGCAACACGCTGGTTGCCGCCTATCGCAACGAAGCGCTGACGCTGGCCGACGACGCGATCTGACATCGCCTGATCTTCCGTAGAACTTTCGCCATTCCCGTGCAGACGGGAATAACGAAGTGTTTGTGCGCGGGGTGGGCAGCGTCACACGCTTGGGTTAGACAGGCGTCATGAAGCGCGTGATCCCCCTGATCCTTCTGGCAACTGCCGTTCCTTCCTTTGCCCAGCCCGCCCCACGGCCAGACGCGGGGGAAGGGCCGGGCCGTCCGCAGCGCGCCTATGCCAATCCATCGGCGCTGATTGCTGCCGACATCGCTTTTGCCCGGCTGGCACGCGAAAAGGGGCAATGGACCGCCTTTCGTGAAATGGCAGACGATGCGGCCGAAATATTCGAACCTGCCCGCGCGCTGGCCAAGACCGCGCTGAAAGACCGGGCCGATCCGCCTGTTCCGGTGCAATGGGCCACGCGCGCGGCATGGATAAGCTGCGATGGCAGCGCGGGTCTGACCTATGGCGGATGGACCGGGGCAACCGGGGGCAACGGTGAATACGTAACCGTGTGGCAGAGCCAGACGAAAGGCAAACTGCCTTGGAAATGGCTGCTGGATGATGGGGGCGCACTGGCGCAACCCCTGCCCCAAGCCGATTGGGCCGAAGGCAAGGTTGCCGATTGCCTTGCCCGGCGCGGACCTGACGGGAAACCGGAAGACGCGCCAGATGGTGCGATGCGTCCCGGCGCCAGGCCCGAAAAGCGCAAGGCTGGCGATCTACCACCGCTGCGCCCGCTAGCCGGGCCAATTCCCCCATCCGATGCTCCTGCCGACGCGGACAGCAAGCAGGGCCAGTCACGCGACGGTACGCTGGCATGGCGATCAACTGTAATGCCCGATGGTAGCCGCCGCTTTACTGCGTGGATTTGGAAAGACGGCGCAATGCGCGAAGTGGTGGCGCGCACGTTCCGTCCAGATGGAGCCTGAGGCGATGTGGCAGCTTTTCATCTCCGCCTTCGTCACCCTGTTCGTGGTGATCGATCCGCCCGGCTGTGCGCCGATCTATGCCGGACTTACCGCCAATGCCAGCGCCAAACAGGCGTTCAGCATGGCCCTGCGCGCCTGCCTGATCGCCACCGGCATCCTGCTGGTGTTCGCACTGTGTGGCGAAGATCTGCTGGGCGCGCTGCACATCGAACTGGACAGTTTCCGCATTGCTGGCGGGATCATGCTGTTCCTGATCGCGCTGGACATGGTGTTCGAAAAGCGCACCGAACGGCGGGAAGAACGCGCTGAAAAGGTGCGCACGGCCCAGCCCCATGTCGAAGACGTCTCGGTCTTTCCCATGGCCATGCCGATGCTGGCAGGCCCCGGATCGATCGCATCGGTCATGCTGCTGACGGCGCGCGCCAATGGCAATCAGGAAACCCTGGTCATCCTTGGCGCGCTGGGCGTGGTCATGGTGTTGAGCTTCCTTGCCCTGATCGCCGCGCGCCCGATCATCCGCGCGCTGGGATCGCAAGTGGAGGCAGTGATTACCCGCCTGCTGGGCGTGCTGCTGGCGGCGCTGGCGGCGCAATTCGTGATCGACGGGATTCAGGCGCAGTTCTGAACGGCAAAAATGTTCGTGAAACGGCTGCTCAATCCAGCGCCAGCACCACCACCGCCTTGGCCGGAACGTCGATGGTCAGGCCATCGCCTGTAATCCGCGCGCCATCGAAGCGGACAGGATGCACCTGTTCGGGCTGGCCCGGCAGGTTGTGGGCATCACGCTTTGCCGCAGTCAACACCTCGCCGCTGACCTTGCGGGCGCGCAGGCCATCCAGCCGCACCGACAGGCGATAGCCCTTGTCCGCATCGGCATTGGCCACCGCAACGTGAATGCGCCCATCCTTGCCCTTGGCCGCGCTGGCGGTGAAGGCTGGGAAGCTGTCCGTGCCGGATTGCAGCAAGGGCGCCTGCACATCCAGCGGCAGCGACTGTGCATCCTGAAACGGCATATAGAGCCGGAAGACGTGGTAGGTGGGGGTCAGCGCCATCTTTGCGCCATCGGTCAGGATCATCGCCTGAAGCACGTTCACCGCCTGCGCGATGTTGGCCATGCGCACGCGGTCGGCATGGGCGTGAAAGATGTTCAGCGTCATCGCCGCGACCAGCGCATCGCGCAAGGTGTTCTGCTGATAGAGGAAGCCCGGTTCCGTGCCCGGTTCGGGCGCATACCAGGTGCCCCATTCATCCACGTACAGACCAATGCGCTTTTGCGGATCGTGGCGGTCCATCACCGCTTCGTGCGCGCGCAACACGCCATCCATGCGTGATGCCTGATACAGGATGTGGTTCCAGTGTTCCGCCGGAAATCCGGTGGCGGTGGCTTCGTTGCGGCTGTCCCACTTGCCGTCGAATACGGTGTAATAGTGCAGCGAAATGGCATCCATCATCGGCCCTGCGCTTTTCAGCACCGTGTCCATCCAAGCCGTATCGTCGTTGTTGGGGCCGGATGCCACGCGCAGCGCCGCATTGTCGTTGTGCATGTGAAAGGTGGCGCCATTGCGGTGCATGAACGTGGCGAAGCGGCGGTATTCGTTGGCGAAATATTCCGGCGTCTGCGCCCCGCCACAGCCCCATGCCTCATTGCCTATGCCGACGAAGCCCAGCTTCCACGGCTTTTGCCGCCCGTTGGCGCGGCGCTGATCGGCGATAGTATCGTTTGCGGATGACGTAATGTAATCCAACCATTCGCGCATTTCCGATGGCGTGCTGGTCGCCATGTTGATCGCGATGTAAGAATCGGCCCCGATCTGGTCGAGGAAGTCGAAATATTCGTGGGTGCCAAAGGCGTTGCTTTCCAGCCCACCCCACCAGTCGTTCTTGCGCATTGGGCGTTGGGCGCGCGGGCCAATGCCATCGCGCCAGTGATAGATATCGGCAAAGCAGCCGCCCGGCCAGCGCACCACCGGGACTTTCACCGCTTTCAACGCAGCGGCCACATCGTTGCGGATGCCGCGCGTGTTGGGAACGGGACTGTCCGGGCCAACCCAGATGCCATCATAGACGCTGCCGCCCAGATGTTCGGCAAACTGGCCCTGAATGTTACGCGACAGCACCGGTCCCGGCTTGTCGGCATGAAGCACGGCGGCGATTCCGTTGTTTGCCGGTTTGGCATGGGCCATGCCCCCAAACCCAAGCGCCACCGCGCTGACCATGCACAGTGCCGATTTCCAGCCCACCCTCATTCTCCCGACATCTGCATTGTTCCAGGCTATGTCGCCAAGATTGGACAGCGATGTCAATCAGGGGAAAGAAGAGGAGAAGCCTGCGAAGGAGACGCCCGGCTTATTGCAGGGTAACCCGGCCTTCATCGTCCGAATCGCGTCGACCGAAAAACTGCATCAGTTGCACCAGCAGTTCGCAGCGGGTGGCCAGCGTGTCTGCTTCCAGCAAGGCCTGTTTAGCGGCAGCATCGAACGGGGCAATTTGCGATACGCCATTGATGAGCGACATGTCGTCCAGCCGCCTGACCGAATCCCAATCCACGGCGTAGCCTTGCGCATCGGCAAATTTGCGCGATTCACGTTCAAATGACGCACGTTCGACCGCGCTTAGCGCTTCGTTCATGTCATCGACCAGCAATTCGGCCTCGACCTGTCGGAACGGCGTGGTCACTTCCAGTTCGCGAATCACCCGGAAGCGCGCGATGCCTTCAAGGATAAGATTATAGCGCCCATCTTCCAGCGCCTCGACATCGGCAATCTTGCCAACACAGCCCACCTTGAACAGGGGCGCGCCATCAGCCGCGCTTTGCGGCTGGATCATCGCGATGCGCCGATCACGCGCCAGCGAATCGCTGACCATGGCGCGATAACGCGGCTCGAAAATATGCAGTGGCAATTGCAGGCCGGGATAAAGCACCGCGCCTGCCAGCGGAAAGATGGAAAGGCGCGCAGAGGTGATGTTCGCGCCCATCGCGGTCAACCGAACAGCACGGTGGAAAGTTTGCGGCGCGTGGCCGAAACCCACGGATCTTCAAGACCGATAGCCTCGAAAATCTGCAGCAGGCGTGCCTTGGCCGCGCCCTCATTCCATTCACGATCCGCCGCGATCATCGCCAGCAGCTTTGCCGCGGCTTCATCGCGCTGGCCACCGGCATAAAGCGCGTTGGCGAAGGCAAGCTGCGCTTCCATGTCGGCGGGGCGTTCCGCCGCAGCCGCTCGCAAGGCAGCCAGTTCGCCTTCTTCCGGGGCATCTTCAGCCAGCGCCAGCGCCGACCGGGCTTGCGCGAACACCGGGTCTGCCGCCAGCTTGGGGTCCAGCGAATCAAGAACCGCCTGCGCTTCATCCTTCTGGCCTGCCAGAATCAGCGCGCGTACCAGCCCGGCGTGAGCCTGCGCATTATCGGGCGCGATTTCCGCGATCTGGGCAAAGATGGCTGCGGCGCGTTCGCCATCGCCTTCGGCAAGGACATCCTCACCCATTGCCAGAAGCGGGGTCACGTCTTCTTTTGCCTCGCCCGCCTGCACCGGAACTTTGGCCAGAATCTGGTCGATATATTGCTTCAACTGCGATTCGGTGCGCGCCTGCGTCAGATCCGCCACAGGCTGGCCCTGAAACATCGCATAGACGGTGGGGATCGACCGCACCTGGAACTGCGCGGCAATGAACTGTTCCTCATCGACATTGACCTTGGCCAGCACCACGCCCTTGTCGGCATATTCGGCGGCGACCTTTTCCAGCACCGGCGTCAGCGCTTTGCACGGCCCGCACCATTCCGCCCAGAAATCGAGAATGACCAGCTTGGTCATTGATGGTTCGACCACATCCTTGCGGAAACGATCGACCGCTTTCTGTTCGTCTAGGTTAAGCCCCATGCTGGCCAAGGTGCATCTCCGGTAGGTTTCAGTCGGTTTCAGGTATGGCTCACCATGTGGGAACCGCCACCCATTCGGCAAGGGCAAACGGGCTTTTTGCAAAGAGTTCGCTCAACATGCATTTTTGGTGTTGCGCTATTACCGAGTCGCCGTTAGAGGCCCCTTCACCCCAGCCGGACGGGGCATTTTCCGACCGGCCAGAAACGCACGAGCGGGCGTAGCTCAGGGGTAGAGCACAACCTTGCCAAGGTTGGGGTCGAGGGTTCGAATCCCTTCGCCCGCTCCAGTTTTCCTCGGAAAACTAGATATTTGCGTTTCTACTGAAGTCGGTGGCGCTTGGGGACAATAGCTCTCCAATCACCTGCATCTTCCATAATTATTCTATTTTCACGCAGCACCCAGCTGTTGCTGATGAAACTGCTTTCGCGCCGCGCCTTTGCTGAAAGGCCCGTTGCCCCCTCTCCATTGAAGAGGAGGCGTGCAGGCAGGCGGGCGAGCTGGTGACTAGTCTGCCAGATCGGGCTGCGGGTTGGGGTTCACGCTGGGAGCCATGCCCAGCGCGGCGGCGACACCTGCACCATAAGCCGGATCGCAGCGGGTGCAGTTGTCGATATGGCGACGCTTAATGAAGTCTGGCGCGTCGCCCATGGCTGCTGCCGTGTTGCTGAACAAAGCCTGCTGCTGGGCCGGGTTCATCAACTGGAACAGCGCGCGCGGCTGGGTATAATAATCGTCGTCATCTTCGCGGAAATCCCAGAAATCGGCATCGCCACGAATCTTGAGCGGCGGCTCACGGTATTCGGATTGTGCGTCCCATGTGTCGAACGAGTTCGGCGCATAGTGAAGTGTCGAGCCATAGTTGCCGTCCACGCGCATCGTGCCATCACGATGGTTGGAGTGCACCGGGCAACGGGCCGCGTTGACCGGGATCTGGTGATGGTTGACGCCCAGACGATAGCGCTGCGCATCGGCATAGGAGAACAGGCGCGCCTGCAACATCTTGTCGGGCGAAAAGCCGATGCCCGGCACCACGTTGGACGGCGAGAACGCGCTCTGTTCCACATCGGCAAAGAAGTTGGCCGAATTGCGGTTCAGTTCAAATTCGCCCACCTCGATCAGCGGATAGTCGGCCTTGTACCACACCTTAGTCAGGTCGAACGGGTGGAACCGGTATGTCTCGGCCTCGGCCTCTGGCATGATCTGGACGCACATCTTCCATTTGGGGAAGTCACCGCGTTCGATCGCGTCATAAAGATCGCGCTGGTGGCTTTCGCGATCCTGCCCAATCAGTGTGGCGCTTTCGTCGTCAGTCAGGTTCTCGATGCCCTGCTGGCTGATGAAGTGAAACTTCACCCAGAAGCGTTCATTTTCGGCATTGATGAAGCTGTAGGTGTGGCTGCCAAAGCCGTGCATGTGGCGGTAGGTCTTGGGGATGCCGCGTTCGCTCATCACGATCGTAACCTGATGCAGCGCTTCGGGCAGCAGGGTCCAGAAATCCCAGTTATAGGTGGGCGACCGCAGGTTGGTGCGCGGGTCGCGCTTTACCGCCTTGTTCAGATCGGGGAACTTGCGCGGATCGCGCACGAAGAACACGGGGGTATTGTTGCCCACCATGTCCCAGTTGCCCTGTTCGGTGTAGAATTTGAGCGCGAAACCGCGAATGTCGCGTTCAGCATCGGCAGCACCGCGTTCACCCGCAACGGTGGTGAACCGGGCGAACATTTCGGTCTGCTTGCCCACTTCGCTGAAAATGGCGGCACGGGTATAGCGGGTGATGTCATTGGTAACGGTGAAAGTGCCGAAAGCGCCCGACCCTTTGGCATGCATGCGCCGTTCGGGGATGACTTCGCGGTTGAGGTTGGCCAGCTTTTCCAGCAGCCACACGTCCTGCATCAGCAGCGGGCCGCGCGGACCGGCGGTCATCGAATTGGCATTATCCACCACAGGCGCACCAAACGCGGTGGTTAGGCGGGTTCCGGCCCCGGTTACCGGACACACACCGGCTGGCCCATTTGCTGGCTTGTCTGACTGTTCCATTTCATCCGCCTCGCTTCATTTCATTGATGAAACCGATCTAACCCGCCATCATTGATCGGCTAAACAAGTTAAATTGCCCATAGATATCGCATTGAACGATCAAAGTGCCGTTTGGTGCCTTGTTGTGGACACGAAGCCGCCCTAAAGCCCGCGGCAGTTTATCGGACGGGATCTCACTTTCATGACTGCCAGCCCCAAGACCACAGCACTGATGCGCCGTGGCGCCGAGTTTCTTGGCACCGAACACGCCATCCTGTGCGGGGCGATGAGCTGGGTTTCGGAGCGTAATCTGGTATCCGCCATCAGCAACGCGGGCGGGTTTGGTGTGATTGCCTGTGGGGCGATGACGCCCGAACTGCTGGATGCCGAAATCACCGCGACCAAGGCACTGACCGCCAAGCCGTTTGGCGTGAACCTGATTACCATGCACCCCGCGCTCTTCGATCTGATCGCAGTCTGCGCCCGTCACAAGGTGGGCCATGTCGTGCTGGCAGGCGGCATTCCGCCCAAGGGCAGTGTCGAGGCGATCAAGGAATTTGGCGGCAAGGTGCTGGTGTTCGCCCCTACACTGGCGCTGGCCAAAAAGCTGCTGCGTTCCGGCGCGGATGCGCTGGTGATCGAAGGGTCGGAAGCGGGCGGGCACATCGGGCCGGTGTCGACTTCGGTTCTGGCGCAGGAATTCCTGCCGGCCCTTGCCGAAGATCATGTGGTGTTCGTGGCGGGCGGCATTGGCCGGGGCGAAATGATCGCCAGCTATCTGGAAATGGGCGCATCAGGCGTGCAGCTTGGCACACGGTTTGCCTGCGCGACAGAATCCATTGCCCACCCCGCATTCAAGAAAGCGTTCTTCCGGGGCAATGCGCGTGATGCCGTGGCCAGCGTGCAGGTGGACCCGCGCCTGCCGGTAATTCCGGTGCGCGCATTGAAGAACAAGGGCACCGAAGAATTCACCACCAAGCAGGTGGAAGTGGCCAAGTTGCTGGATGAAGGCACGCTGGACATGGCCGCCGCACAGCTTGAAATCGAACATTTCTGGGCAGGCGCCCTGCGCCGTGCGGTAATTGACGGCGATGTGGAACGCGGATCGGTGATGGCCGGACAATCGGTGGGCATGGTCAATGAGGAAGAGCCGGTGGCACAGATCATCGCACAACTGATCGCGGAAAGCGAAATCGCGCTGAACCGGCGCTGATCCCCACCATGCAGCACCGCGCCTCTTTCGGTATCGTCTTTGCCATCGTGCTGATCGACATGCTGGGTTTTGGCATTGTCGCGCCGGTGCTGCCGGGGCTGATTATCGAACTGACCCATGTGGATATCGGCACGGCGGCGGAATATGCCGGGTGGCTGGGCGCGGGTTATGCCGCGATGCAGTTCCTGTTCGCACCCGTGCTGGGCAATCTTTCCGACCGCTTTGGCCGACGCCCGGTTCTGCTGGCTGCCGTACTGATGCTGGGGCTGGACTACCTGCTGCAAGCCATAGCCCCGCATTTCGGCTGGCTGATTATCGGGCGCCTGCTTGCAGGGGTTACCGGGGCGAGCTTCTCTGCCGCCTATGCCTATATCGCCGATGTGACCCCGCCCGAAAAGCGCGCGGCCAGCTTTGGCATGATGGGGCTGGCGTTCGGCTTTGGTTTTGTGGTTGGCCCGGCGATGGGCGGACTGCTGGGCGCGGTCGATCCGCGTCTGCCGTTCTATGCCGCAGCGGCGCTGGCGCTGACCAACTTTGCCTTCGGGCTGGTGTTCCTGAAGGAATCGCTCAGCCCGGAAAACCGCCGTCCGTTCGACTGGCGGCAGGCCAATGCGCTGTCATCATTGAAGGCGCTGCGCGGGCAAAGCCCGACAGTGCTGTGGTTTGTGGCGGCGCTGAGCATGTGGCAACTGGCGCATGTCGTCTATCCGGCGGTGTGGCCCTATTTCGCGATTGCCGCCTATGGCTTTTCCACCGCTGACGTCGGGCTGGCACTGGCCATGGTCGGCTTTTCCAGCGCGCTGGTGCAAGGCCTTGGCCTGCGCTGGGCCTTGCCCAAGCTGGGCGAACGGCGCGCGGTAATGCTGGGCGTGGGCGGGTTGTGCGCTTCGGCAGTGCTCTATGCCGTGGCGCGCGAACACTGGCAGGTTTACGTGGCGATTGCGGTGGGGGCGTTGCAGGGCTTCGTGCAGCCGCCGATTGCCGCATTCAACAGCCGCGCGGTGGACGCGCGCAGCCAGGGCGAATTGCAAGGCGCGGTGCAATCCATCGGGTCGATCGCGGCGATCATTGGCCCGCCGGTCTATACGCAGGCACTGGCGCGGTTCAGCGGGCCGCATGCGATCATCAACCTGCCCGCCATGCCGATGCTGCTGTCGGCGGGGATTTCGCTGATTACGCTGGCGTTGTTCTGGAAGGGCGCCTCGCTGCTGCGGGACAAGGATTAACTTTCCAGTTCGACGTCCCAGTAAAGCCAGTCACGCCAGGTTTCGTGGAGGTAATTGGGCGGAAAGGCGCGTCCACGGTCCTGCAATTGCCAGGTGGTGGGGCGAATCGCACGACTCATCAGCCGCATGTGGGCCTGTTCGGGCGTGCGGCCCCCTTTGCGCAAGTTGCAGGGCGCGCAGGCCGCCGCGACGTTTTCCCATGATGTGCGCCCGCCAAGACGGCGCGGCACGATATGATCGAAGGTCAGGTTTTCGGGTGTGCCGCAATACTGGCACTGGAAACTATCGCGCAGGAACAGATTGAAGCGGGTGAAGGCGGGATATTCGCTGGGCCGCACATACTGGCGCAGCGCGATGACCGACGGCAAGCGCATCCCTCGACCGGGGCTGTGAACCTCGCGGTCATACGTGTCGATGATGTCCACCCGTTCAAGGAACACCGCCTTGATCGCGGTCTGCCACGGCCACAGGCTTAGCGGATAGTAGCTGAGCGGGGTGTAATCGGCATTGAGGACCAGCGCGGGGCAGTTGGACAGGTGCCGGTCGTTGCGCAAAATATCGAGATTTGCGGCGCTATCGCCGCTGTGGGGCCTGGCCGCAGCCGCCCGTTCTATCAGCGCCTTGTGGAGCATGTCCCGGCACAGTCCCTGTGGACGGGGGCGGTAGTGCCTCCGCTGGGACCGTAATGGCTGAGCCGCGTGACTGCTGTGTTACGCATGCCTGCAAGGAACACCCCTGCGAGTCCCGCGTCAAGAGGGAAGCGCAAGGGGTATCCACAACCTAGTCAATCAGAACGCATAGGCGCGGACCAGTTCTTCCAGAAGGTCACGCCCGGTATAGACCGATTTCATCGCCACCCGTTCGTTCAGCCCGTGGACGCCGTTACCATCTGGGTTGCCGAACAGGCCCGGCGGGCCATACGACGGGATGCCCACGGCGGACAGGAACACGCCATCGGTGGCGCCGGTGGACATGACCGGAACCATCGGCACGCCGGGATAATACTTGGCCACCAGCTTTTCGGCTGGTCCCATGATCTTGGGGTCAAGCGGCGGAGCCTTGGCTTCCGGCCCGCGCTTGTCGGTGCGGACCACGGTCATGCGCGGATCGGCAATCACGCTTTCCAGCGTCTTGCGCACCTCTTCGCCCGAAACGCCGGGGAAGATGCGGCAGTTGATGTTGGCCCCGGCGCGCTGGGGAAGCGCATTGTTGGCATGGCCACCATCCAGCAGCGTGGCAACGCAGGTTGTGCGCAGCATCGAATGGAACGAGCGGTCAGTATCGAGCAGGGCCAGCGCCTGCTTGTCGTCGGGGGTCTTGACGATCTGGACCATAGCCTTGCCCATGGCGTCGCTGCGCGCGGCCCCTGCCCGGCTGAAATAGGCCCGCGTGGTATCGTTCAGCATCAGCGGAAATTCGAAATCGCGGATGCGGGCAATGGCATCCGACAATTCATAGATCGCGTTGTCCTTGACTGGCATCGAACTGTGGCCGCCGGGATTGGTCGCCTCGATGCGGTAGTTGACCGGCGTCTTTTCGCCCACATGCATGGTCTGGACCACCACTTTGCCGCCCTGTTCCAGCGGCTTGTCTGTGCGCCCGCTACCCCCTTCGTTCAGGGCAAAGGCCGCGTCGATCAGCTCGCGACGGTTTTCCGACAGCCACTGCGCGCCGTTGAACGCGGTGCTAGTTTCCTCGCCACAGGTCAGCGCCAGCTTGATCGTGCGTTTGGGCTTTTCACCGCCCTTGCGCATGCGCATCAGCATGTCGATCCAGATCGCATCCATCGCCTTCATATCGGCCACGCCGCGACCGTAATAATACCCGCCTTCCTCGATGAATTTGTACGGATCGCGGGTCCAGTCTTCCCGCTTGGCCACCACCACATCCAGATGGCCCAGCAGCAGGATCGGCTTTTCCTTTTTGGATGTGCCGGGAAGAATGGCAACAATGCCGCCCTCCTTGGGAAATTCGGGCACGGCGAAACGGTGGATCTCAGCGTCGGTAAAGCCTGCCTTGCGCAAGTGCCCTTCAACCTTGTCCGCCAGAGCCGTGCAACTGCCGGTGGTGATCGAGGTGTCGGTTTCGACCATCTCTTTCAGCAGTTCGCGATAGGCGGTCTGATCGGGCCGTAGCGGCGTTTCTGCAGCAAGAGCCGAACCGGACAGCAGAACACAGGAAAGCGTGGCAAAAAGCATCGAGCGCATGGGACTTTCCCCCGAAAGACCGGCCATCAAGCGGACCGCAAGGCCGCATTTCAGCAAGTTTGGGCAGGCTTGCAAAGCGCCTTGTCGCGATCTGGCGGCATCCATCGCACGATGCGCGGAAATGGCGGCTTTCCCTTGTGCAAAACAAGCCGGATTCGCTTGGGTTTTTGCAACCGAATGCCTATGTGCAAAGGATGTCCAGCACGAATGAAAACATTCCCAACGCCAACACTTATGGCGCCGATTCGATCAAGGTTCTGAAAGGTCTTGATGCGGTCCGCAAACGCCCCGGCATGTACATTGGCGATACCGACGATGGTTCGGGCCTGCACCACATGGTGTTCGAAGTTTCGGACAATGCGATTGACGAAGCGCTGGCCGGGCATTGCGACCTTGTGCTGATCGAACTGAACGCCGACGGTTCGGTGTCGGTCGAAGACAACGGCCGTGGCATTCCCACCGG
The DNA here is from genome assembly GCF_026672515.1 of Novosphingobium sp. SL115. GTDB lineage: Bacteria > Pseudomonadota > Alphaproteobacteria > Sphingomonadales > Sphingomonadaceae > Novosphingobium. The sequence goes on along the minus strand of NZ_JAPPRG010000002.1, from coordinate 943,362 downwards.
CATCCACGCCGAAGAAGGCGTTTCTGCCGCCGAAGTCATCATGACGCAGCTTCACGCCGGGGGTAAGTTCGAGAACACGTCGGACGACAACGCCTATAAGGTTTCGGGCGGTCTGCACGGCGTGGGCGTTTCGGTGGTGAATGCGCTGTCTGAATGGCTGGAACTGACCATCTGGCGCGATGGGCAGGAACACTGGATGAAGTTTGCTCATGGCGATGCGGTAAGCCCGCTGGAAGTGCGCGGTCCCGCGCCTGAAGGCAAAAAGGGCACCCGCGTCACTTTCCTGGCGTCGACCGACACGTTCAAGAACGTGACCGAGTTCGATTTCGACAAGCTGGAACACCGCTACCGCGAACTGGCCTTCCTGAATTCGGGCGTGCGCATTCTGCTGCGCGACCGTCGGCATGAAGAAATCAAAGAACACGATCTTTATTACGAAGGCGGCATCGGCGCGTTCGTGAAATATCTGGACCGCAACAAGCAGCCGCTGATGCCAGAACCCATCACGATCAGCGCAGATCGTGACGGCATCGGCATCGACGTGGCGCTGCAGTGGAACGACAGCTACTACGAAAACGTCCTGACCTTTACCAACAACATCCCGCAGCGCGACGGTGGCACGCACCTTGCCGCATTCCGCGCCGCGTTGACCCGCACGTTGAACGGTTACGCCGAACGGTCGGGCATGTTGAAGAAGGAAAAGGTCACGCTGTCGGGCGATGACATGCGCGAAGGCCTGACCGCGATCGTTTCGGTCAAGCTGCCCGACCCCAAGTTTTCATCTCAGACGAAGGACAAGCTGGTGTCCTCCGAAGTGCGTCAGCCGCTGGAAAGCCTGATGGCCGACAAGATGAGCGAATGGCTGGAGGAAAACCCCGGCCACGCCAAGGCGGTGATCCACAAGGTGATCGATGCTGCCGCCGCGCGCGAAGCAGCTCGCCGCGCGCGCGAACTGACCCGCCGCAAGGGCGCGATGGACATTGCATCGCTGCCCGGCAAACTGGCCGATTGTCAGGAACGCGATCCTTCAAAGTGCGAACTGTTCCTCGTCGAAGGGGACTCCGCAGGCGGATCGGCCAAGCAGGGCCGTGATCGCAAGATTCAGGCGATCCTGCCGCTGAAGGGCAAGATCCTGAACGTCGAACGCGCCCGGTTTGACCGGATCATCGGATCGAAGGAAGTGGGCACGCTGATTCAGGCGATGGGCACCGGCCTGCGCGATGAATTCAACTTGGCCAAGCTGCGCTACCACAAGATCGTCATCATGACCGACGCCGACGTTGACGGCGCGCATATCCGCACCCTGTTGCTGACGTTCTTCCACCGCCAGATGCCCGAAATCATCAAGGCGGGGCACCTGTTCATCGCCCAGCCGCCGCTTTACAAAGTGGCCAAGGGCCGCAGCGAAGTTTACCTGAAAGACAACGCCGCGCTGGACCGTTATCTGGTGGAAGCGGGCCTTTCAGGCCGCGTGCTGGAAACCGTCGGTGGCGCGCGTAGCGGGCCTGATCTTGAAAATCTGGTCGAACACGCACTGCGCATGCGCAACCTGATGGCCTTCGTGCCGCGCCGCTACAACCCGGCCATCATCGAAGCGCTGGCCCTGGCAGGTGCGCTGGAACCCGATATGGCCGCCGATGCCCGCGACGCAGCCCTTGCCCGCGCCGCACTTTGGCTGGACCGGGGAGATGGCGAAGCGCGCTGGAGCGTCAACCTTGGCGAAGAAGGGGGCTATCACGTTCAGCGTTTCTGGCGCGGTGTGACCGACCATCACATGATCGAAGCGGGTTTTCTGGTCAGTGCAGAAGCGCGCAAGCTGGCCCGGCTTTCGGCTGAAAACGCCGATGTTTATGCTGGCATCGCCCGGCTGGTGCGCGCCAGCGCGGCCGAAGCTGAACCGGTTGTTGCTGTGGCTGCCGAAGACGATGCAGATGCTCCCACCGCCGCCCCTGCGACCAAGCCCAAGGACGGCATTACCCGACCGTCCGAACTGCTGGATGCGGTGTTTGCCGGTGGCCGCAAGGGCATTGCCATCCAGCGCTACAAGGGTCTTGGCGAGATGAACGCCGAACAGCTGTGGGAAACCACGCTGGACCCGGACAACCGTTCGCTGCTGCAGGTGAAGGTCGAAGATGCCGACGTGACCGACGAAATCTTCACCCGCCTGATGGGCGATGTGGTCGAACCGCGCCGCGACTTCATTCAGGAAAACGCGCTGAACGTGGCCAATCTGGACGTTTGACGATGGCTTTCACTGACGACATCCCGTGGGATCAGCCCGCGACCATGATCGATCTTGAAGGCCGCGCGCCGATCATCGGCACGATCCGCGATTGCGCGCTGCATTACGGCCTGTACAAACCTCACGCGCGCGACAATGCGCGGGTGCTGCTGACCAAGCCGATCCACCGCGAAGGGCGCGCCACGCGCACTTGGTTGCTGGACCCGTCGGAAATTGCCGAACTGACAGACCGGCTGGCGCGAGAAACGAATTGAGCGTTGTGTGTTGCGCCTGCGTGCTTCGACAGGCTCAGCACTAACGGTCAGCTTAGATATTTTCTTTCCAGCCGTTCGTGTGAAACGGTGGTGTTTTAACTGGCTCAATCCGCGCGCATGGCCGCAGCGGCCAGCGTTTCGGCTTCCAACAGCAGTTCGTCATCCGCCGCCCCTGCGGGCAGGGTTTCGCGGCCAATCATCACCAGCACCGGCACGGCCAGCGGTGACACGCGATCAAGTGTCACATGCACAAGCTGGCCCTGCGCCCGGTCCAGCAGATCGCCCAGACGACCCACATCGGTCATCCGTGCCCGCGCATCGGCCCATGCAGCTTCGATCAGCAGATGGTCGGGTTCGTATTTGCGCAGCACATCATAGATCAGGTCGGTGGAGAAGGTGACCTGTTTGCCGGTCTTGCGTTTGCCCGGATGCTGGCGCTCCACCAGCCCGGAAATGACCGCGACTTCGCGGAAGGCGCGGCGCAAAAGGTGCGATTCCTGCACCCATTCGACAAATTCGTGGGCGAGAATATCGGGCGAAAGCAGCGATGCCGGATCGGCCACAGGCCGCGCGCCCCACACCGCCAGCGAATAATCATTGGCGACAAAGCCCAGCGGCATCAGCCCCTGTTCGTTCATCCGGCGGGTAATCAGCATGCCCAGCGACTGGTTCGCATTCCAGCCTTCGAAGGTGTAATAGACAGTGTAATGCTTGTCGCGGTGCGGAAAGCTTTCGGCCAGCAACATGCCGGGGCCGGGTAGCCTGCTGCGCCAGTCCTGCATTTCCAGCCATTCACGCACGTCATCGGGAAAGCGCGACCAGCCCGCGCGGTCCACCATCAACCCGCGCACCCGTTCCGACAGATGCGTGGTCAGCGGCAGGCGTGCGCCCATATAGCTGGGAATCTGGCCCGGCTTCTTGGCCGCGCGCACGATCAGCTCCAGATCGCGGACGCCTTCGACTTCAAGGTCCATCCCGGCAAAGCGGATCGTGTCACCGGGAGACAAGGTCGCGCCAAAGCTCTCTTCCACTTTGCCCAGCGTGCGCCCGTTTTTGAAGCGCACCTCCAGCATTTCGGAATCGACGATGATGCCTGCGTTCAGCCGGTGCCGCGCGGCATGTTCAGGGTGGGTCAGCCGCCATGTGCCATTGCGATCACGCACGATGCGCTTGAACCGGTCATAGGCGCGCAGAGCATAACCGCCGGTGGCAACGAATTCGAGCACGCGCTGCCAATGTGCATCTGTTACCCAGCGGTAGGGATGGGCAGAGCGCACCTCGGCCAGCAGCGCGGCTTCATCGAACGGCCCGGCGCAGGCGCAGGCCATGACGTGTTGCGCCAGAACGTCCAGGCCGCCTGCACGGAAATCCTCGCCATCGCGGCGGCCCTGATCCACCGCCTCCTGCGCGGCGAAAGCTTCAAGGAATTCAAAGCGGTTGCCCGGCACCAACAGGGCACGGCTGGGACAATCGAGCCGGTGATTGGCGCGGCCGATGCGCTGTAACAGACGCGATGATCCCTTGGGCGCGCCCATCTGCACCACCAGATCGACATCGCCCCAGTCCACCCCCAGATCGAGGCTGGCGGTGCAAACCAGCGCGCGCAGTTCGCCCCGCGCCATCGCCCCTTCCACCTTGCGCCGCGCCTCTTTGGACAGCGAACCGTGGTGGATGCCGATGGGCAGCTTGTCGTCGTTCACATCCCACAGAAGCTGGAAGATGTACTCGGCAAGGAAGCGCGTGTTGGTGAAAACCAGTGTCGTCTTGTTGCGGCGGATCTCGTCATAAAGCTGGGGCACGGCCCATGCGGCGGCGTGTCCGCCCCACGGCACGCGCTGGTCTTGCGGGTGCAGGATGGCAAGTTCCGGCGGCGCGCCCGCTTCGCCTTCGACCAGACGCACGGCCCCTGCATCACCATCTGGCGCCAGCCATGCGCAGAAATCTTCAGGGTCAGCCACCGTGGCCGACAGCGCGGCACGCCGCATATCGGGCGCAATCGCCTGCAAGCGGGCCAGCGACAGTGCCAGCAGATCACCGCGCTTGCCGGTGGCAAAGGCATGCACCTCGTCCACGATTACCCGTTTCAACCCTGAAAACATCGTTGCCGCTTCGGGATAGCTGAGCAGCAACGACAGCGACTCAGGCGTAGTCAACAGCACATGCGGCGGCCGCGCGCGCTGGCGGGCCTTGCGGTCGGACGGGGTATCGCCGCTGCGGGTTTCAACGCGGATCGGCAGGCCGATTTCGTCAATCGGGGCCAGCAGATTGCGCTGCACATCATGGGCCAGCGCCTTCAATGGCGAGATATAGAGGGTGTGCAGGCCATCGCCGGGTAGATCGTCCCCGGAAAAATCCGCCAGCGTTGGCAGGAACCCAGCCAGCGTCTTGCCAGCACCAGTATCGGCCACCAGCAGCGCGTGGTCGCCGGTGCGCGCGGCCAGCAGCATGTCGGTCTGATGGCTGCGCACCCGCCAGCCGCGCGCAGCAAACCAGTCGGTTATGGCAGAAGGAAGCGTCATTCCGCCCAAGATAGGGCGCAGGTCACAGGACGGAAAGGATCGCTGCCTTTTCCGCACCCTTCCATCCCAGCGCGGCGTCGATCAGCGCAATGGTAACGGAGCACTGGTCGGCGTCCGATCCCTTGCCGCCCATCGCCTGCCGCACGCGCGCTTCGGGAATGGCGGTTGCGTCGATGACTTTGCTGACGAGTTCACCCGGCACGCTGGCCTTGCCGTTCGCAATGCGTTGCGGCGGCCCCAATTGCTGCGCGTCGAGCATCCGCAACGCAAGCTTCCGCTCTGCCTCCAGCACGGTGTCGGGCACGGTCACCTCTGTCGCCATACGGTGCGTGCGGACATAGGCCATGCACTGCGCCGCGCCCATCTTGCGTGCGGCCCGCAGCATATCCGCGCGCACGCGCTGAACATCGGTCAGCAAAGAGCCCTTCTGCACCAGCGCGGTCATATACATCCGTTCGCGCACCAGATCGCGCACTTTGCCGATATAGGCATCGTCGCCGCTGTTTTCCGACCGGGCAATGGTGCGGTTGGCGGAAAACAGCGCGGCAAGATCGGGCTGCTTCTCGCGCACCCGGTCCAGCGTGACGTTGGGGCCGAAGATGGTGGTAACGGCGCGGTCCAGCACCGCCTGTTCGCTGGCCGTGGCAACCGGCGGCAGAACAGTGGACGCGGCATCCTTGTCCCCCGATGGAATGGCAAAGCGCAGGATCTGCACCACAAAGATCAGGCCGAACAATGCCAGCCGCCAGCCGCTCAACCAGCCGTAGTTGTCGGCAGAACCGCCCTGCCGCTCCCAAAGCGATACGCGCCAGTGGTCGAAGTGGTGCTCCAGTTCGGGGAAGTTCTTGCGCACGCCTGCCAGAAGCTGTTCCACATCGGCGCGCTTGACGAACCAGCCCTTGCGGCTGCCCTGCTGCGCGGGCGTGGTCAGTTCCTTCCATGCCTTGTGCTGCGGATGGCCCGCTTCTTGCACTTTCTGGTAAAAGCGCAGGCCCCGCAGGCGCGCATTCAGGAAGGCCACGGCGGGCCGTTCCGTTACCTGCCCACGCTCCCCTTCCCAGCCGAACACCACCGCTGCCGGTTCCAGCAAGGGCGCAGACCGAGGCCAGGCATCAGCCAGCAGCCGCGCCAGCCAGTTGTCCACTTCGTCAAAGCCGGTCACGCTCAACGTCTCGGCCTGATGCAGCACGGCTTTCAGATGCCCCCGCGCCATCGCCTCTTCCCACCCTTCCAGCGGCGGCAGGTCATCATCTTCGACCGCAGGCAGAAGCAACCGGTGCAGCGCCTGTTCGTGCGCCCACGCGGGCATCACCGCATCGGCGGTGGGTTCCAGCCCCAGCAGGACGGGCCGGGCAAAAGGATCGCGGCTGACTTCGATGGCCTGCTGCGCGGGAGCCTGCGCCGGAGAAAATCCGCGCGTTACGTCAAGCCGGGGCGCGGTTTCAACCAGCCGTGTGGTCAGCGTCGGGTCCGCTTCACCCAGCACTTCGGGGGCGGAGTAAAGCCAACTTGAACTCTCCCGCGCTTCGGTCGGAGCGGCAGGTTCATCTTCCAGCGGCGTTACACCTGCGAAAGGATCGAATTCATCCTCAACCGCTGGGGCCGCCTGCATCCGCGCCCAGCGCAGCGCTGCATCGCGCGCATCGCGCAGCCGGGCATAGCCATCGACATCGCGGTCGATATCCATCGCCTTCAGCACATCGGCATAGGCGCGCCGAATGGCCGCCACATTGGCGGTCTTGGCAATGCCCAGCACTCGGAAGGCCTGTGTCGGGGTCACGATGGGTCCCTCACAGCGGCGGGTTGGCTTCCAGCATGTCGAGCAATTCGGTCAGGTCCGCGGCAGCATCGACGATGCGGCGCGGCTCCTGGCTGTCGAGCGCGGCGGCAAAGTGACCGATGCGGTCGCCCACAATCGCGCGCGCGTCGCCCAGAAACTCTTCATAGCACCGCTCTGCCCGCGCCAGCAGCGCCTGATTGGCCGCTTCTTCGCGCGGGTGATGCTTCAGCGCGGCCAGTGCCTTGCGCCGCGCCTCCAGATCGCTGGCGGCCTTGCGGTCTTCCTCGTCAATGATGACGAGGTTGTGCTGCGCCCCGGTCAGCGGCACTTCCACGTCCACTTCCAGCAGGCCGGAACTGTCATAGGAAAAACGCACCTCGATGCCCACTTCGCCCGCCGCTTTGGCGGGGACCGGGATTTTCAGCGTGCCCAACCGGACATTGCCCGAAACCTCACGCGCCTCACCCTGAAAGATATTGACCTCGATGTGCTTCTGGTTGTCGGCCATGGTGCTGTAAATGCCCATACGACTGACCGGCACTGGCGTATTGCGTTCGATGATCGGCGAAAACAGCCCGTCCTGAATCATCCCCCGTGCCGACCGTTCCGCCGTTTCGATGCCCAGCGTGAACGGGCAGACATCGGTGATGCGGATTTCGGAAAGGCCGCCATCGCGCGCAATCAGCCCGCCCTGAATCGCCGCGCCCAGCGCTACGGCATGGTCGGGATGGACGGCGGAACTGGGAAAACGCCCGAACAGCCGGGTTATCGCCTTGCGCACCACCGGCATGCGCGTGGCCCCGCCCACCAGCACCACTTCGCTCAGCGATGCAGCGTCGATCTGGCTATCGCGCAAAGCGCGCACCACCGGATCACGCAACCGGCGGATCAGCCCTTCGGCCTGCGCTTCGAATTCGCTGGCGGTAACCGTGGTGGCCAGCCGCACGCCATCGACCGTCATCGCAAATTCGGCATCCTGCGCATCGGTAAGTGCGCGCCGCGCCCGTTCGGCGGCCTGTTGCAGCAGGGCTTGCGCACGGCGTTCGTCGATCGCCGCCAGCCTGTTTTCAGGGTCGAGCCGCGCTTTGACGGCCCCTGCCAGCGCGGTGTTGAAATCATCCCCGCCCAGCCGATTATCTCCAGCAGACGCGCGCACTTCGACAATGCCTTCGAACATTTCGACAATCGAAACGTCAAATGTGCCACCGCCAAGATCGAACACCAGAAACGGCTCGCGCTCGGCCTTGTCCTGAAGCCCGAAGGCCAGCGCGGCGGCGGTGGGTTCGTTTATCAGGCGGCGCACGGCAAGTCCGGCCAGTTCGCCCGCGCGGCGTGTCGCCTTGCGCTGCCGGTCGTTGAAATAGGCGGGCACCGTAATCACCGCTTCGGTCGGGACATCCCCTGTCAGTGCGGCAACATCATCGCGCAGCGCCATCAGCACCAGCGCCGAAAGTTCTTCGGCCGAAAATTCCTTACGGCCCAGCTTTACCTTGCGATCAGTGCCCATGAACCGTTTGAAGCTGGTAGCGCTGGCCCCGTCCTTTGCGCCTGCGCGTTCCAGCGCAGCAGCACCGACCAGCGTGGTACCATCGGGCAGGATCGCCACGGCTGATGGGGTCAGCATCGCGCCCAGCGCATTGGGCACCAGCCGCGCTTGCCCATCCTGCCACAGGGCCACCGCGCTGTTGGTGGTCCCCAAGTCGATCCCGATCAGCATTCGCCTCCCCGCCTTCATCCGCCTGATGCGTCAGCGCCTGCGCATTTGGCAAGCGCAAAGCACTGACTTTCCATGCGCTCTAGCTGCCTTTTGTCCTGACTATGCCCGATGCGCCAAGCTGCGCATCCACTGCGGCAAGCAGCCGCGCAAGGCCTGCCTCGCTGCTGCTGCTTTCCGCCCGTGCCACCAGCGCATCCTGCGTGTTCGATGCGCGCAGCAGCCACCAGCCATCAGCCGTATCCACCCGCACGCCGTCCACATCGTTCACTTGCGCGCCCATCGCCATCAGCCGTTCGCGCACTTCATCCACCACGGCAAATTTGCGCGCGTCATCCACCTGAAAGCGCAATTCGGGAGTGTTCACCATTTCGGGCATGACATCGCGCATCTGCGTCACGCTTTGGCCGAGCCGGACCGACGCCCCGATCAGGCGCACAGCGGCATAAAGCGCATCGTCAAAACCATAGTACCGGTCGGCAAAGCAGACATGGCCGGTCATCTCGCCTGCCAGCGGGGCACCAGTCTCCTTCATTTTGGACTTTATCGGAGAGTGTCCGGTTTTCCACATCAGCGGCTTGCCGCCCAGTTCGGCAATCCGGGCAAACAGCGCCGAACTGGCCTTTACATCGGCGATCACGGTGGATTCCGGCAGCGTTTGCAGCACGTCCTGCGCAAAGATCGCCAGCAGTTGATCGCCCCAGATCACCCGGCCTCTGCCGTCGATCACGCCGATCCGGTCCCCGTCACCGTCAAATGCCAGTCCGAAATCGAGCCTTCGCAGCACGACAGCCTCCCGCAGATCAGCAAGGTTCGCCTCGACAGTCGGATCAGGATGATGGTTGGGAAAATGGCCGTCCACGGTGGTAAACAACAGCACATGTTGGCCGGGCAGGCGCGCGGTCAGGGCCTCGATCACGGGACCAGCAGCCCCGTTTCCAGCATCCCAGCCGATGCTGAGGCGACCGATCTCCTCGATGCCGCCAATCTTCTCGATCCCGGAAATCTCGTCCATCAGGCGGCTGACATAGGCGTCCATGATGTCGATGGTGGTGGTCTGTCCGTTACCGGAAATCCAAGCGCCTTCATCGGCGATGCGCCCCAGATCGACTATGTCGGCCCCGTAGAACGATCGCCCTTCAAGTACCATCTTGAAGCCGTTGTGATTGGCGGGATTGTGGCTGCCGGTTACCTGAATGCCGCCCTGCACCTCTGGCATTGACGCTTCGGCGTAATAGAGCATCGGCGTCGGCCCCATACCGATGCGTATCACATCGATCCCGCTGGCGTTCAGCCCCTCGACCAGTGCATGCTCCAGCAGGGGCGAACTGATCCGCCCGTCATAACCCACTGCAACACAGGTGCCGCCACGCTGCGCCACCACGCTGCCAAAGCTCCTACCAAGGGCGCGAGCATCGTTCGGTCCCAGTGTTTCGCCGAATACGCCGCGAATGTCGTATTCTCGCAGGATGCCGGGGTCGAAGGTATAGCGCATCGGTCACTCCTTCCGCACGGGCCTCCCGCAAACTGCGCTTCAGCCAGGACGACGATCCGACAGCCGGGCCAGCAGCAGGTCGCGCGCAGCATTGGCTTCGTGCACCGCTTCGGACGATCCGCCGCGATCAGGGTGAACCCGCGCGATCAACCGGCGGTGCGCTTCGATCACTTCATCATAGCCGGCAGTGCGCGAAATCCCCAGAAGAGCCCGGGCCTTTGCCTCATTTGCCGAACGCCCGTCTGCCTTTAACAGTTCCCATGGCCATTTGCCTGCCAGCAGTTTGCAGGCAAGGCTGGCAATGAGGATGAGCGTCAGCAGTTTGGCCATCAGGCGACGCTTTCCAGCGGTAGTTCGGCAGCAGGCTTGGCCGGAACCGGCAGGTTCAGGCCCGAAACCAGCGTGCGCAGTTCCTGCCGCGCGACCAGATGGCTGGTGCCCAGTTCGCCCAGATGGCCCTTGTCCAGCAGGGTCAGCCCGCTGGGGAACAGTTCGCGATAGATCACGCGTTCGGACAGGCCGCTGGCAATGCGGAAGCCCACACGCTTGGACAGTTCGGTCAGCGCCTGATCGATGCGACGCTGGTTGCGCGCTTCGGTGTAACCGGTGCGGTTGCGCACCACCACCCAGTCCATTTCACGGCGCGCCTCCTTGATCGTGGTCATCGCCCGCTTCTTGCGGGCTTCCCAGATCAGTTCGGCATAGAACGACAGGCGACGCACCTTGAAGGTTTCGGCATCGACCTGACCGATCAGGTCGAAGTCGACGAAGCTGTCGTTCAGCGGCGTCACCAGCGTATCGGCGCGCGTGGCGACATGGCGGGCCAGCGGATCATCACGGCCCGGCGTGTCGAAGACGATGAAATCATGGGATCCACTCAACCGTTCGGTCAGTGCGTCCAGTTCCTCGGCGCTTTCACCGCCGTAAACCTCGAACGTCGCGGTGGGCAGCGCAATCTGGCGGCGCTTCATGGTTTCGGCGCGGTTTTCGAAATAGCGGTGCATGGTACGCTGGCGGGAATCAAGGTCGATCGCGGCAACCCGCGCGCCCTGATAGGCCAGCGCCACGGCGACATGGACAGCCGTCGTGGATTTGCCCGTGCCACCTTTTTCGTTGGCGAAGACGATGCGATGCGGGCCGTTCGACAAGGGCTGTTCTCTCTACTGTCTAGACGTTTGCCGGGCTTGCCGGAGGCCTTGCGCCCCCCTACTGCCCACACCACACGGACTTAGTGGAGAGGCCGCGAACGTGCAAACCATCAATCGGCTGGAAGACCTGCGCAAGGCAGTCGACGCGCTTAAAATCGGGGGAAAAACCGTGGCTTTCGTGCCCACAATGGGCGCGTTGCACGAAGGGCACCTGACGCTGGTGCGGCAGGCGCGCGCACGCGCCGATCACGTCATCTCGTCAATCTTCGTCAATCCGCGCCAGTTCGGGCCGAACGAGGATCTGGACGCCTATCCCCGTCGCCTTGCCGCCGATGCCGCCCTGCTGGAAGCAGAAGGCGTGGCGGTGCTGTGGGCACCCACGGTCGATCAGATGTATCCGCAAGGCTATGCCACCAACATTTCGGTTTCGGGGGTCAGCGAAGTGGCCTGCGGCGCGGCGCGGCCCGGTCATTTCGATGGTGTGGCAACGGTGGTGTGCAAGCTGTTCAATCAGGTGCGTCCCGATTTCGCCCTGTTTGGCGAGAAAGACTGGCAGCAACTGGCCGTGATCCGCCGCATGGCTCGTGATCTTGACCTGACCCAGCCCCATGTCGACGCGATCATCGGCGTGCCCACCGTGCGCGAGCCATCGGGCCTCGCCCTGAGCAGCCGCAACCAGTACCTGAACGACTCCGAACGCGCGCAGGCGGCAGGCCTGTCGGTTGCCATGCGCCGCGCCATTGCTGCCATCGAAAGCGGCGCAGACGTGGGTGCCGCGCTGGCTGCCCTGAATGCCGAAGTGCTGGCCGGCGGATTCAGTTCCATCGACTATGCCGACCTGCGTGACGCTGCCACGCTGGAAGACATCACCACTTTCACCGGCCAAAGCGCCCGCCTGCTGGTCGCCGCGCGGATCGGTGCCACCCGGCTGATCGACAACATGAGTGTGGGCAGTTGAAGTCAGTGAACCGGCGGGTCCACTGCCGGCACCGCCCCGACCGGGGCTACCGGTTCACCCTCTGCACGTGGCGGTAGGGCATTTTCAGGGACGTCTTCGATCAGCATGTCGCGGGTGGGGACGTGTTCCAGATTGCGCACGCGCACCTTGATATCGCCGTCGGCCAGCGTCAGTTCGTTGAAACTGGGCGGGGTTGAGCGGACGCGCTGTGACACGGTGCCCGCGCCGATCATCCGCACCGGGCCGTTGGGCGTGGGGTGGATCAGGTCGAACGGATCGTGGACGTGGCCCGATATCACCGCCAGCACGTTGCGCCGCGCCAGTTCGGCAAGGGCGTTACTGCCGCCACGGGTCAGCGCCTTGCCGCGCGTTCCGGCTTCGACCAGCGGGTGATGGCAGGCAACGATGGCCCGGCAACCGGCCGGAAGGGCGTCGATGGCCGCCAGCGTTTGCGTCAGCGCGGCCTTGCCGACCGTGCCCTTTGACCAGTTCAACCGCATCTGCGCGCGCGCCGTGGTCTTCAGCGGGACGAGAGCGGCACCGGGCAGATCGATCTCGCGTTCCACCAGTTCCTCGATCGCGCGGAAGCGGCGATAGGGATCGACAAAGCGTTCGACCAGGTTGAAATAGGGCAGATCATGGTTGCCGACCTCGACCGTGACCGGGGCGCCCAGAGCGCTGATCCATTCGCAGGCAGCGGCAAATTCACGGTGGCGCGCGCGCATCGTCAGGTCGCCAGTGATCGCCACGGCATCAGGCTTTTCCCGCGCGATGCACTGCGCCACCCAATCGAGCGCGCGACGATCTTCAAGGCCGAAATGGATATCGCTGATATGAAATATGCGGGTCATCTGGCACGGCGTGATCGACGCTGAGGCGGCGTCGGTCAATCCCCGGCTGATCGTGTCGCAAGAAAGTCGAGATCGAACTCCTCGCAAACGAAGTGTTCCTCGGTGCCACCCTGCCGCCGTTCACCGTCGATCATCAGCGCGATCGGGCTGTCGCTACGACACGTCACGCAGTCAAAATGGCCAAGGTCATCGTGCGGTCCCTGACGGAAATCGCGTTTGACCAGCATGGCAAAGCCTTGCGCGGCGAACTGGCCGAAGTCTTCGAAATCGTAGCCTTCAATCAGAACCTGTGTGTTTTGGGGGGCAATGCGTACCGCACGGTAGCCTTCTGCCCTGCCCACTGCCGGATTGGCAAGCCGCACGCCTGGGCCTTCGGTCGTTTCGCGCCACGCGGCAGAAAAGCTTTCGGCAATCGTGCCAAAGTCCAGATCGCGCACGCCTTCGCGGACATCGGCCCACATCGCGCCCGGCCCGGCCAGCACTTCGACCAGCGAGGTTCCCTGCGACGTGCGGACGACGCGCAGGCGCTTTGTCCCGCCATCATGGACAGCGGCGCGGACGACATCGGACGCAGGCACATCGCCATGCAGCGATTTGGACAGCAGGTTCTGTGTGCCACCGGGCAGAACCAACACGCGGCCAGACCAGCCTTCGATCCGGGTGGTGGTGGTGTTGATGGTGCCATCACCCGTAAAGATTGCCAGCGTTGCCACGCCTTCGCGTTCCAGCAGATCGCGCGTGGGCAGATCTTCATCAGAGAAGCGGACCGTGCGCGCAGGCGCGCAGCCTGCATGAGCCAAGGCAACCGTCACGTCATGAACAGCCGCATCGCTGTTGCTGCCGCTTGCCGCATTCACGACAAGCCAAAGGGGGGTGATGTCCATCAGCACGCAAACCCTGCAAAGGCGCAGGAGTTCCTCAAACCCGGTCTGTCAGGATCAGCCACGATGAAAAGCTGTTGAGCACCGAATAGACCACATAGGCAATCGGTCCGCCAACATTGCCTTCTGACGCAAAAGTCAGCGCGGCAACCAGCAACAGAAATTCGAGAATCAACGTGAAGCGCCCACCCAGCGCATGGAAAAACTCCGGCATCCGCCCCAGCAGCGGATGGCCTGAATCCGCGACAGCGCGGTGAAGCGCAAAATTGCCGACGCCCAGCAGAAACGTAATCAGAATCGCCATGCCTCAGTGCTTAGGCAACGGACGCAAGATTGTCACACCTGCAGTTCGTGGACCTGCAATTGTCGTTCGTCGGTGCGCCCTGCAACTTGTCGGTTGTTGCCGAAGCCTGGTCGACTGCCGCGCGCTTTAACCCTCTGACCCGCGTAGAGAAAATGCATGCGGTGCAGTTACCGCAAAGTCTTCTTCCCAGCCGGTCCCCGTCCGGCACCGATCCAAGGATGTCGCCATGTTCAAGAAGCCCCTGCTTGCCGCTGGCCTCATTGGCCTTGCTCTTTCCGCCGCGCAGCCCGCTTTTGCCGGAACTCGTTCGGTCGTCTATTCCGACCTCGATCTTTCGACCCCCACCGGCCACGCCAAACTGAACGCCCGCCTGAGGGACGCCGCCAAGGATGTTTGCGGGTTGAAGCGCAAGGACATCACCGCTGCACAGCATGAAGCCGGACGCCAGTGCTTTGCCAAGTCCTATGCCGATGCGCGCCGCGCCAAAACGGACATCCGCCCCACCGCGCTGGCGGCGAAGTAAGCAAGTTTCCCAGCCCGGCGGAACTACCAGTCCCCCGTCCGGGCCAAACTCAAGGGGTCGCCGGGAAACCGGTGGCCCCTTTCTTGTCAGATCGCTTTGGAAAAGGCCCGCACCGTATCCTCGGCATCAAGTTCGCCACGGTCGCGCCACATCAGATCTGCCGGGGCCAGCACACGGCCATCATGTGCCTGAATGCCAATGGGCAGGATCGGCTGTCCATCGCGTGCATCACACAGCACCGGGTTGGCAATGCAGTTCAATTGCCACTTTTCGCCCCACTGGCGCAGCGCCAGCATCGCAGGCAACAGGTCCAGTCCCTTGGGCGTCAGGCGATATTCGATGCGGCGGCGGTCATCAGCGCAATGCTCGCGCTTCAAAATGCCCGCTTCCACCAACCTTGACAGGCGATTGGAAAGGATGTTCCGGGCAATGCCCAGCGCTTCAAGGAAATCCTCGAAATGGCGCACGCCGTTGAAGGCGGCACGCAGGATCATGAACGACCAGCGTTCTCCCATCGCCTCAAGCGCGAGGGGCAGGCCGCATTGGGCGATTTCACCAAGAGGTTCGCGAAGCTTTTCCATATCGTCGGTGTCATAGCCCATCGCGCTCGCCTATTTAAGTTTCTAGTTGCAACTTACAACCTAGTGCATTAGGTAGCGATTCGCAACGGAAATAGCATCCTCTCCAACTTGCGCAGTTTCCGTGGCCCAACAATGAAGTTCAGGGGAACCACGATGTTGATTGCCAATCATAACGGCGCCCTGCGCCAGCTTGCACCCGCCATTCTGGCACTGGTCGGAACCGTCACCAGCTTTGCAATGACAGCCGCTCCGGCGCGCGCCGCTGCCAATGGTGCGTTCTATTCCGCCACTCTGACCCGTCCGATGGATGGCGCGCAGAAAGTGATCCAGAAGGGCGTGCTGTGGAAATGCGAAGGGACGGAATGCAGCGCCCCGCGCGACACGTCACGCCCGGCCATCGTCTGTGCCCGGTTGACGCAAAAGCTGGGTCCGGTGACCCGCTTTGCCACGCCGCAGGGTGACCTTTCGAGCGAAGACCTGGCCCGCTGCAACGAAGCGGCAGCCGGCTGAACCCAATCTCCAGCGCGCGCCCAACCTTGTTACCCTGCCGGGCGCGCCATCCTTCCGGGGCCGCGAACACAATGCTGTTCGCGGCCCTTTTTTGCCTCTAGCAACAGGCCTTATGCGTTTTATTTCTGCCATAACCGCCCTTGCGCTTGTCGCATCCGCCCCCTCGCAGGCCGCTGCTCCTGCCGTTGCGCCCCAGATCACCCTGGATCACCGCGCTGCGCTGCGCTGTTCTGCCGCATTTGCCGTCGTCGCATTGCAGCAGGCCGATGGCGATGCACCGCAAGGTTGGCCACCGCTGGCGCTGCGCGGCAAGACGTTCTTTGCCAATACCGGGCAGCAGGTGGTGGCTGAAACGGGTTTGCCGCGCGAGGCCGTGCGCGATCTGATCGCAGGCGAAGTGCGCACATTGCAAAGCGCAAAAGATCCCGATGCCGCGCTGGCAGCGCTGGCGCAACCATGTGTGGCGATGCTCGATGCCTCAGTCGCGCCGCTGATCGTGCCCGATCTGAAGCAGTGCGCGGCGATCCTGGGCCTTGCCTATGATGAAGTGCATGGGCGCGAAGGCTTAAGCCCCGCAGCGCAGGATCTGCGCACGCTGGTATCGGTGCTGTCCGCGCGCGAACGCGAAGCGATGATGGCCAACGGACGCAGCGGGGACGAGGCCGACCGCGCACTGGCGCAGGCGCGCGAAGCCATGACCGCAGAGGCCAAAGCAACGCAAGGGGGAGTCGACCGATATGACATCGCCCATTGCTATGACCTCGCCAAACCGGACGAGAAAACGCACTATTGAGGCGGTGCGGGGCAATGCCCATATGGGCACCATCAAGGAGATCCCCCGCATGTCCGACAAGCTCAACCTGACCGATGCCCAATGGCGTGAAAAGCTTTCGCCCGAACAGTATCATGTCCTGCGTGAAGGCGGGACAGAGCGGGCCTTCACCGGCGCTTATGAAAAGAACAAGGCCGATGGCGAATATCACTGCGCCGGATGTGGCGCGCCATTGTTCACGTCGGGCACCAAATATGACAGTGGATCGGGCTGGCCCAGCTTTTATGCGCCGATCGATGAAAGCGCGGTGGACGAACACCGCGATGTGTCGCACGGCATGGTCCGCGTCGAAGTGCGCTGCGCCCGCTGCGATGGGCATCTGGGCCATGTCTTCCCCGATGGACCGAACCCTACCGGCCTGCGGTATTGCATGAACAGCGCATCGCTGGATTTCACGCCGGACGAGTGAGTTGGGCGGTTCAGCGATTAGCGGTTAACCCTGCGTTACGAATGCCCTATGCAAAGGGCCGTGAACGTGCGCCTTGCGCGGCAACCGCAATGAAAGAAGCGACAGACTACTAATGGCCAGACGGGACATTCCCCGCCGACCCGATGGCGGGCGGTCCGATCCGACAGACCCCAAAGCAAGTCGTCAACCTTCGGCGTTTCGCCGGTGGATGGGCCGCCTGTTCATGTGGGGGCTGGGCTTTGCCGTGCTGGGCGTGGTGTCGCTGGCAGTGGCGGTGGCAGTCACGACCCAGTCGCTGCCAGGCTATCAGGGGCTGAAATCCAGCCAGACAGGGCAGATGATCGTTGTGCGCGCGGCGGACGGGTCGGAAATCGTCACGCTTGGTCCCAGCTATGGCAAATGGATTCCCTACGAACGCATCCCCCAGCCGATGAAGGATGCGATGATATCGGTGGAAGACCGCCGATACCGCAGCCACTGGGGCGTTGACCCCATCGGCATCGTGCGTTCGGTGATGGTGCGCGTGGAAAAAGGGGCGTGGCGGCAGGGTGGATCGACCATCACCCAGCAATTGGCGCGCAACATCTTCCTAAACAACAATAAGACCTTTGGCCGCAAGGCGCGCGAATGGGTGCTGGCGCTGGCGCTGGAACAGAAGTTTTCCAAGGACCAGATCCTCGAACTCTATCTGAACAAGGTCTATTTCGGCGGCGGCGCCTATGGCATCGATTCTGCTGCACGCAAGTTCTTCGGCCATGCGGGCGAAGACATCACCCTACCCGAAGCCGCGATCATCGCAGGTCTGGTGAAAGCGCCGTCGCGCTATTCCCCCACCGCCGATGCCGATGCCGCCGTGGGCCGCGCGGGCGTGGTGCTGAAGACCATGCAGGACAACGGCGTGCTGACCGCGCAGGAAGCCGCTGCGGTGGACTTCAAGAAAGTGAAGATGGTCAGCGACACCGAAGGGCAGAACTCGGCGCGCTATTTCACCGACTGGGCGCTGCCCCAGCTTGATATCCTGCTGCCCGAAAACGATCAGCCCATCGAAGTGTGGACCACGCTGAACCCGATCATGCAGCGCGCGGCCACCAATGCCATTGCCGGGTTTGCCCCCAAGGGTACGCAAGGCGCGCTGGTATCGGTGGACCGCGACGGGGCCGTGTTGGCGATGGTCGGCGGCACCGATTACGTAACCTCGAATTACAACCGCGCCACCAACGCGGTGCGCCAGCCGGGGTCTTCGTGGAAACTGTTCGTCTATCTGTCCGCACTGGAAGCGG
Organism: Novosphingobium sp. SL115; assembly: GCF_026672515.1. Taxonomy (GTDB): domain Bacteria; phylum Pseudomonadota; class Alphaproteobacteria; order Sphingomonadales; family Sphingomonadaceae; genus Novosphingobium. Next base: position 925,081 of record NZ_JAPPRG010000002.1, on the reverse strand, counting down.
GCTATACACCCGATGACCGGGTGGTCGACGAACCGGTGACCATTGATGGCTGGACGCCGCGCAACGACGGTGGGCGTTACGCGGGCGAAATCGACCTGCGCACCGCGTTCGCCTATTCCAAGAACACCGTGGCCGCGCAGCTTGGCAACGAGGTAAGCTTTGGTCAGGTCGCCAACATGGCGCGCCGATTTGGCATCACCACGCCGATCAACACACTGCCGTCGATGGTGCTGGGATCGTCCGAAGTGCGCGTGATCGACATGGTCCGCGCCTTTGCCTCGGTACAGGCCAAGGGCATGTCGGTAACCCCTTATGGCATCCGCAAGGTGACGACCACCGATGGCGAAGTGCTGTATCAGCATCGCCCGGAAAGCCAGCAGCAGCTTGTCCCGCCCTATGTCGCGGCGGGCATGACCGACCTGATGCAGACGGCGGTGAACATTGGCACCGGTCGCGCCGCGCAGATCGGACGGCCTGTGGCAGGCAAGACTGGCACCACATCATCCAACAAGGATGGCTGGTTCCTGGGCTTTTCCAGCGGCATCACCACCGGCGTATGGATGGGCCGAGATGATGCCAAGGCAGTGGCAGGCCTTCAGGGCGGCGCCGCACCCGCACGCGCTTTTGCCGCCTATATGAAAGTCGCCACGGCCAAGCGTCCGGTCGAAAAGTTCGATACCGAACTGAAGCTGCCGCAATGGCAGCTCGAACCTGACGATGAAGCGATGCAGGGCAGTCCGGACGACTATTTCTATGTCGACGAACAGGGCAATCTGGTCGACCCGGCACGCCGCCAGAATGATCGTGATACCGACACTTTCAATCCCGACGCCTATCCTGCCGATCAGCAGGACGAAGCTCCAGCGGCTGCCAATGACGATTTCCTGAATCGCGCCACCGGGCGACAGGGAGAACGACAGACAGACCCCCCCATCGGGTCGCGGGCACGGCCGATCCCGGTTAACTGACTGAACCCTAAAGAGCCGCAGTCCAAGAACCTTTTGCGCGATTGATCGTTGGCTGTTCGATGGAAGGCATAGGCCTTCAACCGAGAGGAGACGATCAATGAGCCTGCTGCAATGGGCCGCCATGGGCGCGGCCGGATATGTGATCTATCGCGCGGTCCAGAAACGCGAAGCCGAACATGCGCCTGCCGCCTTTGCCGATGGTGAGGAAACCGGCGGAAACTTCGCCAATATCCGCTCTGCCGGCACTGAAGGGATGCGATCCAACCCCAAGCACTGGGACAAGGTGGACCAAGCCGCCGACGAAAGCTTCCCCGCCAGCGATCCGCCATCGACTTATTGATCGCTGGATAGACCACAAAGCAAAAGGGCCGCCCCGGCAAGGGCGGCCCTTTCTGTTTGCCGTCTTTGCAGACTTGCCTGTCAGCGCAGGCGCACGGGCATATACGTGGCAGGCTGGCCACGACGCTGAATGCGCAGCAGCACGGCTTCACGGTTCTCAGCCTTGGCCGTCCGCACGATCTTTTCAAGATCAGCAATCGTCGCAACCGTCACATAATTGGCCGACAGCACGATATCGCCACGCTGCAACCCCTTGGATGCGGCGTCCGACGAACCATCGACAGCAGTAATCACTACGCCTTTGGCATCTTCACCGGCACCCAACTGCCGCGCAATCTGCGGCGTCAGCGGAATGGCGGCAACGCCCAGCGTGTTTTCCAGCACGCCCGGCCCTTGCGGAGCCTGCTGCTTACCGCCGAACTGGTCACCATCCTGCTGCGCATCGGGATCAAAGGTCTGCTGCGCCAGCTCTTCCTCGCTGGGACGCTTGCCCACCACGGTCTGCACGGTCAGCCGCTGACCGTTGCGCAGCAGTTCGATGGGGATACGCTTGCCCGGCGTGGTATTGGCCACGATGAAGGACAGCGTCTGGTCCGGTGTCACATCCTTGCCGTCCACCTTGACCACCACGTCACCCGCCTGGATACCCGCCTTGGCCGCAGCTTGATTAGGTTCGACAGCCTGAATGAATTCGCCCCGGTTCTTGGGCAGGCCCAGCGATGCGGCAAGGTCTTCGGACAGTTGCTGGATGCGCACGCCCAGATAACCGCGATCGATCGACTGACCGGCACGCAGCTTGTCCACGATCGGCGCGGCGATTTCAGCCGGGATGGCAAACCCGATTCCCACCGATCCACCTGTGGGCGAGAAGATGGCATTGTTGATGCCGATCACATTGCCCGCCATGTCGAACATCGGACCGCCCGAATTGCCCCGGTTGATCGACGCATCGGTCTGCAGATAGCGGTCATAGGCAGAACCTGAACCCGTGGCGCGATAGACCGCCGAAACGATCCCCTGCGTCACCGTGCCGCCAAGGCCGAAGGGATTGCCGATGGCAATCACCCAGTCCCCTACGCGCGCCTTGCGCGAATCCCCGAACTTCACAAACGGAAGGGCCTTGGGCGCGCTGATCTTCAGCACGGCAAGGTCGGATGCGGCA